>NZ_JBVJMD010000049.1:0-65869 GCF_055584385.1 Streptomyces sp. NPDC104096
GACCCCAAGCCCTACGTCTGGACGAAGACTGCGGACGAGATCCTCGAACGCCTCGCCTCATATCTGAACAGAATTCCCGACTCGGAACACTAGGGGCGCTCCTTCAGCCGGTCGACGATCGCCCACTCCACCACGTGTGACAGCTGGATGTACGTCTTGTCGCCGGACGCCGAGGTCCGTTCGTCACGGAATCCCAGGAATTCATAGGATGCCGGGTCGAAGATGAGGTACTTGCCCTCCGCGAGCGGACTTTCGGGACAGGCGATCCCCACCCCGGTGCGCCCGGCGGAGTCCTTCACCCCCGGGATCGCCTCGACACCGGGCACCAGGGCCAGCGCCTTGTACGCGGCGGGACGCAGCCCCTGGGGCAGCACCGGCCACTTCAGGAGCTCACCGAGCATGAAGTAGGCGTCGAACCAGTCCATTTCGGTGAAGTCGCTCGTCGACCTGCTGGACGATCCGAGGTCGGTGATGACCGGAATGAGTTTCTCCGGGTCGGTGGGCAGTTGCTTCAGCTCGCTCCACTTCCGGGGCGGCCACACGCCCTCGCCCTTCTTCAAGGGCTCCTCCCAGATCACCCGGCCGAGTTCCATGGTCAAGGAGCGCTTGGAACCGTCCACCGAGTCCCAGTTCACGTCCTCGTAGGTCCTGACCGCGCCGGTCCCGCGTTCCGTCTCCTCGATGACCCGCTTCGAGTAGATGAACTGGTCGGCGCGCGGTGCCACGGGGTTCTCGTGCCTGCCGGTCTGCGCTGCCGCCCCGTTCAGGACGGTCACGGCGCTGACGTTGCTCATCCTCGGGGTCGCCGTGCCCGATACGCGGTCGGAGCGATCGCCCCTGTCGCCTCCGCGCTCGGTGATCAGTACCGCCGTTCCCGTGACCGCCACGGCGACCACCGCGGCGGTCGCGAGCCGGAGCGCGTGACGTCGGCCGAGGACCGCGGCGGGGTGCTGCTGCGCGCGCGCGATCGTGTTGAGCAGCCGGTGGCGGGCCTCCGCTCGGGCCGGGTCGGTGAGCGGGGCGGCGTCCGTGTCCCAGTCCCGCAGGAGTTCGAGTTCGTCAGTCATGGCCGGGTACCTCTCGCAGTGTCGTCGGGTCGGATCCGCCCAGCGCTTCGCGCAGCTTGCCGCGGGCCCGGTGCAACCGTGATCTGACGGTGCCGATGGGGACATCGAGGGCCTGGGCCACCTCCTCGTAGCCGAGACCGCCCCACGCCACCAGCAGCAGCACGTCCCGGTGCCGTGCGGACAGCGCGGCCAGTCCCGCGGCCAGCTCGCGGCGTACGGCCTGTGCCCCCACCCGGGACGCGGCACGGTCGGCCAGCGGCTCCTCGTGATCGGCCGGAGCCGGGACGCGGGCCATGGCTTTGAAACGGCGGCCCTCGGCCCGTCGGTGTCTGCCGACCAGGTTGGTCGCTATACCGAACAGCCAGGGCCGGGCGCCGTCCCCCGTGGCCCGCGAGGGGTCGTACCGGTGCCGCTGCTGGAAGGCGGTGGTGAAGGTCTCTGCCATGAGGTCGTCGGCCGGCTCGTCACCGAGCCTGCGGGCCAGATAGCGATGCACCTCGTCCGCGTACCGGTCGAAGAGCACGGCGAACGCTTCGGGCTCGTCCCGGGACCGCGCGATCACCGAGGCATCGCTCTCCGCCCCCGTGCGGACGCCTGGCTCCACGGTCATCGGGGCTCCTCTCGTTCAAGGGAACATGCTTCGAAGGCTTGGGCTTTCACCACTCCTTCGCCGCTCGCCCCGAGTGAGTTCCCTCGCGCGCCGGTCGTGTCCTTCGGCGTGCGGCGCGAGTGCGTCAAGCGGTTCGAATCCCAGCTGTCCTCGTGCTGTTCCGGGGACGGCACGTCCGAGCGGGATCACGCCCTGCGTGACGCCCTGAGAGCTGCGGGCTGCACACACGTGCCCGACGAACCCGCTGTCGATCAGGGCTGGTTGCCGTCCGGGCAGCAGGAGGGTGTCGGCGTCGAGGAGGGGACGCTGCTACCGAGTCGGCCAGGACGGCAGGGCCAAAACGGTCGACCGGCGGCTCATTCGGCGGGCTCGTGCAGGCGGATCAGCGTCTGCTGGCCGTTGGCGACGAGCTTGCGGGCGCCGTCGGCCTGGACGCCGTACACCTCCAACTGGCAGACAGTCAGCGTACGTCCGGACTTCAGGACCGTCCCGATCGCCTCCAGGTGGTCACCCGCGGCGGGCGCGATGAGATTGATCTTGTACTCGACGGTGAGGACACCGGAGTCCTCGTCGAACAGGGTGAGCCCGGCGTAGCCGCCGGCGCTGTCCGCGATGGCGCTGGTGGCGCCGGCATGGACGTAACCGTGCTGCTGGGTCACCTCGGGGCGGGCCGGGAGCACGATGTGTACGCGGCCGGGCCCGATGTGAGTGATCCGCGCGCCGAGGTGGGACATCAGGCCCTGCCTGTCGAAGCTGTCCTGGACGCGCTTCTGCACCGCGGGGCTTGCCTGTTCCTGCTCCATCCGGTCTGCCACGTGCGTGTTCTCCCTCGGATCCGTGTCGGGTGAAACGGGACGGGTTCCTCAGCCGGCCAGGCGTTCCACCGACAGGAAGGCGCCGATGGCGATCATCATGGCACCGCTGGTGCGGGTGACAGAAGCCGCCGAAGGACCCGGAAGAGACCGATGCCGACCTGCCGCCGGGACCTTGATCATCGGTAGCCTGACGCCTGATGTCTTCAGCCAGCCACACTTCGGCCGCCTCCACCGGACCGGAAGAGCCGATTCTCCAGGGAGGGGCCTGGCCGCCCCACGGCTTCCAGCTCGCCCCCCACTCGCACCTGCACGGGCAGCTCGTGTACGCCGCCGCCGGCGCGCTGGCCACCGCGACCGAGCGGGGAACCTGGGTCGCCCCCGCCGATCGTGTCACCTGGACACCGCCGCGCTTCGCCCACTCCCACCGCTTCCACGGGCACACCGACGTGCGCCTCGTGACCGTACCTCTCGACCTGTGCGGCGAGTTCGTGCAGCACCCCAGCGTCTTCGCGGTCAGCCCCCTGCTGCGCGAGACGCTCCTGGCGCTGACCGACCGGCCGGAAAGGCGGCCCGGGGCGCACCGGCGGCTGCTGACCGTGATCGTGGACGAGCTCGCCGACACCGCGGAGACGTCCCTGCACCTGCCCGAGCCCGGTCCTCGTCCGCAACCTCACGGACACCTTCCTGCGCGACGGCGGCGACCTCCGCTACGAGGCCGCCGACGTCACCCCGCAGGACATCACCGGTCAGCGCCCGGCCGTGCGCCACCGCTCCGCCGACGGCACGACCGTCACGATCGACACCCCCGAACAGTGGCCGGACAAGCGCATCTGGAGCGAACTGGAGGCCCGCTTCGGCTGTCCTGTCGCGAGCGGCGAGGTCATCAGCAAGCAGATCGTGCCGCCCCGCAGCGTGGTGTTCGACCCGATGAGCCACGGCCGGCTCTACCTGCTCGGAGACGCCGCCCACATCGTTCCGCCGATGAGCGCCAAGGGCATCCACCTGGCTCTGCACGACGCCGAGGTCTTCGCCCGCGCCGTCATCCGCCAGGCCGGGGAAGGCGGCTCCCGTCTTCTCGACAGCTACTCCGAGACCTGCCTGCCCCACATCTGGAGAGGGCTGTCCAAGTCCTCCGGTGAGAACTGTCACACTACGAGGATCTGTTCACTGGTGAAGTCCGTTTCGTACGGCGGCTTCTGACGCCTCGTCGGGTGAGGTCTGCGGCGGGTCGTTCGGGAGGGGGCCGACGTCGCTGTACACGAGGTGGTGATCCGAGTACGGACTGGGATGCGTACCTTGCTCGAGCGGGACGACGCCACGCAGGAAGATGTAGTCGAACTTGCTCTGCCAGTCGGTGGTCGGCCTGCAGACACCTCCTGACGCGGGCCGGCACCGAGGGTCCGCGTCCGCGGCCAGCGCCCACAGGGGAGCGAGTTCGGGAGCGTCCGGCACGGCGTTGAAGTCGCCGAGGACTATGGCGCGGTCGTACCGGGCGATCTCTGCGGCGAGCAAGCGGCTCTGGTCCGCCCGGACCCCCTCCTGGCGCCGCTGGGCGAGGTGCGTGGCGAAGACCCGGACGGACCTGCCGCCCACCACGGTGCTGACGGCCATGTACCCGCGGTCCTCGGATCCTCCATCGGGGTATTCCACGCTCACCCGGTCCGTCATCGGCGCCGCCGAGAGGACCGCCTGGCCGAAGGCTCCCGGACTCCATGGTGCTCCGCCGCAGCGGCCCCAACTGCGAAGAACCGTGCCGTACTCGACGTGGTAGACCAGCCCGTACAAGCTCTCCAGATAGCCCCGGATCCGCTCGACGTCACGTACGCACGCTTCCTGCAGGGCGACGACCTGGGGTGCGTACGCGGCGATCTCCGCCGCCCGGTCGACGTCGCTCTGAGCACAGGGGTTGCAGAGGTTCCACGTCATGACCCGGTTCGGTACGACATCTCCGGTGGCACCGGCGGGCAGCGGCCCGGCGATCGGGGCACCGCTGGGCGCGCTGGGGCCGACGAGTACCACGCAGGCCACGGTCATCGAGCCCGCGAGCCACCGCGTGCCGTTTCCGAACACCATCGCCTCCTCGGAGTGGCACCCGATGGCATCTGACGTCTCCCCGCACGAGGTTACCGGGGCGGGACCGTCGGCCGACAGACGGGGCGTGCCGCACTTGTCCCGCCCGGAGGTAACCGCCGCCCCCGTGGGCAGCCTTTCCGGGCGGACGTCGTGCAGGTGCGCCCACTGAAACCGAAGCCGCCGACGTCCGGTCAGGCTGCCCTGTTGCGGAATGGGCATGTCCGGGACACGGATGGGCCACGCACCGTCACGGTCGGGCCGTGAGCTGGGACCATGTCGTCATGCCGGCCTGTGGATGCATGAATCTGATGGACATCATGGCGGCCCTGACGGGGTACGGACTGCTGGGCATCGCCGGACTCGCGGTCGGCCTGGTCTGCCTGGTCGGACTGTTGCTCGGTGCGATCGTCACCATCGGGCATCTGATCCGCCGACGGCAGGGGGACGGCGACCCCGAAGCGCCGGAGACATCGGGCCGGTGGAGGGAAGGGTCGCCTCTTGGATCCTTCCGTTGGGAAGACTCACGGGAGTAGAGGGATTCACGCGGTACGCCGGGAATCTGCGCACCCCTGCGCGCTCGCCGACGCCACCTGGGCGCGGTTCGTCCCGGGCCCGTTCGGCGGAAGCGGTCAGGCGGGCAGGTGGCGGGCATGGCCGTGGAAGGATGCGCAGCCCGACAGGTGCGGATCCCGGCAGGGTCCGAAGGGGCGGACCGGCACACCGTCACCCGAGCCGGCGTCTGCCTCATCGGGCAGCGATGGCTGCACTCCCGTGGACAGTCGTACGCCTGTACCCGGCCCACGCGCTGAGGCAGTGTCAGGGTGAGAGAGGTCTGCCGCCAGCCGTCCCAGGGAGTGAGAATGCCCGATCACCTACACGATCACGACCACGACCATGACCACGATCACCGGCACGCTGGCCACGAGCAGTCCCGGACCGACGACTCGCGGCTGTTCAAGGCGGCGGCCGCGGGCCGCCCCGATGTCCTGGGCCCGTCCGGTATGGGCACCTTGCAGCGTGCCGTCGGCAACGGCGCGGTGGGCGCCATGCTGCAGCGGGAGCAGGACGAGGAAAACGGCCCGTCGCAGCGTTCCCCCGTGCACGACGTCGTCGGATCCGGCTCCGGACAGGCTCTCGGTACCGAGGTCCGCGCCGACATGGAGGCGAGGCTCGGGGCGGACTTCTCCGACGTGCGGGTGCACACGGGCGACGCGGCGCACGAGTCCGCGAAGTCGGTCGGAGCACATGCCTACACCGTCGGCAGCAACGTCGTCTTCCAGCGGGACGCCTACGACCCGTCGTCCCAGGCCGGGCGTACCACGCTCGCCCATGAACTGACCCATGTGATCCAGCAGCGCAGCGGCCCGGTCGACGGGAGCGCCGCGCCCGGTGGGATCCGGGTCAGCGATCCCTCGGACCGGTTCGAGCGGGAGGCCAGCGCGAACGCCGAACGTGTCATGTCCGCCCCGGCTCCGGCCGCGCAGGCCACGGACGGGCCGGCGGCCGTTCCCGGGCCGTCCGCGTCGGTCCAGCGGGAGGCCGAGCAGCAGGACGAGGAACCCGCCGATGTGCAGGGGATGTTCGTGCAACGGGCCGAGGAGGAGCAGCAGGAGGACGAGCCGGGTGATGCGTGAACGGTACGGCCCCGGGCTCGTCCGAGCCCGGGGCCGTACCGTTCGCCGTCCCGGGCGGCGCGGCCCCGCCTGCCCGGGTCCCGTACCGGCCGGTGGGCCGGGCGCCGTACCGGCCGGTGGGTCCCGTCGTCCTCCGCCCGGCTCAGGCCGTGGTGGGGGAGGGGCTGGGCGCCGCCCTCAGAGTCCCGCCGACCAGCACCGACTCGGCGCACTGGGCCGGTGTCGGACTGCCCACCGGCTTTCCCACCTCGGTGCAGGTCACCGTCATGGTGATCTTCCCTCCGGCGGGCACCACGATCGGGGTGACGAAGTGGTAGTCCTGGTCGCGGAAGTTCTGCAGCGCGAGCCGCAGCAGGGTCCGGTCCTCGGCGGCGATGACGACGGTGCCGGAGTCGCCCTGCGGGTTCTGCGCCACCAGGTCCGTCAGGTCGAACGCCTGGCCGTCCGGGACGGTGAACACCGTGCCGCCCTTGGGGTCGCCGCCCACCGAGTCCTTGACCTCGGCCTGAGCGCTGCGCGGATCCCCGGTACCCCCGCCCCCGCTGCCACTGGTGCCCCCGCCGCCGGTTCCGCCCGTACCGCCGCCGGTGCTCCCGGCCGTCGATCCCGCCGCGGCGCCGGAGCTCGGTGAGCCGCCACCCGCCGCGTCCTGTCCCTTTCCGCCGGCGCCCGCCGACGCACCGGACGAGCCACCGCCGCTCGCGGCGCCGGACGCCCCGGGGCTGGGCGACAGCGCGGCGGCCACCTGCTTCTGGGATTCCTCCCGCGCCGCGGACCGCACCACCGGGCGCAGCAGGGCGAACCACACGACGGCCAGGGCCGCCAGCGCGGCCACCGCCGCCACCAGGGCGCGTGGCAGCCAGCGCGGCAGTATCGCGTTCTGCTGGTAGGTGCCGTCCAGGACGACCGACTCGTGCGGCACGTCGCCCATGGGCGTCGCCACCACCTGGAACGGATGCACCACGGGGGTGCCGCGCCACAGCCGCCGTGCCGGACGCACGGTGAGCCGTGACAGTTCGGCCGCGCCCGGCGCCAGCTCGACGGTCTCCCGGGAGAAGCGCAGCCGCACCCGGGAGCTGTCGCTCTGGGCCGTCAGTTGCACCGTCACCGGGGTGTTGCCGTGGTTGTCGACGGCCACGTCCGTGTTGCCGCGCCAGGCGCCGTCGAACCCGCGGGGCACCAGCTCCCCGGTGATCGAGGCGAACGGCAGGACCGTGAGGACGCCCTCGGGGACCACCGTCGTGTCGGGGGCGCTGGTGGGCACCACCCGCACCCCGAACGGGACGTCCCCGGCCAGTGACTCCGAGCTCCGGGGCGGGCTCAGCGCGAGGACCGCGGTGCCCGTACTGCCCGGGAACAGCGAAAGGCTCGCCGGTTCGACGGTCGCCCAGGCCGCCGCCGGGCCCACGACCTCGAAGCGGTACTCCTCCACCGTGCTGCCGGAGTTGCGTACCTGAAGGGGAACGTCGATCCGCCCGCCGGGCTCGGCCGTCACAGCGGTCGTGTCCAGGCTTGCCGCAGTTGTCATGAGCGGCACGGTAAGACCGGTGACGGCGGCCTGCACGGGCCTCTCAGGAAGACTTTCGGGAAGCTGATGTGCCCATTGATGCCTTGTTGATTTCGCGTGGAGTCGCCTGCCGCATACTGCTCGCCGCGCCGCGATGCGCTTGACCAGGGGGGAGACCGTTGTGGACCGGATCGTTGTGAGCCTGCGCGCGGATGACCCGATCTCCAGAGCGGGGGTCGCCACGCAGCTGCGGCCCCGTCCGGAGATCCGGCTGCAGGAGGAGGGGGAGGAGACGGCCGCCGCCGTGGTGGTGGTCGTCGTGGAGACCATAGACGAGGAGTCGCTGCGGATCCTCCGTCACATCCGGCGGACGACCGCGGCCCGGATGGCGCTGATCGCCACCCGCATCGACGACCAGCAGGTGGTCGGTGCCGCAGAGTGCGGAGTGGCGGGCATCCTGCGCCGGTCCGAGGCGACGCCGGAGCGGCTGGTACAGGTGATCAACGCGGTGGCCAGGGGAGAGGGAAGCGTGCCCGCCGATCTGCTGGGCCGGCTGCTGGAGCAGGTCGGTCAGTTGCAGAGCCAGGTCCTGGCGCCGCGCGGACTGAACTTCAGCGGGCTCACCGACCGGGAGATCGAGGTCGTCCGACTGGTCGCCGAGGGTTACGACACCGGGGACATCGCCTCGAAACTCGCGTACTCCGAACGGACCATCAAGAACATCCTGCACGAGCTGGTCACCCGGCTGCACCTGCGCAACCGCTCCCATGTCGTCGCCTACGCGCTCCGGCAGGGGCTGATCTGAAGGGGCTGATCCGACGGGACCGACCCGGAGCGGGCGGTCCGCCTCGGCAGCCGGGGGAGGAAGGGATTGCCCGGAGGGGCAGCCCGGGCTTCCCCCTCGGGTGTCCCATGTGCCGCTCCGTCGCGGAGCGGCACCGGGGACGGTGGGACAGACGTAGACCTGGGAGGGGATGTCGTGCGGGTGTTCCGGCTGCGGGCGGGCCTGATGGCCGCGGTCCTCGCGTTCGGCGCGGTAGGAGCCGGCACCGGAGACACGGCGCCGCGGGCCCGGACGACGGCTTCGTCCGCCTCCCCCTCGCCGTCCTCCTCACCCCCGTCGTCTCCGTCGCCCTCGCCGTCCTCGTCCTCTCCGTCGTCCTCGCCGTCCTCGCCGACGATGGCGCACCCGCCCTACTCGCCGGCCGAGGCCGCGGCCGCGACGACCCCGGTCACCCCGCCGCTGGTGCAGCAGTCGCTGGACCCCGGCGCCTCGATCACCGTGGACAAGCAGGTGCGGACCCCGGCGGTGCCGCCCAAGCCGGATGTGGTGCTGCTGGTGGACAACACCGGCAGCATGGAAGAACCCATCGTCAACGTGAGGCAGAACCTGTCCCAGATCGTCGACCAGGTCTTCGGCGCGCAGCCCGATTCCCGGTTCGCCGTCGCCAGCTATGGTGACCAAGCCGCTCAGGCCCGGCTCTTCCTCCTGCACCAGGCGTTCACCACCGACCGCGATGCCATCAAGCGCGGCGTGGACGCCTTGACCGCTGCCGGCGGCGGAGACACCCCGGAGGACTGGGGGAACGCGCTCTTCGAGGTGGCGACCGGGGCCGACGGCCGGAACACGTTCCGGGACGGCGCCAGCCCCATCGTGGTCCTGGTCGGCGACGCCTCCAGCCACGACCCCAGCAACGGGCACGGCTTCACCGAGATCATCAGTACGCTCCAGAGCCACGGCGTGAAGGTGCTCGCCGTCGACGTGGACAGCTACAGCGACGGACTCGACGGCCAGCGGCCCGACGGCGGCGACTACGAGAACGGCCAGGCCACCCGCGTCACCCGGGCCACCGGCGGTACGTACCTCCAGGGCGTCGACCCGACCCAGGTGTCGAACGCCATCGTCCAGGGCCTGAAGAACCTCCCGGTCTCCGTCGGCCACCAGCTCGTCGACTGCGACCGCTCGCTGGACGTCTCCCTGTCCCCGGCGAGCACCCAGGTGATCAGCGGCCAGACCGCCTCCTTCGGCGAGCGCATCACCGTGTCCCCGGACGCACCCCAGGGCACCACGCTGAACTGCACGGTCCAGTTCACCCTCGGCCCGGCGGCAGACCCGGCCTACCGGGAGCAGATCCGTATCACCGTCAACGACGTGACCCCTCCGGCGGTGACCGTCGAGGACCGTACGGTCGAGGCCACCGGCCCGGACGGCGCGGTCGTCGACTACCCGGCCACCGCGCACGACAACGTCGACGGCGACGTCCCGGTCTTCTGCGAGCCGCCCTCCGGGACACGCTTCCCCATCGGGCGGACGACGGTCACCTGCACGGCGACCGACAAGACGGGCCACACCGGCCGGGACACGGCCGTGATCACCGTGGTCGACTCGACCGGCCCCGTCGTCACCGTCGAGGACCGCACCGCGCAGGCGACCGGCCCCGACGGCGCGGTCGTGGAGTACCCCGCGTCGGCGCGGGACACGGTCGACGGGACGGTACCGGTGACCTGTGTCCCGCCGTCGGGTTCGGTGTTCCCGATCGGGGAGACCAAGGTGACCTGCACGTCGACGGACTCCCACGGGAACACCGGCACGGGCACCGCCGTCGTCACCGTGGTCGACACGACCGCGCCCATCGTGACGGTCGACGACCGCACGGTGGAGGCCACCGGGCCCGACGGCGCGACGGTGGAGTACCCCGCCACCGCGGTCGACACCGTGGACGGACCGACGACGGTCACCTGCGCCCCGCCCTCCGGCTCCGTCTTCCCGCTCGGCCCCACCACGGTGACCTGCACGTCGACGGACTCCCGTGAGAACACCGGCACCGACACCGCCGTGATCACCGTGGTGGACACGACCCCGCCCGTGGTCACCGTGACCGACCGCACCGAGGCGGCCACCGGGCCCGACGGCGCCCTGATCGACTACACCGCCACGGCCCAGGACCTGGTCGACGGGCCCCTGGCCGTCACCTGCACACCCCCGACCGGTTCCACCTTCCCGATCGGGAAGACCACCGTGACCTGCACCGCGACCGACGCCGCCGGCAACACCGGCACCGACACGGCCGTCTTCACCGTGATCGACAACGCTCCGCCCGTCGTCCGGGTGGACGACCGGACCGTCCGCACCATCAGCCCGAGCGGCATCCCCGTCCGCTACACCGCCACCGCCCAGGACGTCGTCGACGGCACCCTCCCCACCAGCTGCACCCCGCCCTCCGGGACGCGCTTCCCGATCGGGAAGACCACCGTCACCTGCACGGCGACCGACAAGGCGGGCAACATCGGCCGCGACACCGCCGTCGTGACCGTCACCCTGATGCCGCCGGGCCCCGTCCCGCCCGCCGCCGACCTCGCCGTGACCGCCGCCGTCGACCCGCAGCCCGCCTTCACCGGAGGCACCCTCACGGCGACGTTCACCCTCACCAACGCCGGACCGGACAACGCGACGAACGTCGTCCTGACCGCCGTACCCCCCGGCACCGCCACCGTGGTGAAACCGCAGGACCGCTGCACCACCGCCAGTCCCTGCACCCTGCCGGCCGGCGGCCGGATCGAGGTCACCACCCGGCTGTCGTACGACAAGGCCGGCACCGGCACCCTGACGGCCCGGGTCGCCGGCACACCGACCGACCCGTTCCCGGGCAACAACACCGACACGGTCCCGATCCGCGTCCTGCAGCCGGTGCTGACCGTCGGGCCCGTCGTCGCCCGGCTCGGCGACGTCGTCCTCGCCGAGGGCCGTGACTTCCCGGCCGGAACCCTCGTACAGCTGAAGTGGAACGCGGGCATCACCGCCGCGACGGTCCCGGTGCGGGTGGACGCCGACGGGACGTTCCGCACCCAGGTCCTCGTCCTGCGCAAGGACCGGACCGGATCACGGCTGCTGCGGGCGACAGGGCCCGGCTACGACCCGGTCGGCGCGAAGGTCCTCGTCGTGCCCCGCAGCCTCCAGCCGCCCGACTTCATCGGCCGCGGATGACGAGGACGACGCGGACGACCAGGACGGAGGTGGAACCGTGATCCACGAGGTCGACGAAGCACTGCGCGCCCTCGTCCGCAACGACGCCCTGGGCGGCACACAGATCAGCGTCATGTTCGACGCACCCACCCGGGAGTGGGCGGCCAAGGTCAACGCCCCCACCGTCAATCTGTACCTCTACGACATCCGGGAGGACATGCGCCGCCGCTCCCGCGGCCTGTCCAACGAGTACGACGAGCGCGGCACCGTCGTCGCCCGGCACCGCCCGCCCCGGTACTTCAAGCTGTCCTACCTGATCACCGCCTGGACCCGGCGCCCCGAGGACGAACACCGCCTGCTGTCCTCCCTCCTGCTGTGCCTGATGGGCAGCGACGCCATGCCCACCCGGCACCTGACCGGCTCGCTGGCCGAGCTTCCGCTGCCGGTGCCGATGACGATCGCGCTGCCGCCCCCCGAGGACCGCTCGTTCGCGGATGTGTGGAGCGCGCTCGGCGGCGAGCTGAAACCCTCCCTCGACCTCGTGGTCAGCGTGCCCCTGGTCGGCACGGGGGCCGTCGCGGCGGGGCCGCCGGTCACCGAGGAGGGCGGCCTGCGGCTCGGGGTGGAGAACACCCGGAACACCGGGAACACCGGCCGGGAGCCCGCCGGAGCGCGGGGGACCGGCGGGGCGGACGACCCGGCGCGTCGCCCGCGGCCGGCGCTGTCCCGGCGCGTCCGTGAGTGAGCCGGGCCCGTCGATGAGCACGGGCTGCCGGGTGCCCCGGCGGCGGGAGCCCGCGCCGGCATCCGGCGCGGGCTCGTCGGCGCCGTACCCGCGGTCCTGCCCGGGACAGGCGCGCCACCGTGCCCCGTGAGGGGCGCGCGGACCCGCGCGGCCGGTCACGCCCGGCCCACGCCACCCCACCCGCACCCACCGAGCGGAGCGAGGAGCCTCCCATCGCCGAGAACCCCAGCCTTCGCCACCTGCTGGACCGGGTGGTCCTCGTCGAGGAGCGGGTACGCCGCGCCGTCGCCGCCCGCAGACAGACCGACCCCAACCCCGACGACGCCTTCCGGGGCCTCTACCTCACCGACGAGGCCGTGGACCGCCTGCTGCGCACGCCCCACCTGCCCGCCGCCCCCGACCGCACGGACGCCACCCGGCACGCCGAGACCGAGACACGGGCCGACACCGCAGAGCCGCCCACCAGCCTGCGCCGGCTCACGACCGCACTGGGCCTGACCGACCTCGACGTCGAGATCCTGCTCATCGCCCTCCTGCCCGACCTGGACGCCCGGTTCGAGTCCTTCTACGGCTATCTCAACGACGACGTCACCCGGCGCCGCCCCTCCATCGGCCTGGCTCTGGAGCTGTGCGGACTGTCCCCGGCCGACGCCTCCGCCCGCGCCCGCCTCGGCGCCGGCGCGCCCCTGCCCTCCGGCGATCTGCTGCTCGTCGAGGACCCGGACCGCCCCTTCCTCGGACGCGCCCTGCGGGTGCCGGACCGGGTCACCGCACATCTGCTCGGCGACGACACCCCCGACCCCCGGGTCGCCGACCTGCTGACCCCGGCCCGGCCCGTGCCCGGCGCGGGCGACGCCGCCCCGCTGGCCCGGGCCCTGGCGGCCGAGATCCACCTGGCCTACCTGCGCGAGGACCAGGGCGGCGCGGGCCCGGCCCTCGCCGCGACCGCTCTCGCCGGGGCCGGGCGTCCCGCCCTCGCCCTGGACCTGGCCCGCCTCGCCCGCGACCCGGCCCCGGCGGAGGCCGTGCGCACCGCCGTACGCGAGGCCCGGCTGACCGGCGCCGGCCTGGTCTGCGCCCCGGTCGACGCCCTGGACCGCGACCGCGAACGGGCCGCGCTGCTGCGGCAGTTGACGGACGTCCCCGTCCCCGTCGTCCTCGTCGGCCGCACCCCGTGGGACGCCGCCTGGTCCACCCGGCCCCCGCTGCTGCTGCGCGCCCCGCGCGTCGAGCCCACCGCGCGAGCTGCGCTGTGGCAGGAGGCGTACGGGCTCGCCGTACCCGACGACATCGACGTCCCGGACCTGTTGGCCCCCTTCCTGCTCACCCCCGAACAGATCACCCGGGCAGCCCGCAGCGCCGCCCAGAACACGGTCCTGGACGGTGCCGGACTGCGCCCCGAGCACATCCGCCGCGGCGCCCGGGCCCAGAACTCCGCCGGACTCGACCTGCTCGCCCGCCGCATCGAACCGGCCGTCGGCTGGGACGACCTCGTCCTGCCCCCCGACCCCCTCACCCAGCTCAAGGAACTCACCGCCCGCGCCCGCCACCGCGACCGCGTCCTCGGCGAATGGGGGATGCGCCCCGGCGGCGCCCGCGGCCGGGGCGTCGTCGCGCTGTTCGCGGGCGACTCCGGCACCGGGAAGACCATGTCCGCCGAGGTCATCGCCGCCGATCTCGGCCTGGACCTCTACACCGTCGACCTGTCCACGGTCATCGACAAGTACGTCGGCGAGACGGAGAAGAACCTCGAGCGCATCTTCTCCGAGGCGGCCGGGGTCAACGGCGTCCTCCTCTTCGACGAGGCCGACGCGATCTTCGGCAAGCGCTCCGAGGTCAAGGACGCCCACGACCGCTACGCCAACGTCGAGAGCGCCTACCTGCTGCAACGCATGGAGTCCTTCGACGGCCTGGCCGTGCTCGCCACCAACCTCCGCGCCAACCTCGACGACGCCTTCACCCGCCGCCTGGACCTGGTCATCGACTTCCCCGTCCCCGACCCCGTCCAGCGCCTGGCGCTCTGGCACCGTTGCCTGGCCCCTCTCCTGCCCGGCACCGACGACCTCGATCTCCCCTTCTGCGCCGACTCCTTCGAACTCGCCGGCGGCAACATCCGCTCCATCGCGGTCACCGCCGCCTACCTCACCGCCGAGGCCGGATCCCCGCTGACCATGCGCCAGTTGATCCATGCCGTCCAGCGCGAGTACCAGAAACTGGGCCGACTGACGCTGGCCAGCGAGTTCGGACCGTACGTCGACCTGCTCGTCTCGTGACCCGATCCAAGGAGGACCCGCCGTGCGCGCTCACGACGAACGGCTTGCGGAGCAGGCCCCGGAGCGGACGCGCCGTACCGCGGGCGCCGTGCGCGCGGGCGAACCGCACACCTCGCCGCTCGCCGCCCTGTCCGACCTGCAGCAGACGGCCGGCAACGCGGCGGTGGTGCAGTTGGTGACCGCCCAGCGGATGGTTGGCCGACAGCCGCGCGAGAAGCGCAGGGCGGTCTCCGACTCCCCGTACGGCAACCGACCGAATTCCGCCCGGCAACAGGTCCAGCAGGGCTTCGACCCCGACGTGCCCCGGGCCCCGGAGCTGCCGAGCCGGGGCCCCAGGGACGAGTACATCTGGAGCGGCACCCGGGACGACATCGATTTCACCGCCGCGACGACGACCGCCGTGCTGGACGCGGCGAACTCCCAGGTCGCGAACGGGCGGACCGAGTACGAGTGCGCGATGTGCGGCACGTACATCCCCCAACTGCGGGACGCGACACCGGCGGACGGCAACCGCCATGTCACCATCGACCACATCAGGGAGATCATCGCCTACGTCCAGGACCACGCGACGGCGATAACCTGGCAGGTCGACGGCCGCAACGTCAGCGCCATCACCCGCACCGAAGCCAAGCGCTGGGCCAACGACATCACCAACCTGCGCGTCCTGTGCGCCCAGCCCTGCAACGGCGGCACCCGAGCCGCCAACAGCGCCAGCCGCAACTACGACACCAACAAGGCGGTGTGGTGGGCGGCGTAGGCGCGCCCGGGCCCGGCCGGATCGGAGTATGCCCGCACACTTCGTCTCCGCCGTCGGGCGGGAAGGAGTGCCACCATGGCGCACATGCTGAACTACAACCTTGCCGTCCCCGACGCAGACGACGCAGGTGTCCTGTCCGCGCTGGTGGCCGAGGGCGACGAACTCGACGCCCTGGTCAGGGCAGTGGACGACTGGTCCGTACCGACACCGGCACCGGGCTGGACGGTCGCCCACCAGATGGCCCACCTCGCCTGGTCGGACGCGAACGCACTCAGCGCCTTACGCACTCCGGACGCGTTCGGCGCCGAGCTCAGGCGGGCCGAAGCCGAAGGCAGCGGGTACGCGGACAACGCCGCCGCCGCGGGAGCGGTCAAACCCAGGTCCGTGCTCCTGGAGGAGTGGCGGGCCGGCCGAACGGAACTGGCGGCGGCACTGCGCGACACGCCCTGGGACCGCGCATTCCCCTGGTACATGTCCAAGGTGACCCCGGCCCTGATGGTGCCCCTTCGTCTGATGGAGACCTGGGCCCACGGGCAGGACGTCTTCGATGCCGTGGGCGTGGCGCACCGCCCGACGGATCGACTGCAACACGTGGCGTCGCTGGGGGTGTTGGGACGGGCGCTGTCCTTCGCCGCCGTCGGACTGCCCGAGCCGACGGACCCCTTCCGCGTCGAGTTGACAGCACCTGACGGACGAACCTGGCTCTGGGGCCCCGAGACTGCCGCACAACGGGTACAGGGCGGCGCCATGGACTTCTGCCTGTGTGTCACCAGGCGTCGCCCCTGGACCGGGACCGACCTGACGGCGACCGGCGAGGACGCCCAGAAGTGGCTGGAGCTGGCGCGCGTCTTCCTCTGAAAGCGTGTCGCTACCAGCAGTTGCGGGACAACGCTCAGTTCAGGCGGTCGGCCAGCCGGATCTCCAGTTCCTCGTAGCGCGGATCCGGAAGGACCTCCTTCAGGAAGTCGATTCCGGTCCTAACCATATTCACGAGCGGGACGTACTTCGCGTCGGTGAGCCGTACGTCAGCGTAGAGGAAGGGCCAGCCGTAGAGTCCCTTGGTCAGCAGAAGCGCTTCCAGGTATCCGCGGTAGTCCAGGTCGAGCGCGAAAGCTCCGTACGGGAAGCGGTACGTCCACATCTGTGAAGCTATGGTGTCGCCGGACAGCCGGACCGCGGAGAACGAGTTGACTCCGCCGTCCGGCTGGTAGTCGACCACCCGCAGTTGCCGGAACAGCTCGCGTTCGTCGTCGTCGCGGACGCTGTCGGCGTTGGGCGGCCCGGACATGAGCGCGTCGACCAGTTCGTGCAGCATGAACTCCCCGCCCGCGCCGACGGAGGTGCCAGCCGCATACCAGTGTATGCCGAGTTCCCAGTGGCGTACGTGGCAGTCCTTGAGGCCGGGATCGAGGGTGATGCCGAACAACTCCTCCAGTTGGGCGAAGCCGGCCGTGGAGTCCCGGACCACTTCGCTGATGGCATCCCTCCTTTCTCCGCTGACGTCGATCGCGTCGCTCCGTTTCAGCGATTCGATCATCTGGGAGAATCGACGCTCGATGGGGGTCGGATCGGGGTCGGCCATGTTCGCTCGGTGCTCCGCTCGCTAGATTTGGATTCGTCCCGCTCGGATTGCGGAAACCAGGTCGTTCACCTTGCTCTGGAGGTCTGCTATCTCGCTCCTCCGTTGCCGGTTCGCTGTGGTGAGCCTGATTCTCAGCTGGCCGAAGTCGGTCGTGTAGGGGCCGTTCTGGAGTTCGTCGATGACCATCTGGGAAAATGCGTTCTCAGTCTTCGAGCCCCAGATCGCATTGCTGAGACCCTTCCAGCCGAACGCGGAGATCGAATTCAGCATCAACGGGTTCAGTCCGGTCGGTGTCGTCTGGCTGCCCGATGAAAGAACCTGCTTCATTCCCGAATCAGCCGTCTTCGGATGCCAGGTGCCGTCCTTCACCTCGTAGCCGGCCCAGCGTACCGTGATGCTCTCGAGGAATCCGTCTGGATTCGCATGGGTGTTGACGTCGACCTCGTACCAGATCATCTCTTCTCGGCCGCTGCTCAGTGCCTGCGCAGCCGGGTTCTCGACGTTGTAGTGGAAGTTCGTGTTCGTTGTGCCGCGGGCCACAACCAGGTTCGAGTCGGTTGCCTTGCCACCGATCGGAGCGGGCAGCAGGTGCATCTTTACCCAGACCATGTTGTTGGCCGGGTTGAGGCCGTTCATGCTGACGTAACTCCAGCCGGTCAGGGTTGCACCTGTATTCACACCTGAGTCCTCGCCGGGGTGAATGGCCGCGATGTCCCGGGGGAGGTACTGTGCCTTGAATCCCCTGGCCAGCACGCCGTTGGAGAACGGCGGCAACACGGGCGGCGGAAGCGGTGGCTTCGGGCTTCGGGTGGCAAGCATGCCTGCGAGCACCGTCATGTCGGCGACCAGAGCGTCGTATTCCCTCTGGCGTGGTGCGCCGGGTGTTCCGTTTCTGCCCAGCGCGTCCTTCCTCTTCGTCACGTCCTGGGACTTCGCGGTGGCGGCGGCCAGCGCTTCGGACTGCTGCGCCTTCTCCGGGCTCGCGTCCGACATCTTCTGCACTTCGGCGCCCCAGGCCTTGAAGAACTCCTCGATGCGTTGTTCGACGCTGTGCACCTTCAGTTCCGCCGAGGCGCCGCGACCCGTGAACAGGACCTTGTGCCTCTCCCCGTCGCGGGTGGCGAACGGCTTCGACGGCAGGGGGAGATCGGCGGCAGGATCGGAAGCGCTGCCCGGCGCCTTCTGGTCCGCCCCCTTCTTGCCGCTGAACCTGTCCTTGACCTTCTTGCCGGCCGCCTTGAGCCTGCCCCAGAGCTTCTTGGCCGCCTTGGCGATGAAGTCCACGATCCTGTCGATCGCCTTGTTGACCGGCTTGGCGACCGCGGTGAAGACCTGGCGGACCTTGCCCGCGAGGTTGCCGATGCCCAGCAGGGAGGCGAGGAAGCCGAGGAGGACGGGGACGGAGGCGGCGAGGGCGCCTTCGATCAGGGCGGGGACGCCGCCTCCGCCGCCGTTGGCGATGGCGACGACCGCGTCCAGTATCGAGTTGACGAACTGGATGATCTGACCGCCCTGGGTCACCACGAACGTGACGATGTCGACGATGCCCTTGACCGCGCGGACGAAGGCGGAGGCGGGGGTGAGCAGGGAGACGATCCAGCTGATTCCGGCGACGATGACGGTGGGGATCAGGTAGGAGGTGAGCTTCTGGAGGATCGTGGACTTCAGGTCGCCGACGGACTCCTTGATGTGCTCGACGGCACCGGCCGGGCCCTCGCGCTGGAGCGCCTGTGCGACGGGGACGGACTGTTCGGCCGCGCTGACCGCCTGGTCGGGGACGCCCTTGCGGGTGATGCGGGCGCGGATGTTGCCCCAGGTCAGCCCCAGCAGACCGGCGAGGAGCTGGATGATGCCCTTGAGGTCGAACTTGGCCGGCAAGGTGAGGCCGGCGCCGGCGGCGGCGCCCAGCAGCCAGGAGGCCAGGCCCTTCTTCAGGTGTTCGGCGATGTTGCCGACGAACTGCCGGAGACCGGCGCCGACCGCGGTCACCAGGTTGGTGAGGAACCCGATGGGATCCTTGATGATCTTCATGACCGCGGAGGCGGCCTTCGCCAGGACGCCGAGCAGCAGGTTCTTCAGTTCGATGATGGTCTGGATGACACCGACGACGGCGTCCTTGGCCTTGGCGATCAGGCCCTTGTTCTCCTCCTGGAGCTTCTTGATCTCGTCGTCGACCGCGTTCAGCGCCTGGGTGTACTTCTGGGCGAGGTCCTGGACCAGCTGGTCCGACTTCGCGTTGACGTCGGCTTCCAGCCCGTCGAACTTCTCCGTGAAGTCCTTGGCGGCCTGACTGCCGAACTTCTTCAGATCGGCGGGGAGTTTGTCGACCTCGGCCCTGAGCTCGGCCCGGCCGCGCGCGATGCGGTCCTTCGCCTTGCCCAGTTCGGTGCCGATGAGGTCGGCGATGGAGGAGATGACCTGCTGCATCCGGTCGACGTAGAGCTTGCGGGACTCCTGGAAGAGGGCGTTGGCCTCCGCCGGCAGGCCCGCGAACTTGTCCTTGACCCACTTGAGCTTGCCGGACCAGCCCGAGTACCGCTTGTCCTTGTAGGCGTCCATCCGGCGCTTCTGGTCCGCCATGAAGGCGTCCCGCGCGGCCTTCTCGCCGGCCGTGAACCTCTCGTCCACGAGCTTGTCCAGGCCGGAGAGCGTGTTCTCCACATCCGTCCTGGTGCCGTCGAAGACCTTCTGCAGCCGGGCGGTGACCTCGGCGCGTCTGCGTTCGTCGGCGGACTTGGTGGCGCTCTTGCCGCCGTCGACCTGTTTGCCCGTGGCGGTCCGGGCGGCGGCCAGGCCGGTCATGGCCTGGGCGCCGGCGGCCGCCGCGCCCTGCTTGGCGGCGGCGAGCTGCCTGGCCTCGGCGCCGCGGGCCTGCCCCGGCGCCGCCGAGGAGTGCTGCTCGCCCTCCTTCTTCGCCGCCAGGGCATCGGTGAACTGGGGCTCGTTGCTCCTGGCGAGCTGGTCCTCGGTGACCTCGGCGTCGGCCATCTGCTCGTTGACCTGCCGCGGTCCGCCGGAGAAGTCGGTGACCGCGTCCGGCTGCCTGGCCGGGACCGCGCCCGCCGGGTTCGGGGTGCCGGGGACGGGCGGGGGAGCGTCCGGACTGAGCGGGGTGACCGGTTTGTCCGTGGCCTTGGACAGGTCCGGGGCCGCTTTGGTGGTGGTGTCGATCTCCTTGGCGGAGGCGGCCCTGCCCTGGCTGACCTGGCCGCTGACCTGGTCCTTGACGGCCGCCGCCTTGCCGGACCCCGAGAAGTGGTCGGCCTCGTCGAGGTTCTTCGGAGCCTGCGCCGCGATGGCCTGGTTGACGGCGGCGACGAAGGCGGCCTTGTCGAAGGTGCCGGGCCTGGCGGCGTTCATCTTCTCGGCCTGCGCGGCCTTGCCCTGGGCCTGCTTGTCGTCCGGCGGGGCGACGGCGGCGTCCTGCGCGGCCTTCGACTCCGCTGCGGCGGGAGCGTGCCGGGAGGTCGCGGTCTTCTTCGCCCGCACCTCGGACTTCAGGTCCTGGAAGGCGGGCGACGCGGACGGCGGCGGCTTGACCGGCGGAGCGGGAGCCTCCGCGGAGGACGGGGCAGGAGCGGCCGTGGCCGGCGGAGCCGCGGTCTGGCGCTGCGCGACCAGTCTGGCCACCGCCGCGTTCCCCGCCCGTGCCTGCAGCAGGCGCAACTGCTGCGGGGCGAGGCCCGCGGGAGGGGCGGTCTCCGGCCCGTCCGCCGTGGTGGGTGAGCCGGCTCCCTCGACCGTCGGCCGGGCCTGGGCCTGGGCAGGGGCCGCCGGACGGGCCGGCGGCGCGCCGGTTTTCGCGCTGGTCTTCTTGTCCGGCACCGCCTTCATGGCCGAAAGCGTCGGGGTTCGTGGCCACGCGTACACGAGGACGGTGGGTACGGCCGGGGGAAGGGCGGCCTGCCTCATCGGGCAGCGGGGTGTGCACCGTGACGCGGCCCGACGACGCGTTCCGGGTGATCGAAAGCGGAGTCAGAATCAGCTTCGGCCGCTGGTCAAGGAGGAGTGGGTATGCCGTCGTATCTGTCCCCGGGCGTCTACGTCGAAGAAGTGGAGGCCGGGGCACGACCGATCGAGGGAGTGGGCACCTCGGTCGCCGCGTTTCTCGGCTTCGCCCCGCAAGGGCCCCTGAACGAGCCGACGCTCGTCACCAACTGGAGCCAGTACGTGGGGGTCTTCGGCGACTTCGTCGAGGGTTCCTACCTGGCGTCCGCCGTGTACGGCTACTTCGCCAACGGGGGCGGGAACTGCTACGTCGTCCGGATCGGCGGCAGCGGTGACGGCGTCGCGGGGCAACTGCCGGGCGGGGCCGCCGCAGGGGCGGCGGGCGGTGGGTCCGCGGCCGAGGCGCTGCTCGGCGGGTTCCGGGTCCGGGCGCTGCCGGGCGTCACCGGTGAGATCACGGTCGAGGTCGGCGCGGCCGAGGGCGAGGCGCCGCCCAGCGAGGCGTTCAAGCTGGTGGTCAAGGTGGACGGGGAGGAGAAGGAGACCTACCCCTCGGTGTCCACCCGCCGCGGCAAGGACAACGTGATCACCAAGGTCAAGGAGAAGTCGCAGCTCATCACCCTGGAGGAGGTCAGCCGCGCCGCCGCGTCGACCAAGCCCGACACCGGTGCGGTCGTCCTCGCGGCCGGGGCCGCCGCGGCCCCCGCTCCGGCCGGGTCCGGCACGGTCGCGCTGTCGGCCGACGACTACATCGGCGACGCGGACCAGCGGACCGGCTTCGGCGGCCTTGAGGCCATCGACGAGATCACGATGGTGTCCGTGCCCGACCTGATGAGCGCCCACCAGCGCGGCATCCTGGACGCCGAGACCGTCATCTCGGTGCAGCAGGCACTGATCGCCCACTGCGAGCTGATGGGCGACCGGGTCGCGATCCTGGACGCTCCCCCCGGGCTGTCGCCCCAGCAGATCAAGAACTGGCGGATGGACACGGCCGGCTTCGACTCGAAGTTCGCGACGCTCTACTACCCGTGGATCAAGGTCTTCGACCCGTCGGTCGGCCGCAACAGCTTCGTCCCGCCGAGCGGTCACATAGCCGGTGTGTGGGCGCGCAACGACGCCTCGCGCGGTGTGCACAAGGCGCCGGCGAACGAGGTCCTGCGGGGCGCGGTCGGCCTCCAGACGCAGATCACCAAGGGCGAGCACGACCTGCTGAACCCGATCGGCGTCAACTGCGTCCGCTCCTTCCCGGGCCGCGGCATCCGGGTGTGGGGCGCCCGCACCCTCTCCTCCGACGCCGCCTGGCGCTACCTGAACGTACGTCGACTCTTCAACTACATCGAGGAGTCGATCCTGACGGGCACCCAGTGGGTCGTCTTCGAACCGAACGACGACGCCCTGTGGGCACGTATCCGGCGCACCATCTCGGCGTTCCTGGTCAACGAGTGGCGCAAGGGCGCGTTGTTCGGGCTGACCCCGGACGAGGCCTTCTACGTCAAGTGCGACCGGGAGACCAACCCCGCCGAGAGCATCGACTCAGGCCAGGTCGTCTGTGAGGTCGGAATCGCTCCGGTCAAGCCCGCTGAGTTCGTGGTGTTCCGGCTGGCACAGCTGTCGGGCGGCACGGGATCGGTCGACGAGTAACAGGGCGGCAGGCGGGTCACGGCCCCACGGCAGTGGGGCTCCCGCCGATCGGTCCCGGGGCGGCGGAGAACCGCCGCTCCCCACACCAGATGAGCCATGGAGGCTGGGATGCCACTTCCCGAACTTGACAGCTCTGTCGGCCACTCCTTCGGGCTGGAGTTCGACGGTGTGGTGATCAAGCAGATCACCGAGGTCAGCGGTCTGAAGATGGAACAGGACGTCATCGAACTCAAGCAGAACACCGCCGACGGCAAGTACGCCGTCAAGAAGCTGCCGGGCCGGCCCAAGGCCGGCGAGGTCACCGTCACCCGCGGTCTGACCGAGGACAACAGCTTCGAGACCTGGATCAAGTCGTCCCGGTTCGGGAAGATGAGTGACGCCCGCAAGAACGGCGCGATCATCGTCTACGACTACGAGGGCCAGGCCATCAAGCGTTACCAGTTGGTCAACGCCTGGCCGAAGTCGCTGGAGATCGGCACCCTCAAGGCGGGCGACACCTCCGTCCTCACCGAGAAGCTCTCGATCACGTACGAGAGCATGGAAGTTGAGTGATGCGCAGGACCATGACCGCCCAGACGCGGCAGGCGGCACCGCCGTTCTCGGACGTACCGGGGCAGGAGCACACCGGGGCACCGGGCGAGAGCGGTGCGGGGCGTGACACGCTCCGCACCGAGTTCGCCTTCGAACTGCCCCGGGGGTACGTGGACGACTCCGGCACCGTGCACCGGCACGGTGTGATGCGGCTGGCCACCGCCCGCGACGAGCTCATCCCGCTGCGGGACGACCGGGTGCGGGAGAACTCCGCGTACCTGTCGGTGGTGCTGATCGCCCGGGTGATCACCCGGCTGGGCACCGTCGAGGACGTCCACGCGGGCATCGTGGAGGACCTGTTCGCCTCGGACCTCGCCTTCCTCCAGGACTTCTACCGGCGGATCAACGCGGAGGGCCACACCCGCGCCGCGGTCACCTGCCCCTCCTGCCAGGAGCACTTCGCCGTGGACCTCGCCGGGGGCCGCCTGGGGGAATCGTGACGTACGCGGTCGAGCGCCTCTACGAGGAGATCGCGTACCTGGCCTACCACTTCCACTGGCCGCTGGAAGAGCTGCTCGATCTGGAACACCCCGAACGGCAGCGGTACGTCGAGCAGATCGCCCGTCTCCACGGGCGGTGAGAGGACACCGAGATGGGACTGCTGTCCTGGCTGACGAGGAGCGGTGACGGCTCGCGGGGCGCCATCCGGCCCGGAACGCGAGCGGGCGCCGACGCCGGGACGACACCCCCAGCCCCGGAGGCGACGGACACGGAGGTCACGGCCGACTGGCGGTCGACACCCCCCGTGCAGCGGGCGCTGAGCGCGCCCATGGGGCTGGTCAGCGACCCCGGCGGGTTCGGCCGGCGGCTGGGCACCTGGCAGGACCCGACGGTCACAGGCCCGCTCGGCCATCTGGTCAGCACACAGGCGCCGTCCGGCATCGGCCACGGGCTGGCGGAACCCACGCTGCCGGTGCAGCGGACGGGCGTACAACCCCGGGCGCACGCCTTCGACGTACCGCGGGGCGTGCAGGACCCGGTGTCGGCGTGGGCGGGCGAGCCGGGCGCGGCCGCGGCCGTCGCCCGCGGGGCCGGTGACCGGCAGGCCGATGCCGGAGGGTCCGTGGACCGGCCGGGTGACCCGCACGGCACGGACGGCCCGGTCGTCCTGCGGTCGGTGGCCCCGGCCGGGGACACCGCGCGTCACCCGGACCATGGGCCGGCCCAGACCTTTTCCGGACCGGCGCCGCTTCCCCTGGTGCCGCTCCAGCGGATCACCGTCGCGTCGAGCGGCTCCGGGCCGGGCTCGGCACCGCCCGCCCCGCTGATGGTCATGCGTGTGCCGTCCGCCCCGGCGGCTTCCGCACCCGCCCACCCCTTGGTCGTCGCGGAGCCACCGGACGTACCGGCACGGGAACTGACCGCGCTTCCGGCCGTGCCGGACGAGCACCCCGGTCCCCTCGCCCCGGACGCGCCGGCCGAGCCGGTCGCCGACCTGCTCGCCGCGCCCGGCACCTCTGCGGGGCAGGACCGGCAGGAGGCTGTCGTCCAGCGGACCGAGGCGCCGGGTACCGCCGGGTCGGCGGCGGTACGGGACACGGCCCCGCTCCCGCTCGCCGCACCGCGCCGCGACACGGTCGCGGGTCAGGGAGGTCCGGACGCGGCCGTCCCCACCGCTCCCCTTCTCGGCGGCGTGGACGGCACCGGGCCTGCCGCACAGCCGGTGATGCAGCGTGATGTCACTGCCCCGCCGCGTCCGCGTCATCGGGGTCTCGGCGAGCCGCTCTCCGCGCTGCCGCCCACCGCCCTGCCGCTTCCGGGTCCCGCGGCGCCCCTCGTCGAGTCCGCCGTATCCCCTTCGGTGCCTACCGTGCCGTACGTCTCCCGAACCGTGGCGGAGCCGCAGGCACCGACGGCTCCTGAGGCCCCGTACATCCCGGACGCTCCGGCGGTGCCGGACCTGACGGCGGGCCCGGCCGGGCCCGGAGCCCCGTCGCCCGGCGGCGAGGACACCGCGCCGCTGCTCGGCGACACACCACCCCTGATCACGGACCCGGTGGACCTCGGCACGGGCTTCTCGCCAGAGACGGTGACCGGTGCCGCCACCGACGCCGTGCAGGCCGGTCCGCTGCCCGGCCCAGGCCCCGCACCCGGCCCCCGCGCCGGATCGGGCCCCGCTGCGGACCCGGGAGCGGACGCCGTCCCCGGGGCCCCCGCCGCTTCCGGCGGCGCCACGCCACCGGGGCCGGTCGCGGTGCAGCGACTCGACGTTCCCGGCGGCCCGCACCAGGCACCCCCGCCGCCCGGTGCGACACCCCCGTCCGCGCAGGCCGACCGGGCACCGCTGCTCGGCGACGCCTCACCGCTCGCGGTGAGCGACACGGTGGTGCCCGAGGCGCCCGGCCAGGGAGAGATGGTGACGGCCGCGACCCCCATGCCGATGCGGCGGCTGGACGCCGTGGACGAGACCACGCTGCCCGGTGGGCTGTCCGAGGCGGGCATCGGCGCCGGGTCGGCGGACCGGGGCTCCGGTCCCGTGTTCCCGCTGGTGGCGCAGCGGTCGCTGCCCCTGTACTCGGTGCCGGCGCCGTCCGCCGAGGCGCCGGTCGCGGCCGGGCCTCCGGCCGCGGTGCCGGTTCGCTGGGAGCCGGTCGGGGGCTCGCGGTCCGTCCCTGGAACCGGCGGTTCCGCAGGCGGTGCCCGGTCCGCCGACGCGGCGGCCGAAGGCGTCGGCAGGTCCGGCGGCCACGGCGGCGACGGTGGCCCCGGAGGCGCTGGACACCCCGGAGGCGGGCCCACCGCCTCCGGCCCCACGGGTGCCGTCGTGCAGCGGGTCATGAGCACCGAGGGCACCGTCCCGTTCACCCCGTCCGCCCGGTCCCACGGTGTCCCGGACGCCCTCGGCGGATCCGGGCTTCCCGGCCGCCCGGGACTTTCCGGACCCGCGCGATTCCCCGGCGTCCCCAGTGCGGTTCTCCCGGGCGCCGTCCTTCCCGACCCTGCCCCCCAGCCGTACCTCCAGGCGCTCCAGGGGCCGGGTGGTCCGGGCGCCCTCGGCCCCGCGGTCCCGCTGCAGCGGCTCGTGACGGTGCCCGGCGTCGCCGCGCAGCCCGTACGCCGCTCCGCCCCGCCGGTGCCCACCTCCCCGTCGTTCCCGGGACAGGTGCCGTCGGTCTCCGCGCAGCCCGAGGTCAGCGCGGGGGCCGCGGCGGTCGCCGCCGGGGTGGCCCGGTGGATGCCTGACGGCTCCGTGGAGTTCACCGCGCCCTACGTGCAACGCGCCGAACAGGGAGCGCCGGTCGGCGAGCCGCCCGTCGGCCCGTCGGCGCAGCCCGAGCCGGACGGTCCACCGGCGGTGGAGCCGCCCGTGCCTTCGGCCCCGGCCGACACCCCGGAGAAGGCGGGCGGCACGGGCGCGCCCAAGGTCACGGACGAACTCGTCCGGGCCCTGCTCGCCCCCCTCAGCAGACTGCTCAGGGCGGAGTTGCGCATCGAACGTGAACGCGCCGGTTCCTTGATCAACATCCGGCACTGACAGAGCACCCGGTACCGACAGAAAGGCAGGGCATCGGATGTCCATCACCCAGGACCCGGCGGTCTCGGTCTGCTTCGTCGTCACGATCGACGGGATCGAGCTGGGCTCGTTCAACACCTGTGAGGGGCTGGGCTGCGAGGTGGTGATCGAACCCCGCGAGGAGGGCGGGAACAACGGCCATGTCTGGCAGTTGCCGACGCGTCTGAAGTACCCCAACGTCAAGCTCTCCCGGCCGCTGACCAGGGACACCCAGAAGGTGGCCAAGTGGTTCGCCAGCATGACCACCGGGTTCGCCCGCAAGACCGCGCACATCGAGGCGCGTACCGGCGACGGCGTGATGGTCGCCCGCTGGGGCCTGCTGGAGGTGGTGCCGGTGCGCTGGACCGGGCCGACGTTCAATCCCGAGTCGCCCAAGGTCGCCACGGAGACCATCGAGATCGCGCACCACGGCTACATGATGGAGCCCGGAGCATGAGCGGGCCCGTGGCGTTCAGCGCGGCGGGCGGCGGCGCGAAGTCGGCGTCGGCCGCGGGCGGCAACGCGCGGCCCAAGCTGGAGCACGCCTACCTCGAACTGCGCACCCCGCCCTCGGGCGGCAGCCTCACCCCGGGCGGACCGTGCGGCCGGATCGACTTCCAGTTCAATCCCAAGGAACTCAGCCTGGGCAAGTCGGCGTCCTGGAAGCGCACCCCCGCCAAGGGAGCCAAGAGCGCGGGGCCGCCGGAGTACCAGGGGCCGCAGCCCAGCAAGCTCACCGTCGAGATGTTCTTCGACGCCAGCGACACCCAGGACACCAGTGTCGTCAAGGCGGTGGAGAGCCTGTTCGCCTGCTGCGTACCGACCAACGAGACCCGGCAGGCGCAGCGCTCCTCACCGCCCTGGGTGGTCTTCCACTGGGGCGGCATCACCGGCTTCCCCGGCTACGTCAGCCAGGTCCAGGTCAAGTACACCCTGTTCACCACGTCCGGAGTGCCGATCCGCGCGGTGTGCCAGGTGACGATGGAGGAGATCAGCGGGGAGACGGCCGGCCAGAACCCCACCTCGGGGGCGCTCACCGCCCGCCGGGTCCACCGGCTCCGGGCCGGCGACACGTTGCAGGGCCTGGCCTGGGCCGAGTACGGCGACGCGGGGGCGTGGCGGGCCATCGCCGAGGCCAACGGCATCGACGATCCGATGCGGCTGGCCGAGGGGCGGGAGCTGCTGCTTCCCGCGGCCGACGAACTGGACACCGTGCCGGGCGGGGCCGCGCGGCCCGTCGGTTCCGGGGCGGCCGGCGGACGGAAGGCCCTCTGATGGCCAATGACACCGTCGCCAAGGTCCTGGTCGTGGAGATCGGCGGGGCCAGGCTGCCCGCCGACCTCGCCAACAGCCTGGTGGACGGCTACGTCGACGACAGCCGGACGCTGCCCGACACCTTCGTCCTGCGTTTCCGCGACCCCAGCAGGGTGCTGATCGACAAGGCCGGTATCAAGATCGGCTCCGAGGCGCGGCTGCTGGCCTCGTCCGGCGCGGGCGGCTCGCCCAAACCGCTGCTCAAGGGCGAAGTGACCGCACTGGAGCTGGACTTCGACGAGACCGGCACGTTCACCGTGGTCCGCGGCATGGACAAGGCGCACCGGCTCTTCAGGGGTCGACGGGTCGCCGCCTACCAGAACATGACCGTCGCCGACATCTGCCGCCGGGTCGCCCAGCGGGCCGGGCTCTCCACGGGGAAGATCGACGTCTCCGGTCCGGTCCTCGAACACGTCGCCCAGGCGAACCTCTCCGACTGGGACTTCGTCCGCGACCTGGCCGAGGACGCCGGAGCGCAGGTGTACGTGATCGACGGCGCCCTGCACGTCACCAGTCCCACCGAGGCGTCCGACGCGCCCGGCTCCTCGGCCCGCGCCGACCGCGACCCGCTGGTGCTGGAGCTCGGGAAGAACCTGCTGCGCTGCCGCGCCGGGGTGACCGCCGCCGGGCAGGTCTCCCAGGTCCAGGTGCGCGGCTGGGACACCAAGACCAAGCAGGCCCTGGTCGCCACCGCGGACGCGGGCCGTACGGACGCCGTCCAGCTGGGCATCGCCCCGGCGGACGCGGCGAGCCCCTTCGGCAAGGCCGACTACCTCGTCACCGACAACACCTACGGCGCGCAGGCCCGCGTCGAGCAGGTCGCCAAGGCGCTGGCGCAGCGGATCGCCGGGTCGTTCGCCGAGATGGAGGCGGCCATCCAGGGCAATCCCGAGGTCCGGGCCGGCGGCGCGGTCGCGCTGTCCGGGGTCGGTGCCCCGTTCGAGGGCCGGTACACCGTCACCTCCTCCCGGCACGTCTTCGACGCCCATCGCGGCTACGAGACCTGGGTGACCGTCTCCGGCCAGCAGGAACGCTCCCTGTCCGCGCTGGCCGGCGGCGCCTCGGGCCGGGCGGGCCGGGTCCCCGAGATGGACGGGGTCGTCGTCGGTGTCGTCTCCGACACCAAGGACCCGGACAAGCTCAGCCGGGTCAAGGTGAAGTTCCCCTGGCTGTCCGAGGAGTACGTCAGCGACTGGGCCCGCTGCGCGCAGACCTCCGGCGGCGGGGGCAAGAACGGCAAGGGGACCTCCGCGTTCGTCCCGGAGGTGGGCGACGAGGTGCTGGTCGGGTTCGAGCAGGGCCGGCTCGACCGCCCGTACGTCATGGGCTGCCTCTTCAACGGGCAGGACAAACCGTCCACGGCCAGCGGCGAGCTGGTCGACGGCACCAGCGGCGCGGTCAACCGGCGGACGTTCTCCTCCCGCAGCGGCAACCAGCTCGAACTGCTCGACGACGCCTCCGGCCCGCAGGGCGTACGGATGGTCACCGGCGACGGCAAGCTCACCATCGACCTCGACCGCAAGGGCACCAAGATCATCGTGCACAGCGACGGCACGGTGGAGATCGACGCCAAGGACAAGGTCACCGTCAAGGCGGGCAACGGCGCGCTGATGGACGCGGGCAACGGCACCCTCGAACTGACCGGCAAGTCGGTGAAGGTGACCGCGCAGACCGGCGTCCAGGTGGACGGCGGCAGCGGCCAGGTCGGGCTCACGACCAGCGGGGGAGTGGAGGTGAAGGGCAGCCAGGTCGCGGTCAACGGCACCGCGCGCACGGAGATCAAGGGCGGCGCGACCTGCACGATCAACGCGGGCCTGGTCCGCATCAACTGACAGGGCGGCACCAGGCGGTACGACACCCGGCACGACGGCGACCGGCCGCACGAGCGCACACCCCACGACCGGTCCCGGCACGACCAACAGACGACGTACAGCGAACAGCCACAGACGACGTACAACGAACAGCCGACGAAAAGGAGCCTCCCCCATGCCAGCCGCCGCCCGCGTCGGCGACCCCACCGGACACCCGGGGACGGTCGGCCCGCCCGGCGCGCCCACCGTCCTCATCGGGGGCATGCCCGCCGCCACCGTCGGCACCACCCATGTGTGTGCCTTCCCGCCGCCCGCGGTGCACCCGCCGTCCGTGATCATTCCGCCGGGGTGCCCCACCGTACTGATCAACGGCAAGCCCGCTGCCCGCATGGGTGACACCGCCGCCTGCGGCGCCCCGATCGTCGCGGGCTGCCCGACCGTCCTGATCGGCGGGTGAGCGGCTGATGGGACAGCAGTTCGTCGGCGCGGGCTGGGCGTTCCCGCCGCGCACCGACGCCACCGGAAGCATCGCCCTGGTGCGCGGCGAACGGGAGATCGAGGAATCGATCCGGCTGGTGCTCGCCACCTCTCCGGGGGAGCGCCCCATGCGGCCGGAGTTCGGCTGCGCCATCCACGACTACGTGTTCGCCCCCGCCGACGCCGGCACCGCGGGCCAGATCGCCTACGAGATCCGGCTCGCCCTGGACCGCTGGGAGCCGCGGATCGAGGTCGTGGGCATCGACGTCCGGTTCGACGCGGTGGAGGACGGCGTGCTGTACATCGACATCAGCTACACCGTGCGGGGCACGAACGACCCCCGCAACCTCGTGTTCCCGTTCTATGTGATTCCCGCGCACGAGGAAGGTACGGGTCGGTGACGCTGCCCAGCCCCAATCTCGACGACCGGCGCTTCCAGGGTCTCGTCGACGACGCCAAGAGGTTCGTCCAGCAACGGTGCCCCGAGTGGTCCGACCACAACGTCTCCGATCCGGGCGTGACCCTGATCGAGGCCTTCGCCACCATGGTCGACCAGCTCCTCTACCGCCTCAACCGGGTGCCGGAGAAGAACTACCTGGCCTTCCTCGACCTGATCGGCGTCCGGCTGCACCCGCCCACCGCGGCCCGTACGGACGTCACGTTCTGGCTGTCCGCGCCACAGCCCGAGACCGTCCGGGTCAAGGCCGGCACCGAGGTGGCCACCGTGCGCACCGAGACCGAGGAGGCGGTGGTGTTCACCACCGTCCGCGACCTGTCCGTCGTGCCGTGCGGGCTGGCCCGGCTGGCGACCTGCCCCGGCGGGGGCGAGGCCGCCGACCGCACCCAGGAGCTCGCCCTCGGCCGCGACGTGCCCTGCTTCGACACCCGGCCCGCTCCCGGCGACGCCCTGTACGTCGGCCTGACCAACCCCGTCCCGACCGGGGTCGTCGTGCTGCGTCTGGACTGCCGGGTCGACGGCGTCGGCGTCGACCCGCGGCGCCCGCCGCTGCGCTGGGAGGCGTGGGACGGCACGGCGTGGGCACGCTGTGATGTCGAGGAGGACACCACCGGCGGCTTCAACCGCCCCGGCCAGGTGGTCCTGCACCTGCCGGCCGACCACGCGGAATCCACGATCGCCCGCGGATCCGCGGGCTGGCTGCGCTGCCGGCTGATCGCCGCCGAGCCGGACCAGCCCACCTACCTGCAGTCGCCGACCATCCGCGAGGCCGAGGCCTTCACCATCGGCGCCACGGTCGAGGCCGTGCACGCCGAGACCGTGACGGACGAGGTCCTGGGCCTGTCCGAGGGCGTGCCCGGCCAGTCCTTCCACGTCGCCCGGCCGCCCGTCGTCCCCGGCGACGAACCGTTCGTCGTGGAGGTGGCGGACGGCTCGGACTGGTCGCAGTGGCAGCGCGTCGACGACTTCTCCCACTCGGGCCCCGGCGACCGGCACCTGACACTGGACCCGAACTCCGGCCGGATCGACTTCGGCCCGGCCGTCCGGGAGCCCGACGGGACGATCCGCCACTACGGCGCCGTACCCGCCAAGGGCGCCCCGGTGCGGATCCGCTCCTACCGGACCGGCGGCGGCAGCCAGGGCAACGTGGCCAGGGGGACGCTGCGGATGCTGCGCACCTCGCTGCCGTTCGTCGCACGGGCCGAGAACCGGCGCGCCGCCGTCGGCGGGGTCGACGGGGAGAGCGTGGAGAGCGCCAAGGTCCGCGGCCCCATGACACTGAGCACCCTGTACCGGGCGGTCGTCCCGCGCGACTACGAGGTGCTGGCCCGCGAGGTCGCCCCGGACGCGGCGCGGGTCGCCTGCGTACCCGCCGGAGAGGGCGAGGAGGGCGGCGTACGGCTGCTGCTGGTGCCGACCGTGCAGGGCGACGCACAGGGGCGGCTGCGCTTCGACGACCTGGTGCCGCCCCGGGAGACGCTGCGCAGCCTCGCCGACTACCTGGACCAGCGCCGTCCCATCGGCACCCGACTGGTGGTCGAGCCGCCCTACTACCAGGGTGTCACCGTCGTGGCGTCCGTACTGGCGGCCCGCGGCGCGGCCACCGACCCGGTCCGCACCGCGGCACTGGCCGCCCTGTACGGCTACTTCAACCCGGTCACCGGAGGCCCGAGCGGGCAGGGCTGGCCCTTCGGGCGGCCGATCCACGCCGGTGAGGTCTACGCCGTCCTCCAACGGGTGCCGGGCGTCGACCTCGTCGAGGACGTCAGGCTCTTCCCGGCCGACCCGGTGACCGGGCAGCGCGCCGAGCCGGTCGCCAGGATCGTGCTCGACCCGCACGCCCTCGTCTTCTCCTACGAGCACCAACTCCGAATGCGGGAGGCCTGAATGCGCGGAACAGTCGAGGGACTGCCCACGCCCCATCCACTCATCTACCAGCTTCCCGCCGTGTACCTGGGAGAGGACTTCATCCAGCGGTTCCTCGGCGCGCTGGACGACGTGCTCGCGCCGGTGCTGCTGACCGTCGACAACCTCCCCGCCCACCTCGACCCCCGGACCGCCCCGGAGGACTTCCTGGAGTGGACGGGGCAGTGGGTCGCCGCCGACCCGGCCCCCGGTCAACCGGCCGCACAGCGCCGGGCCGCGGTCCTCGGAGCCATGGAACGCCACCGCAGACGCGGAACGAGCGGCGGACTCGCCGAAGCCGTACGACAGGAGTTCGGCGCGGACGCGGAGATCGAGGAGACCGGCGGCACGTCATGGTCCGAGACGGCCCACAGCCCCCTGCCCGGGGCGGCCGGTGCCGCGCCCCGGGTCACCGTACGGGTGCGGGTGGCCGACCCGGACGCCGCGGGCGCGGAACGGCTGCGACGGCTGGTGGCCGGTGAGGTGCCGGCGCACGTCGGGTACGACACGGAACTGCTGCCCCTCAAGGAGGCGTCATGAGCGGCCCCGCCGGACCGGCCTGCCCGGACTGCGGCCACCACAACGCCCCGGGCGCGGCGTTCTGCGCCTCCTGCAACGCGTTCCTCGAATGGGAGCAGAGCGGCGCCGGCCCCGCCGAGGGCGGCCAGGGTCCGGCGACGGCGCCCCGCGCGGCCGTCACGGAGCCCGCGGTCGCCGGCCCGGCCGGGCCCGCTCCGGTGGTACCGGGCCCCGGGACACCGGACGCGAACGGTTCCGTGCCGTCCGTCCGGACAGCGGCGGCCGTCCATCCCGCCCCGGAGCCGACGGCCACCCGGACCGATCCCGCCCCACCCCGGCCCGAGACCTCGGCATCCGCACCCCCGCGGCCCCGGACACCGCCGCCCGGTTCCGCACCGGAGCAGACTGTCCCGAGCCCGGCGGTCCCGTCCGTCCCAGCCGGACCGGTCCGGCCCGCAACGCCGGGGGAACGCGGGGGCTCCGGCACCGTACGGCGGCCCGGAGAGCGGCCTGCGGACCCGGACGACCTGCCCGCGCCGCCGAGCACACAGGACACCACCGCACCCGCGCCCCCCGCCCACGACCTGATCTGTCCGGCCTGCGCCCAGGCCAACCCGCGTACCCGCACCCTGTGTCTTCGCTGCGGCGCCGTTCTCGACGCGGCCGTGGTGCAGGAGGAGCGGCTCTCGTGGTGGGCGCGCCTGCTGCGGCGGTTCCGGCGCCGCCCGCCGCGCCCGCTCACGGCCGGGCAGCGCCCCCCGGTCCGGGCATGGCGACGGCCGAGCCTGGCGATCCCGATCACCCTGGCCCTCCTGCTCGGCGGTGGCTACCTCGCCCGGCCCCACCTGAGCAGCCTCATCGACAGCCTCCGCAACAAGACGGCCGAACCCACCCCCGTCAACCCGAAGTCGGCGCAGGCGTCCAGCCACCTCAAGAACCACGGGCCGAACCTGGCCTTCGACGGGGCGAGCAACACCTACTGGGCGCCCGCGTCGGCCGGAGCGGGTACGGGGGAGGAACTGGAGGCACGTTTCGAACAGTCCTTCACCCTCAAGCAGCTCATCGTCCACACCGGGGTGTCGGTCAACAAGGACGAGTTCCTCAAACAGGCCAGGCCGTCCGTCCTCGACGTCGAGCTGGGCGAAGAGGGCGGCAAGGTCGAGAAGAAGCAGCTCAAGCTGGAGGACAAGCCGGGGCCGCAGACGCTGGACCTCGAAGGGAAGAACGTCACCTCGGTGCGGTTCGTCGTCCGGTCCGCCTACGGGGCCGAGGCGAAGAACCGGCACACGGCGATCCTGGAGGTCGAGTTCTTCGGCCTACGAGGATGAGGATGACGTCGGTCCGGGACGCCCGGTGTCAGGGCGTCCCCCTCGTGACGGTGTCCGGTCCGCGACGCGCGGCGAAGCAGGGGGCCGACGGTCGCGCGCCCCTGCGCCCGCCGCTACACCGGGTGGGAGAGCACGCCGGACGGCGGGATCCCCAAGGAGGCCAGCATCGCCGAGTAGCCACGACGGGCCCGCGCGCTGTCGGCCGCCAGCCCCGCGGCGTCGCACGCCCGGATCAGCACCCGCCACGCCGCGTCACGGTGCCCGTCGATCTCCAGGCAGCTCTCGGCCGCCTCCGCCGCCTCCAGGGGCCGGCTCTGGTCGAGACGTATCTCGGCCAGAGCCACGGCCGCGTTGGCCGCCTCCCGGCGCAGTCGTTCCCGGTCCGCGACCACCCACTCGGCCTGTCCGTCCCCCGGCAGCAGCTCACCCCCGTAGTGCTCCAGAGCGGTGCGGAACGCCTCGGCCGCCTCCTCCGGGCGCTGCTGCGCCCGGGATCTTCGCCCGTCGCGCACCGCACGCTCGAACGCCGCGACATCGCTCACGTCACCGGGCGCCAGCACCAGCCGGTAGGAGTCGCCCTGCCGCGCGATGAGCCGCGAACCGCCCCAGGGGCGTTCCGGTTCCAGGAAGGAACGCAGGCTGGAGATCGTCACCTGGAGGTTGTGCAGGGTGGACGGGGTCGCCGCTCCGTCCCAGAACGCGAGCAGCAGATGGTCACGGTGGACCGACTGCCCGGCGCGCACGGCGAGGAGCCGCAGTACCGCCTGAGCCCTGGGGCGCAGCTTGGCCCAGTCGGGCGCGCGCCCGGCCAGGGTGAACTCGAAGCCGCCGAGGCAACGCACCGTCAGTCCCGGCACCGACGGCGCTTCATGGGCGCGCGGGGACACCGCCGTGTGCTGCCCGCCGCCTCTGGTTCCTCCGGTCGCCGCCGCACCGTCCCCGGCCGGCCCGGCCGGGGACGCGAGGGCGGTGAGCCAGGAGCGCAGCCCGGACACCGGCAGGCGCGCGGACCGGGCCGTCGACCAGGCGGCCTCCTGCAACTCGGCCCGGTTCGCCGCGTCGGGCGTCGCCAGGGCCATCGCGCCGATGGCCAGCGCACGTGCGCCGGGTACACCCGCCGACCGGGCGAACGCCTCCGCCTGGGCGGCGCGCTGTTCCGCGTCCGGGAGGTCGCGCGCGGCCTCCACGACGGCGAGGGCGGCCCGGCCCCACGCCTCCAGCGTGCCCCAGCCCAGGGCCCGGAATCGCCGTACGGCCTCCTCCAACTCGCCGATGCCGGGGCGCCCTCTCCACACCGAGCGCAGGCACACGGCGGATGCGGCGAGCGCCGCCCCTTCGGTGTCGCCCAGGCGGGTGCACTCCTCCAGCACGACGACCGCCTGCCCGGCGTCCTCGGGGTGAGGCCCCAGACCCAGCAGGCACCGCGCGGCACGGCTCAGCCACAGCAGGTCCAGCCGTTCGGCGTCGTACGCGATCCGCTGGAGCTCCGGGTAGGGGACCGGCCCGGCCGGGCCTGCGGCCAGCACGGTCAGCGCCACCCGTACCAACTGCCCGGACAGTACGACCAGGGCGTCTTCCGTCGCCTCCGCCAAGGCCCGGCGCACGGTGTCACCGGCCGTCCCGTCACCGGACAGGGCGGCGGCGACGCCCTGGACGAGGAGGGCGGCGGAACCGCCGGCCCCGGCCCCGGTGACGTGCCCGTCCGAGCGGCCGGGGAACACGTCCGGGTTGCCTGCGACGACGGCGCGCAGCGGTCCGGCCCAGTCGGCGGTCCCGAGGTGGCGGCGCACTGCCGAAGACGGCGGGTCCTGTGGACCGCCGGCGCCGGCCCCGGCCCGGCCGCGCAGCCGCGCGAGTTCGACGTCGGTCAGCGTATGGGTGAGCCGCGCGCGTAGACATGCGCGGAGCAGGGGCTCGGCGACGTAGGTATGTCCGTCCGGGGCGGCGCGCAGGACCCCGTGCTCGTGGGCCAGGGAGTGCAGCATCTCGGCACTGTCGGCCCTGCCCGTCAGCGCGTGACAGGCGTCGGCGGTGAGCCGGCTCAGCAGAGAGGTCTCCGTCAGGAAACGCCTGAGACGGCCGGGAAGCGGGGCGAGCACCTCCCGCTCCAGGTATTCGCGGCCGAACAACCCATCGGCCAGGATCTGTTCCTGATCCGTGTCGGGGTCGGCCGCCACGGCCCTGCCGAACAGTCTCAGCACCGCGGCCCGGCCGCCGGTGGCCCGGACCAGGGGCACCGCGATTCCAGGGCGCAGAGCCGTGCCGTACAGACGACGGAACAGGTGCTCGACCTCCCAGGAGCGGAAACGCAGCGCGTCGGCGTTCACCACCGTCGCGCTCGACGCCTCCATCGCGGCCACCGGCAACCCGGCTGCGGGCCGGGCTCCGATCAGGACCAGCGGATGTGGCGGTGCCAGCTGGCCTAGCCGGACCGCCAGCGCCTGCGCGGCCGACGAGAGCAGGTGCATGTCATCAATGACGACCAGCCGTCCGGCCGCTCCGCCGCCCCCCGTGTCCCGGCGCCGCGACAACTGCTGGATCACGCCGGACGCGCCGGCGAGCTCCGCCGACGTGTCCGGCGGATACCCGAGCGCGGTCAGCAATTCCCGCTGGTCGGCGCCGGACCGGGCCTGATACCACGTCACCGGGCCCGGGTGCGCCCTGGCCGCCTGCGCCAGCAGCGCGGTCTTGCCGAAGCCGGGCGGGGCGACCACCAGGCCCGACGGGCAGTGGGTGAACTGCTCGGTCAGACGGCCTCGGGGCATGGTCTCGGAGGCCGGAATCCGGAACGTGGCCCACTGCTGAGCCGGTAAAAGAGTCGTCATATATCTAATCTCCGTATACCGGACACTCTGCTGCGAGTATCCCGTTTCGGCTATTTCTTCTTTTGTGCTGTTTTTGATATTTCAATGCTTATCAGGTTACGGGATGTGGGGCTTGTGTGGCTGTGGGGTGTCATTTTCGTGCTTTCCCTCATCCGGTGTGCCCGGAAACGGCCGACGGCAAAGAGAATGCCCTTGTCGTGGGAGGGGGGTCGTGCAGGGCGGCGAACGCGCAGAAGGAAATGGCGCGTTTTGGTTGCCGCTTGCCGCCTCGCGGCGCCTGGAGGCGCTGCTCGACACTTCTCGGGATGCCGTCACCCACGCTGACCTTGCCGGTCCGGTCGGCAACCCGGAAGCAGCCGGGGCCGAGGATCCGTACTGCGAGCGGGAACTGTCGGCTGCGGATGACAAGGGCGAGGGGAACTCGCCAAGGACGTCGCCGCATTCGCCGACCGCGTCGGCCGGATCACCGTGATCGGCATGGCCGACACGAAGGGCATCCCGACAAAAGTCATGGACGGCGACGTATCCGATGCTCATTCACGCCATCTCCGACAGGCCGTGGCCCACAGCACGGCGCCCCCGGTCCGGTTCGAGACGAGTGCCGTGCGCAATCCGGCCACTTTCGGCAGAGGATTTCTCAACCGTGCGGTGCGGCGGAGTCCGCAAGGACCGCACGCCGTCACCGCCCTGCCGGCCGAACAACCCACCGACGGGCCCTGCGCCACCCTCGCCGGGCAGCCGGCAGGACCGACCGGCTCACCGGGACCGACGTGGCAACGGCCTGTCGTCGCCGGTTCAGCGCAGCCGCCGACCGCAGCCGGCGACTGCAAGACACCGAGAGGGATCTGCCGACGGGGCTGCCCGCGGGCGACGTGGCCCACCTGCTGGTGTCGGGTGACACCTGAGATCCCAGGCGACGTACGGATCACTCAGGTGTCCTGCGACCGCCACAGGAACGAACTGCTCACCACCGCGTCATTCCTCGACGAGGTCCTGGGGTCCGCCGGGGGAGAGGGCCCGGTCGATGTCGGTCCGGGCGGCGGTGGGCGCGGCGAGGGCCGGAGCCGAAGCCGTCCTCGCTAGGGAGAGGCGACGCCGAAAACACCCGCTGACCTGTCGGCATCCGCACTCCAGCGTCCGGGTCGGCATCCGTGCGCCTGGGAGCCGAAGATCGGGTCCGTGAATTTTCAGCGTGCTAAATTAACACGAGGGTTCGTTTTTTAACACGGGATGGTCCATGCCGAAGGTCACGCAGGAGTACATGGATGCCCGCCGTGCGCAGATCCTGGACGCGGCGCGCCGCTGCTTCCTCCGCGACGGGTTCCATTCGACATCCATGCAGGATCTGTTCGCGGAGTCGGGTCTCTCGGCCGGCGCGGTGTACCGGCACTTCGCAAGCAAGAACGAGGTGATCACGGCGATCGTCGAGGAGAACATGCGTGACGTTCTCGCGATGGTCGACGCTGTCGCGGGCAACCGGCCCGGCAGTTCGATCGGTGCCCTCGTGGCCGACGTTCTCGACATCGTCAAGACCAAGACCGCTGAGCAGGACGTTGCCGGGCTGGCCGTGCTGGCGTGGTCCGAATCTCTGCGAAACCCCTTGCTGGCCCGGCAGTTCGACGACCTGATGACCCGGATGGGGCTGGCCTTCACCGAGGTCATCCGGGAACATCAGCGCAACGGCAGCCTCACACGTGAGGTGTCCGCGGAGGCGCTCGCCGCCACGTTCCTCTGCATCCTGCCCGGCTACATCCTCCAGTTGGCCATGGACGGCTCCGGGACACTGGGGGCGGTTCCCGACGCCTTGCGCGCGCTCTGGCCGGATGCGGAGACATCCTGAAGCAGGCGGCGCCGGGTACGAGCCGGTGTCCGTCGCGAACCGCTCGTCCAAGGCGCCGTGCTTGCCCCTCGAGCGGCTGACTCAGTCGAGGCCCGCGTGGCGGGCGTGCGCGTGCGGGCGGCTTTCCGGTGAGGGCGGGACGGCTGTCACGGTGACGGCCGGAGAGTCCGGGCTGCCGTTCGGCACAGTCGCGGTCCGGCGTCGGCCCAGGACAACCGCCGCCAGCCCCAGCGCGCTCCACAGCACGAGTACCGCGACATGGCCCTCGGCTCCGTTGCCGCCGAAGTAGGCGGTGCTGCGCAGCAGATTGGCGCCGGCGCCCGGCGGCAGCCACTGGCCGATGTCGCCCACTGCCTTGGGCAGCAGTTCCGGTGCGGACGTGATGCCGGAGAACGGGTTGCCCAGGAAGACCATGAGCGCGGCGCTGAGCCCGAGCCCCGAAGGGCCGATGAGCGTGATCACGCCGGCGGTGGTGGCGCTGATGGCGAGGAGGGTGAGCGAAAGGGCGGCCCAGGTGGCCACGGGCTGGTCCGGCAGCGCGCCGAGGACGCCTTGGGCGACCAGGTAGGCGGCGAAGCCCGTCACGGCGCACCCGACGACCAGGTCGATGAGCCGACGCCACCCCGGTGTCGGGACGCCCGACAGCGCGATGAGCGCGGCGGTCAGAATGCTGCATATGGTGAGCGGCAGCAGCGCCGAGCTGAAGACCACTCCCCGGGGGTCATCGACGGAGGTGGGCACGACATCCACCGTGTCGACACTGACCTTGGCCGCTGCCTTGCCGACGCTCGTCCCGGAAGCGGGCCTGCGGGACGTACCGGCTGCCGTGCCGGCGCCCTTTCCGGCGGCGGGCCGGTGGGACGTACCGGCCGACGGCGTTGTGTCCGCCGCAGGCAACGTCCCCGCATGGGCCGAGAGTTGCTGACCGGACGCGGTGAGCAACTGGGCCACCGGAGCGCTCGCGGCAGTGGCCTCCAGCACGGTGACGCGGCCTGCCGTGACGACAAAGGCGCCATAGACCTCACGGTTCTTGATCGCGGCGCGTGCCGCTGCCTCGTCGGGGTAGAGGTGGAAGTCGAATCCGCCCGGCTTGCTCTGCGCAAGGCCCTCGATCGCGTGCTGGCCGGCCGGATTGGCGCCGACGACGCCCACGGGCAGATCACGCGGCGCGATGCGCGAGGCAGGCCAGGCGTACGCCAGCACGGCCAACGCGATCACCACCGGCAGCGCCACTACGACGATGGCGGTCCGGCGCCATGACCGGAGCCCTGCCGATCGGTGCTGCACGAGGGCCCTCTTGATAAGACGAATATTCATTTTATTTTATTCCGATCTGCTGTCATTGCGGATGAACGTCGATGTGAGCGTTCGTTCCCTTGCACGATGGGTCGACGGGTCGGCGCCCGCCTGTCTCATGTCTTCCGGGCGGCCCCGTGTGGCCCCGCGATCGCGTCGGGGCCCGTCGGCACGTCAGGCGCGCCAGGGCCGACGTCGTGCCCGTGCCGAGGCGGGGCCGACCGTCGTCGCTGCTGAAGCAGCAGGATCCATCCGGCGATGCTGACCAGCCCCGGGGTGATCATCCGGTAGAGGAGGTCGGCGGCCGTTGCGGCGGTCAGGGGAACGCCGCCGTGGTGCAGCGTGAGAACCAGGGCCGCATCGAGGGTGCCGATCCCGGCAGGCAGCAGCGGCATGGCGGACGCGGCCGCCATCGCGGCGGCGTAGGCGAACAGCACCGTGCTCACGGCGGGGCGTGCGCCGACCGCGTGGCAGGCGGCGAGCAGGCACGCGGCGTCCGCGCCCCAGTTGAACAGGGCCAGACCGAGCCCCCGCCCCCAGAAACGGGGTGGCGGGCGCATGGCGGCCAGTTCGTCGAGCAGCCGGTCGGCGGACCTCTGCACGGCAGTGCCCCGGCGCAGCCGGTGCATCGTCCGCAAGAGGGCACGCACGGGACGGCGCAGTGTGGCAGGGCGGTGGACCAGGGCGAGCGCGGCACCGGTGAGCGCGCAGATCGCCCCGATCTGGACGGCGAGCGGGACAAGGCGCGAGCTGTCCCCGGCCAGGACGTGACCGAGACCGGCGAGCAGGGCGAGTGCGATCGTGCTCAGCACGCCGGTCGCCGCATGGGCGAAGCCGATCTGCGAGGCGCTGGCGCCCCAGGAACGCATGCGGCGCGTCCGGTAGGTGATCGCGACCAGGCTGCCGCCGGGCAGCGTGGCACCGACGGCGCTGCCGGCGAACACCGTCGCGGCGGCGGACCCGAGCCTGACGCGCAGCCCCCCGGGAGCGAGCGCGTGCCGCTGCAGGCGGGCGAACATCATCATGGAGACCATTTCGCAGGCAAGAGCCGGCACGAGCCACCGCACCTCGGTACGGGCCAGTCGACCCGCCGCGCGGTGGGCGTGGGGCGCGATCGCCACCGCCTCGGCACCCAGAACCGCCACGACGGCGGCTGCGATCAGCGCGACACGCCGGCGTGAGTGCGGCAGGGGCACCGATCGCGACGCGTCGGGCCGCCGGGCGTGCTCCGGTGCGACGTCCGCGCGTGTGCCGGGATCACGTCGTGTGTCGGCGTCGCTTTCGTGTGCGTTCGTCATCCGGGCACCGGTCCGTGGGGGAGGGGTCGGTGTGGGCTCGTGCGGAACCCGGCCGTGAGTCCCGCTCACGGCGGCCGGTGAGCCGTGTCCGGCACTCGCGCCTACCGCCGAGGCGGAGCGCGCCCGTCCCGAGAAGGTGCGGGGCGAGGGGGCGGACGTCGTGAGAGGCGGGCGGGGCGTGCTGTCGGACATCTTCAGGCCCGGGTCGCAAGGTGGCGGGCGAGCCAGTCCCGGGTGAGCGAGTAACCGGCCTGGACCATGTGCGGGGTGTCGTGGAAGTCGATGAGGCTGGCCGTGGGCGTGGTGGCGGCGGGCAGCCGCAGAACCGACCCGCGGACCGCGGCCATGTGGAGCCGATCCCGCTCCTCGAGGATCTGGCCCAGCGCCCGGTAGGCGGCGAGCACCGCGGTGTGCGCCTGACTTTCACGCTCTTCCGTGACGGCGGCCGGCAGTACGTAGATGGTGGTCGCGCCCAGTGCTTCGGCCTGGAGCACGGGCGTGTCCGCCGACACGCCCCCGTCGACGAGGAGACGCTGTCCGACCTGGACCGGGGGGTACAGGCCCGGGAAGGCCGCCGAGGCGAGCAGCGCCGAGACGGTGTCCCCCTGGGACAGAACGACCGCGGCCCCGGTCTCGAAGTCCGTCGCCACGACGTGCACCGGCACGACCGCGTCCTCGAGTCGCCCGACGCTGAACCTGAACCGCAGCAACTGCTGCAGCGCCGCACTCGAGACCGCCGCCTCGCCCCGGCCCACCGCGGCCCTGATCAGAGTCCGAAGCGAGATCGGCGCGACATGCCGCCGCTTGATGCCCAGCCACAGCGCTTCCAGCCGGTCGATGCCCTCCATGCCCGGGTCGGCGGCGAACAAGGCACCGTTGAGCGCACCGGCCGACGACCCCACGATGAGATCCGGCACGATTCCCGCCTGCGTGAGCGCCCGCAACGCTCCGACCTGCGCCGCGCACAGGCTGCCACCGCCCTGCAGCACGAACCCCACGGTGTCGGACGGCGCGGCCTCGGCCGTCGTCGGCGCACCGAGCACCTCGTCATCTCGCGGCACCTGCCGCGATCTCGTCGCCGAGCCAGTGGCCTGCGCGGTTTCCATGCTTTCCGTCCCTTACAGAGAATGAACGTTCTCTTTTGTGCGGCTCATGCTGCGCCATCGGATCGATCTCGGTCAAGACGAATGTTCGTTTTCTTTGGGGCCCATTTCGATGCCCGCCGAGGGTGTGGTTGGCGTGGGAGCGGGAGCGGTTCGGCCGCGCGCTCCCGTTCCGGGATCGAGCGGATGCCGGAGGTGGGCTTCTCGCCGGCCGTGGATGGCGCGGCGGCGTGCGCCCCGTCCGTCGTCGGCCCGGTGCTCCCGCAGGCGGCCTGTGCTGCCCCGTCATGGGGGCCGAGCGGCAGGACTGCTCTTCCCGAATCCCTTCTCGAAGCGGTGGTGGTGCGGCTTCGTGGTGGTGCGGCTTCAGAGAGTGTCGACGAAGGTGACCGTCTTCTCCAGCGGGGCCCGGCCCGTGCGGGTGTAGGTCACGTCGGGATCCTCGTATCCGATCGACATGCCGCAGAAGAGGATCAGGTCGTCCGGGGGCGAGAGGATCTCCCTGACGGTCTTGTGGAACTTCGCCCAGGCCATCTGCGTGCAACTGTGCAGCCCCTCGGCGCGCAGCAGCAGCATGACGGTCTGCAGGAACATGCCGACGTCGGACCACTGGGGGCGGTCCAGGCCGCGGTCGACGTAGCAGAACAGCGCGGCGGGTGCGCCGAAGCAGTTCCAGTTCGCGGAGGCCGCCCTCTGGCGTGCCTCGAGGTCCTCGCGTGGGATGCCCAGCGCGCCGTAGCGCTGCTCGCCGAACGCGGAGCGGCGTTCACGGTAGGGGCTCTTCAGCGCGGGCGGGTACTGCTCGTATTCCGGTTCGTCCCACGGGTCCCGCGCGTCCAGGCGGGCGCGGGCGCGCTTCTTGAGTTCGGTCAGTGGTTCGCCGGTGAGCACGTAGGCGTTCCAGGGCTGGAGGTTCGATCCCGAGGGCGCCCAGGTTGCCGCGGACAGGACGTGCAGGAGCACCTCTCGCGGTACCGGCCGGTCGGTGAATCTGCGAACCGCCCGTCGGCTCATGACGGCCTCGTAGACGTCCATGAGCATCTCCCTGCATAGTCGGCACGAACGATATGGTCACGTTCACGATAGTATCACTCGCGACTATCTGGTTGACTGTGAACGATCGCGAACCCCAGCCTCCGGCCTCGGCCGGGGCGCCGTCGTCTGGAGACTGTCCATGGCCACACTTCTGCACATCGACTCGTCCGTTTTTCCGGGCGAGACATCCGCGACCCGTTCGGTCGCAGACGCCTTCCGCGCGACCTGGGAAGAGCGGCACCCGCAGGGCGCGGTGATCTACCGCGACCTCGCGGCCCACCCGGTGCCCCACATCACCGCCGACGCGTGGTCCGCCGGGTATGCCGCCGCTTCGGAGCGCACCCCGGCGCAGTCGGCCGCCTTCGCCCTGCGCGTGGAACTCATGGAGGAGCTGGAGCGGGCGGACGCTGTCCTGATCGGCGCCCCGATGTACAACTTCTCCATCCCCTCGACCCTGAAGGCATGGCTGGACAACGTGCTCCTGCTCGGGCGCACGGCGGGCGAGACGCCCTCCGCCGAGGGCACGCCGACCGTCGTCGTCGCCAGCCGCGGCGGCTCCTACACGCCCGGCACCCCGCGCGAAGGCTATGAATTCGTACAGAACTATCTGGAGGCCGTACTCGGCGGCACCATGGGCCTGGACGTCGACTTCATAGTCCCGGAACTCACGATGGCTCGGCGCAACCCGGCCCTGTCCGCACTGGTCTCGCTCTACGAGGCCTCCCGTGAACGCGCCTTCGGGGAAGCGGTCGGCAGGGCCAAGGAACTCGCGGAGCGCTTCGCGGCATAGTCGGCGGCCGCCGGGCGTCGTGCGACCTCCCGGATCCCGGGGGTCGCACGGCATTCCTTGCTGTCGTCGGCCGCGGCGCTCCCTTCGGCGGGGCGGGAGAGTGACCCGCATCGGAGGAGGCGGGTGCGGAGGTCCGGTCTGCGACGGGGGAGCCCCATGTCACAAAGGCGCCGTAGGCGGCATCGGCGTCGAAGGGATCGTGCGCGGCGAGGAGTCGAAACCCGGCATCGTCCAGGTGGACGTGGAGAGCCCGGCCCGGGACGGCAGGGAGCTCCCCCGTGAAAGAACGGCCATCTTGCGCGAACGGCCCCGGTTCACGGCGGTTGCGCGGACCGTCCGCCGACTCCCAGGGTGGATCGTCCGATATGGCCAATATTGCGCGAATCTCCGAACGTGGCCGTTGCTACGACGCGCCGCCGGTGGGATGGGCGAGCCGGGTCAGCAGGACTGTCAGCTGTTCGGACTCTCCCGGCTCCAGGCCGTCGACCAGGCGCTCGGACAGCGATTCCGCTGTCACATGGGCCGCGTCGAAGAGCTCCACACCGTCGGGCGTGATCTCCACTGCCCGCGCCCGCCGGTCTCCAGGAACGGCCTTGCGTACGGCCAGTCCCTTGCGCTCCAGGTCATCCACGACCCGCATGATGGCCGCCTTGTCCGTGCCTGTTGCCGCTGCCAGGTCACGCTGCATCGTGGCCCCCTGGTTGACCAGCGCGATCAGTACCGCGAAATGCCGCAGTTCGATGCCGAACGGACGGAGCGCTTCCGACATCACCGCGGCCGCGCGCCAGTGCGCCCGGCGCAGCAGCAGGCCGAGGGCGAAGGGTGAGGTGTCGCCGGGTCGGTCGGTTGCGTGCGACGGGGCGGAGCGGTGAGGAACATCGGCGTTCATGGGCACATGTTACAGCCATCGACTCATTCGATACGGTATTGTTTGAAACTAAATGGTCGGTCGCGTCCGAATCGGGCTCGAGGCGATCGTCACGGCTCTTCCGCTGCCTCGCGGTGCGCCGGTGGCGTGGGGCGGATGAGGTGCGGCCGCCGGTGACGAATGCCGGGTGAAGGTTGCAGGCCGGCCGGTGACCGCCGCCGCAGCGTGGATCCCGCGCGCGGGACGGGAAGTAGCCCTTGGGTCGCTGGAGGAACTGGGCGACGTCCACCCGCTTCTGCTCGGCTTCTGGGAGATCCCGGCCACGGCCGCCGAGCAGGTGCGGCGGGAGAGGATCGCGCCTGGTGTCACTGGCGGTGCTACGAAACCCTGAATGGGATCATCCGAGCCGATCTCACTCTCCGGCCGGGATGTTCCGCATCGGACGCGGGACGCTGTTCCGGGAATCGGTGTCTGCCGTCGGGCTTCAGCAGGCAGGCGGACCGACTGGTGAGGCCGCCCTCGGCATCGCTCGCCCCGCAACGCGGGACTCAAGCGGGGATCGGCCGTCGTGAAGCGGCCGAGACAAGCGACTGCGAAGAATCCGGTCAGTGCAGAATGCTCACCGCTCGAGCGATGACCAGGAGGGATGTCAGGAGAGCGGCGACGCTCTGGACACTCATCAACAGCTTCGCGCGCGTCGACAGGGGCATTGTGTCTGTCGGGCTGAATGCCGTCGAGTTCGTCACGGAGATGTACAGGTAGTCCGGAAGGGTCGGAACCCAGTCGGAGGTGCCGCTCGCGCCATCGGCGACCTCCTGCACCGCGTCGTCGTTCTCGTCCTGCGAAAAGCGGAAATCAGCCAGTGGCAGATCGACGCGAGGGGCCTGGGTGCGTGCGACGGGGCCGCCCCGGTCCAGTTCCCAGTAGGCGAGCCCGAACGCGATGATGTTGGTGAGCCAGACCTGCAGCGCGGCGACCAGCAAGGAGCGGCCGTCCTTCACATCGGCGTGGATCAGTTCGTGAATGAGGATCCCCAGGGCCGTAAGGTTGCCGACCGCAATGAGGAGAACGAGAACCACGGAGAGGACGCGGAAGGACGTGGTCTGCCGGGTCAGCCGCTTGGGATTGATCGCGATGAGCGGCACCAGAAGGAGCAGTTCCAAAGCGGGCAGCACATAGCGAGGTGCGACCAGGAGTTGTTGCGGCAGGGCCACGTACAAGGCGATGGCGACGAGTGTGGCGACCACGCCGGGCAGCCGTGCTTCACCGCGGCGCTCGTGTCTGGGGTGGCGCGTTCGGGCTTTGGCGCGGCCCTTCACCATGGAGAACGCCCTTGTGCGTGCTGCTCGTCGAGAGGTACCGGATTGCGACGTGAGCGCATGATGCCGCCTCGGGTGTAGGGATCCGGCCCCATGTCGAACCGGGAACTGCGTTATCACTTGATCGAGTTCACTGCGTTTACCCCGTCGAGGACCAACTACGCGGTCGGAATCTTCGGCCTGTTCCGGGTTGCCCGTCCATGCCCCGCGAGGCCGAGCGGACCGTGCGTCATGAAATGCGCGTACCGGGCCCGCCTGCGTGTTGACCTGACCGGCTCGCGTCGACGTGGTGCCGGCTCCGCGTCGCCGCGGCCGTCGGCGTCATTCCGCCCGACGGACCGGTTCAGGGCGGACGGGCCAGGAACCGACTTCGCGCGGCCTCCGGGCCGACCGCCTGACCAGCGCCTCACGTTCCGGGCCGCCCGGGGCCGGGGACCGCGCACACTGCAGGGCGGGGCGGACGGCCGCGCCCCCTCCGGCCGGGCGATGGCCATGGTGGCCGGGGCGAATACGGCTGGGGGCCAACTGGTGGCGCTGCCGGTCCTGTTCCACCTCGCGGGCTCCACGAGCCGATCGCAGATCGCCGAAGACGTGACGACCGAGTTGCCAAGTATGGTGCACTTGGCGGCGGGACGCCCGGAGAACGGGGGCGTGGCCTGGGCAAAGGGAGATGGGCTGGATGGTCAAGCCGACGCAGACACGTGCGAGTGCCACGGCGGCAGGTGCGGTGGGGGAGCCGGAGTTGCGGCAGCTGCTCGCCGGGCTGACAGCCGTCCGTGACGGTGATTTCGGTACCCGTCTGCCGAACGAGACCGACGGTCTCCTGGGAGAGATCGCAACGGTCTTCAACGGGATGGTGGACCAGCTGTCCCTGTTCACCTCGGAGGTGACCCGGGTCGCCCGCGAGGTCGGCACCGAGGGGACGCTGGGCGGCCAGGCCGAGGTGCCCGGTGTGTCGGGTACCTGGGCCGATCTGACGGACTCCGTGAACGCGATGGCCGGCAACCTGACCACGCAGGTCCGGGACATCGCCCAGGTGGCCACCGCAGTGGCCAGGGGCGACCTCTCCCAGAAGATCGACGTCGCGGCCCGTGGTGAGATCCTCGAGCTGAAGGACACCGTCAACACGATGGTGGACCAGCTCTCCTCCTTCGCCGACGAGGTCACCCGAGTGGCACGCGAGGTCGGCAGCGAGGGCCGCCTCGGAGGCCAGGCCGAGGTGCCGGGCGTCGCGGGCGTATGGCGTGACCTCACCGATTCGGTGAACTTCATGGCCGGCAACCTGACCGACCAGGTCCGCAACATCGCCCAGGTGACCACCGCGGTCGCCAAGGGCGACCTGTCCCAGAAGATCGCCGTCGATGCCCGGGGCGAGATCCTCGAGCTGAAGAACACCATCAACACGATGGTCGATCAGCTTTCGGCGTTCGCGGGCGAGGTCACCCGTGTGGCCCGTGAGGTGGGCACGGACGGGCGGCTGGGGGGTCAGGCGGACGTGAAGGGTGTCTCCGGTACCTGGCGCGACCTCACCGACTCGGTCAACTTCATGGCCGACAACCTGACGGCCCAGGTGCGCTCGATCGCCGAGGTCACCACCGCCGTGGCCCAGGGCGATCTGACGCAGAAGATCCGGGTGGACGCCCGAGGAGAGATCCTCGAACTGAAGGAGACCATCAACACGATGGTCGACCAGCTCTCGGCTTTCGCCGACGAGGTGACCCGGGTCGCCCGCGAGGTCGGCACCGAAGGCAACCTGGGCGGCCAGGCCACGGTCCGGGGCGTCTCGGGCACCTGGAAGGACCTCACCGACAACGTCAACGTCATGGCCTCCAATCTGACGGGCCAGGTGCGCTCCATCGCGCAGGTCGCGACGGCGGTGGCCCGCGGTGACCTGTCGCAGAAGATCACGGTGGAGGCGAAGGGCGAGGTCGCCGCGCTGGCCGGGGTCATCAACACCATGGTCGACACCCTGTCGGCGTTCGCGGACGAGGTCACCCGCGTAGCGCGGGAAGTCGGTACCGAGGGCAGGCTGGGCGGACAGGCCCGGGTGCCCAACGTGGCGGGCACCTGGAAGGACCTCACCGACAACGTCAACTCCATGGCGAACAACCTCACCGGACAGGTCCGCAACATCGCGCTGGTCACCACCGCGGTCGCCAACGGCGACCTGTCGAAGAAGATCGATGTGGATGCCCGCGGTGAGATCCTGGAACTGAAGACCACCATCAACACGATGGTCGACCAGCTCTCCTCCTTCGCCGCCGAAGTCACCCGCGTCGCTCGCGAGGTCGGCAGCGAGGGCCGGCTCGGCGGTCAGGCCGAGGTGGAGGGCGTCTCGGGCACCTGGAAGCGGCTGACCGAGAACGTCAACGAACTCGCAGGCAACCTGACCCGGCAGGTGCGGGCCATCGCCGAGGTCGCCAGCGCGGTCGCCGAGGGCGACCTGACCCGCTCCATCACCGTCGACGCCTCGGGCGAGGTCGCCGAACTCAAGGACAACATCAACTCGATGGTCGGCTCGCTGCGCGAGACGACCCGCGCCAACCAGGAACAGGACTGGCTCAAGTCCAACCTGGCGCAGATCTCCGGCCTGATGCAGGGACACCGTGACCTCGCCGTCGTCGCCGAACTCGTCATGGACGAACTGGCTCCCCTCGTCGACGCCGGCTACGGCGCCTTCTATCTCGGCGAAGAGGTGGACGGCGAGGCGTGGCTCACCCTGATCGGTTCGTTCGGGCGGCCGGCCGACAGCCCCGCCGCCGCGCGGATACGCCACGGCGAGACCCTGGTGGGGCAGGCGGCCCGCAGCCGTCGCATCCTCACCACCGACCAGGTGCCGCCCGGCTATCTGATCTCCTCGGGGCTGGGCGAAGCCGCTCCCGCCAACCTCATCGTGCTGCCCATCGTCGTCGAGGGCCAGGTCCTCGGCGTCATCGAACTCGCCTCCTTCACCCCCTTCACCTCTGTGCACCGCGACTTCCTCGGCCGTCTGATGGAGACCGTCGGGGTCAACGTCAGCACCATCGTCGCCAACGCCCGAACCGACGAACTCCTCGGCGAGTCCCAGCGCCTCACCGGCGAGCTCCAGGCCCGTTCCGCACAGCTTCAGGTCCAGCAGGACGAGCTCCAGCGCTCCAACGCCGAACTGGAGGAGAAAGCCGCCCTCCTGGCCAGCCAGAACCGTGACATCGAGACGAAGAACCTGGAGATCGAACAAGCGCGACAGGAACTCGAGGACCGGGCCCAGCAGTTGTCCCTGGCATCCAGGTACAAGTCGGAGTTCCTGGCCAACATGAGCCATGAGCTGCGGACCCCGCTGAACAGCCTGCTCATCCTCGCCCAGCTCCTCTCCCAGAACCCGTCCCGCAACCTCACGCCCAAACAGGTCGAGTACGCGGGCATCATCCACTCCGCCGGATCCGACCTGCTCCAGCTCATCAACGACATCCTCGACCTGTCCAAGGTGGAGGCCGGCAAGATGGACATCAACCTGGAGCGGGTCTCTCTCCAACGGCTCCTGAACTACGTGGAAGCCTCATTCCGGCCCCTGACCAGCCAAAAGGGGCTCGACTTCGACATCACGACCGTGCCCGGTGTGCCGGTGGACCTGCTCACCGACGACGCGCGTCTGCAGCAGATCCTGCGCAACCTGCTGTCCAACGCGGTGAAGTTCACCGAACACGGCCGCGTCCAGGTGCGGATCGAACCGGCGAGCGAGGCGGAGCTTCCCGCCGAACTGGCCCGGCTCGGATCGGTGCTGGCCTTCCGGGTCATCGACACCGGCATCGGGATCGCCGAGCAGCAGCTGGAAGTCATCTTCGGCGCGTTCCAGCAGGCGGACGGCACCACCAGCCGCAAGTACGGCGGAACGGGCCTCGGACTGTCCATCACCAGGGAGATCGCCCGACTCCTCGGCGGTGTCGTCACCGCCCGCAGCACGCCCGGCGAAGGGTCCACCTTCACCCTGTATCTCCCGGTCTCGCGGCCGGACTTCACCGAGCGCGACACGGCCGCTCCCGCCCTGGAGGGAGCCGACAGGAAGTCTCCCGGCCGGCCTGACGACAACGTGGTGCAGGGGGAGGAGAACCGTCGTCCCCGACGCATCCTGGTGATAGAGCAACGCAGCAACGGCCTCCTCAGCCTCGTCGCCGAGAGCGCGGCCTCCGACCTGACCGCGGGACGAGCGGCCACGGGGCCGGCCGAGCACGCCGAGGTCGTGACCGCGCTCACCGCAGCGGACGCGGCCGCCGTCCTCGCGCAGTCCACCTTCCACTGCGTGGTCCTCGAACTGGGTTCCGACGGCGAGGCACTGCGTTTCCTCCAGGCCCTCGCGGGAGACCCCGCGCTCGCGTCGCTGCCGGTCCTCGCCCACGACAACCGTCGTATGACCAGGGTGCAGCAGGAGGAGATCGCCCAGCGCACCACCGTCCAGCCCCTCGAAGTGCTCTCCAGCCTGGACGAACTCCGCGAACGCATCGCCCTGCACCTGTCGGCGGACCGCCCCGGGGACGTCCTGTCCCTCGTGCGGCCCGACGGCGACCTCGCCGCGCCCGAGCACGCCGTCGTCGACGCCGGCCTCGCCGGCCGGTCCGTTCTCGTGGTCGACGACGACCCGCGCAACCTGTACGCGATCAGCGGAATCCTGGAACTGCACGGCCTGCACGTCTTCCACGCCGAGAACGGCCGCAAGGGCATCGAGACCCTGACCAGCACCCCCGGCATCGATCTGATCCTGATGGACGTGATGATGCCGGAGCTGGACGGCTACGCGGCGACCGCGGAGATCAGGCGTATGCCCGAATACGCCGGCGTCCCCATCATCTCGGTCACCGCGAAGGCCATGCCCGGCGACCGGGAGAAGAGTCTGGCCTCGGGTTCGGACGACTACGTCATCAAGCCCGTCGACGCGAACGACCTCATCGCCCGGCTCCGCCGGTGGCTGCTGCCGCAGGAGAACGCAGGCGCTCCCCGTGCCTGACCTCGCAGCCCGAGCCACTCCCACGAAGGAAGCCGACCCACGGTGAACGCCGACGAACCCGTACCACCCCAGCCGGCAGACGCGGCCCCGCCGCACCCGAGCAGCGATGCGCCGACGGTGCCCGCCGCGCGCGGGGCCTCCCGCCGGCGCGAAGTCCCGCCCGCCCCCGAGGCGGACTCCCGCAGTGCCGAGACCGGCACGGCAGGACGGCTCGCCGCCACCGTGGAGCGACTGCGCAGAGAGGCTCAGGAAGCCCAGTCGGCCGCCGACGGGCGGGCCCTGGTCGAGATGGCCAAGGGCATTCTCATGGGCCGACTGGGATGCGGTCCCGCGGAGGCGTCCCGGCAGTTGGCCAAGCTGGCCGAACAGTCCGGGGGGACCGTGCTCGGCCTCGCCGTCGATGTCATCAACCAGGCCGCCCGCGACCGCGTCAGCGACGTGGCACAGCAGTTCCTGCGAACAGCCGTCGCCGAGCCCGCCTCCGACAGCGGCGCGTCCGTCCGGCTGCGGACGGCCGAGAGCCGCGTGCTCGCGGCCACCGACTCGCAAGCTGTCGCCGCCGCCCTGCTGGAGAACGCGCTCAGCCCCCTGGGCGCCCATGGCGTCGCCATCTGGGTGGCAGGACCCGACTCCTCACTCACTCTGGTCGGCCAGGCCGGATTCACCCAGGAGGACGCCGCCCGCTGGCGCTACGTGCCGCCCGAGGTCGCCACGTGCGCCAGGCTCGCCCTGACCAGCCGGGAACTCGCCGCTGTCACCAGCCTCTCCGAAGTCGGCATTCCCACCATCGGCCGACGCCGGCACCCCAACAGCGGCCGCATCATGGTGCCGGCGGGCACCGGAGGACGCATCCACGGCGTCCTGGAGATCAGCTGGCCCGAGGCGCTGCCCCCGCAGCCCCCGCAGGTACTGCGCCAGTTGGAGGCCCTGGCCGAACTGTGCGCCCACACCCTGGAGGAACAGGCCACCTACGCTACGCCCGCCGCCCCCGACACTCCGCACCCGGCAGCCGTCGCCGAACTCACCGACCTGGCCGACCACTTCTACGACCCCGCCCTCATCCTCACCCCCAGCCTCGACGACGACGGGCGCCTGGCCGACTTCCGCATCCATCACATCAACAGCCGCTTCGTCGACCCGGCAGGCCGACCGCGCTCGATCGTCAACGGCGCCCGCTTCCTCGAGGCCTATCCCGCAGCAGCCGAGGGCAGCGGCCTCTTCGACAAACTGGAGCGGGTCTACGCCACGGGAGAAGCCTGGCAGGCACTGCGTACGCCACTGACGGCCCTCGTCGGCGAGGTCCCCCTCACCACCGTCGCGGACGTGAGCATCAGTCGTCACGGTTCGGCCCTCCTGCTCATCTGGAAGATCGAGGACGAGACGGCACGGCTCGCCAGCCTCCTGCAACACGCCCAAAGACTCGGCCGGGTCGGCGGCTTCGAGCAGAACATGCGCACCGGGGAAGTCAGTTGGAACGGGCAGCTGTTCACGCTCTTCGGACTGCCGACGACGGCCTCGCCGGTTCCCCTCGAGGACCTGCCGGCCCATGCCCACCCCCACGACGTGAACTCCATCGGCCGGTTCCTGCGGACCCTGCTGCACCGCCTCGGCGAGTCGTCCGTGGACTTCCGACTGCTGCGCCCCGACGGCATCACCCGCCACATCCGGATGGTGGCCGAGCCCGTACTGGACGACCATGGGCACCTCTACTCGGTACGGGGTGCCTGCCAGGACATCTCCGCACAGCACTGGACCGAGGTGGCCCTCGCGGCGACCCGTGACCAGCTCGCCGACAGCGAATCCGAATCCGCCGAGCGCAGCAAGCTCGCCCTGCAACTCCAGCACGCCATCATGCCGCCCGCACCAGCCCCGCTGGAGGTACCCGGGTTCCGCGTCGCGGTGCGCTATCGGCCGGCCGAATCGGAGTCGCTCGTCGGCGGGGACTGGTACGACTCCGTGGTCCTTCCCGACAACAAGATCCTCCTCAGCGTGGGCGATGTCGCCGGGCACGGCATCCGGGCCGCCACCGGCATGGTCGTCCTGCGCAATGCCCTGCGCGGTCTCGCCGTCACCGGAGCCGGACCCGCGCAGCTGCTCTCCTGGCTGAACAGAGTCGCTTTCCACCTCACCAGCAATCTCACCGCCACCGCTGTCTGCGGAATCTACGACCCCCGGAGCAGGACCCTGTGCTGGGCCCGCGCCGGCCACCTGCCACCCGTCCTCGTCCGCGGGACGAAAGCCCAGGCGTTCCCCCTCACCCCGGGACTGCTCCTCGGAGCGCTGGCCGACGCGACGTTCACGGAGGAGGAGGTACGACTCGAGGCCGACGACATCCTCCTGATGTACACCGACGGGCTCCTCGAACGCCGGGACATCGCGGTCACGGACTCCCTGAAGCAACTCCTCACCGTGGCTTCGCGCACCGCGGACTCACTGGAAAAGCGCCTCGACAACCTCCTGACCTACAGCGCGTCCGACACCGACGACGACACCTGCCTCATCGGGATCGAGGTGCACTGACCTCGCGCAACGGTGCGGAGGCGTCCCGCGCCGCGGGGACACGCAGCGCAGGAACGACGGCAGTCGCCGCGGTCACCGACTGCGGGTGCGTCGGGCTTCGGCGACGGCGGGACCCGCTTCCCGTCCGTCAGGGACGGACTCGTGTCCTGCCTGGAGCGACCGCGCACCGGTCACCTCCCCTGTCCCTTCCCCTTGCTCGCTTCCTGCGCATTCGATGCCGGAGGGTGGGTATCCGGTGCGTATGCACACGACATTTGAGCAACTGGCCGTGGCCGGCTCGGCGGCGGGGACGCTGATCATCGTCGTCTGCGGTGTGCTGGTGACCGCCCTGCTGGTGGGAGCGGTGTCCATGGGTATCCGCGTACGCCGTCGGGAACCCGCGCCGCCCCTGCCCTCCGAACAGCCCACACTGCCCCCCTCCGGTCCGGTCCGCGAGGAGCGGAGCCGGCGTGAGCCGAACGAGGTACCCCAGGTCAGAAACGAGGGCCGCCTCACCCCCTCCCAGCTCGGCAATGACCCGACCCGGCCCATCCGGAATCAGCCCCGCCCCCGCCGCCGGCCTGGCTCCGAAGGATCGCCTGGCGGAGGCGAGAAGTAGGACGCCGACGGCCCCGGCCGTGGAAGCGAGAGCTGGGGCCCGCCCACGGGTCGTCCATGACGAGCGGATTCGGCCGTACGCTGCCAGGTCCGGGGGACGGGCGAGGCGACGGCAGATGTCCCCCTGACGTCCCCCACAGGCAGGCTCGGCATCGGAGGGGATGTCCTCGGTGCAAGGCGTGGGGGAGCGGCCCCGCCCTGCGACGACGTGCTCGCGCGGGTGGGCGGCGTCATCGGGATCAGGTCGCGGTCACGGTCGCATCAGGATCTTGATGGCGCCGTCCTGCTTGCGCTGGAACATCTCGTACGCGTGCGGGGCTTCGGCCAGTGGCAGCCGGTGCGTGGCGAAGTCCGCGACACCGAGCGGATCCTTGTCCGTGAGGTAGGGCATGATCTGGTCGCTCCACCGGCGGACATTCGCCTGGCCCATCCGCAGCTGGATCTGTTTGTCGAAGAGGGTGAGCAGGGGCATGGGGTCGGCCGTGCCGCCGTACACGCCACTGAGCGAGATCGTGCCGCCGCGCCGGACCAGGTCGATGGCCATGTGCAGGGCACCGAGCCGGTCGACGCTGAAGTGCTCGGCGAGGGGGGCGCTGATCCTGCGGGGCAGAAGCGTGGCGGCCCGCTGCGTGAGCCTTGCCGTGGCGCTTCCGTGGGCTTCGGTGCCGACGGCATCGATGACGGCGTCCGGCCCCCGTCCGTCGGTCGCGTCGCGCATGGCGGCGACGAGTTCCTTCTCGTCGTCGTAGACCGTGAGGTCGTATGTGCGCACGCCCCGGCGGCCCGCCCGGCCGAGACGCTCGGGCACCAGGTCGACGCCGAAGACCCGCCCGGCGCCCCGAGCCAGGGCGATGCGGCAGGCCATGTCCCCGATCGGGCCGAGGCCGAGGACAGCCACCGTGCCACCGGGCGGGACGGACGCGTATTCCACGGCCTGCCAGGCCGTGGGGAGCACGTCGGACAGGTAGACGAAGCGGTCGTCCGGCGGCCCCTGGGGCACCTTGATCGGACCGTACTGTGCCTGCGGGACGCGCAGGTACTCGGCCTGGGCACCGGGGACCGCGCCGTAGAGACGGGTGTAGCCGAACAGCGCGGCGCCCATGCCCTCGCCGGTGACCTGTGTGGTCTCACACTGGGTCGGCAGGCCGTGCAGACACATCCAGCAGGCTCCGCAGGCGATCTGGAACGGCACCACGACCCGGTCGCCCACCGAGAGGTCGGGTACGTCGGAGCCCACCTCCTCGACGATTCCCATCGGTTCGTGGCCGAGGACGTCGCCCGGTGTCATGAACGGGGCGAGCACCTCGTACAGATGGAGATCCGAGCCGCACAGGCCCGTGGAGGTGATGCGGATGACGGCGTCGGTGGGCTCCTCGATCCGTGGATCGGGTACGTCCTCCACGCGGACGTCGCGCCGCCCCTGCCAAGTGGCTGCCTTCATGATGTCTGTCGCCTGCCTTCCCACATACGGGTGGGGCCCCCGTGTGCACGGTCGGAGTGCGGATGCCGGGTACCCGCAAGCGGTGACGGTCAACACCCGGTTCCGCGGATCGCTCGCCGTGATCACGGTGATGCCGATCGCCGTGCTCGGGTCCTCACGCGTTCGCCGCGTCCCGTCGACGGGGGCGCAGGCAATCGGTCTCCGCCCCCGGGGTCCGTCCGAGGTCGGCGGACCCCTCTGCGCACGGCAGAATCACACCGCCCTCTCGTCCGCCGCACGGGTGGCCACCCGCACCGCTCGCATCACCCCGTAGCCTCCGCCCGCGTCCACGTACAGCTCGGTGGTGTCGCCGATGCTCTCGTGGGCCTGCACCCATCGCTCCAGGTCGCGGGTCGCGCACCTCCCCAGGCTTCCCCGATCTTGGTCCCGACGCGGGGGACGTCCTGCTCGGCCACTCGGTCACTCGGCCACTCGGCCGCGCGTCCGCCGGTCCTGACGGCAGAGGTATCCACCCGCAGGACGGTCGGCCGGTCGTTCACCGCTGCCCCGCGGTGTGCCGGTGCGGCAGGAACTCCTGCACCTTGGCCTTGAAGCCCTGCCGGACCGTGGCCGCCCGGTCGCTGTCGCCCTTGAGGACGGCGGCCGCGGCCGATTCGATCTGGTCGAGGGTGGCGTGCGGCGGGATCGGCGGCCCGGCCGGCGGACGGTCTCGGACGAGCTCCTCGCGGAGGTCCGGAAGCAGTGTCTTCTCCGAGCGGTCGCCGCTCAGGTGGCGGGCGAGCCCGGCTTCACCTCGGGCCTGCCGGGCGGTCGGGAGGACGCCGCCGCCGACGCGGAGGAGCGGGAGCTACCCGAGGCGTGGGATCGCGCCGACGCTCACAGCACGCCGATCCGCCGGGTAGGACCGACGATCCCGGCTCACGTCCTTCCTTTTCCGGGGCAGGAATTGACGATTCATCAGTCGAGATCCTTCGTGCTCCTCCGCGGAGCACGCGACCCCCCACATGAACGAAGGAACGATCTCCCGATGCCGACCGCCAGGCATAAGTGTGAGCCTCCTGGGAAACCGCATCAGAAGTCGTTGAGGGTGGCGAAGAACGCCCTCAAAAAATCTTTCGGCAGGCGGAGATCATGAGCACCACCGACGACAAGAGCGAAAAGCGGGACGACGCCGCGGATGATCGTCTGGATCTTGCCACCGTGATACAGCAGGCAAGTGCCCAGGTCTCCGCGCTGCTTCAATGCGAAGCGGTGATGGTTTCCGCGGTGGAAAGCACGGATGACGGATGGTCGGCTCATGTCGAGGTCGTCGAACTGGAGCGGGTGCCGGACACGATGAGTGTCATGGCGTCCTATCGCATCGAACTCGACCGCCGGGGCAACCTCCTCGCCTATGAGCGGCTGCGCCGGTACGCCAGGGGCCAGATCGACCGCCGCTGACTCAAGAAGGCGCCCCGCGTCCTCACGTGGCGCGGCGCCGGGACGGATCAACGGAAGGAGTCCACCATGTCACTCGTTCAACAGAGCAGTGCCACCTCCCAGGGAAGCGGATCAGGAAACCTCTACGACGTCCTCGAACTCATTCTGGACCGGGGACTCGTCATCGACGCATTCGTGCGGGTGTCCCTGGTGGGAATCGAGATACTCAAGATCGACATTCGCGTCGTCGTCGCCAGTGTCGACACCTATCTGCGGTTCGCCGAGGCGTGCAACCGTCTCGACCTGGAGTCGGGGCGCAAGGCCCCCAGTCAACTCACCGATCTCGTCGGTGACATGACCGAGAGCGGTGCGAAGGGGAAGTCGAAGGGAGCCTTGACCGGGGCGGTCGAGGCATTCACGGAATCCCTTCACGGGAACCGCGAGGAACCCGAGGAACAGCCGCGCAAGCGTGCGGCGCGCACGTCCAGCCGCCAGTCCGCTTCGCGCCGCGAGGAGTGAGAAGTGTCCACCTACGTCTATGGCATCACCGGTGCCGACCACCCGCTGCACCTCGATGGTGTGCCCGGCGTCGGCGAGCCGCCGACTGCGCTCCGGGCCGTGCGCACCGACACGCTGACCGCGATCGTCAGTGACGCACCTGAGGGACTGCGCGCCAAGCGCCGTGACGTGAGGGCCCACCAGAACGTCCTCGAGGTGCTGATGGCCGAGGGCGCGACCCTCCCCATGCGCTTCGGGCTCCTCGCCCCTGATGACGAACAGGTCGCGCTGGCGCTCGACTCGGAGGGCGACGGCTATCGCACTCGCCTGGCGCAGTTGGACGGTCACGTCGAATACAACCTCAAGGTCGCCCGCGACGAGGACGACCTGCTGCGCGAGATCGTCCTTCGGTCCGACCGTGTGCGGGAACTGCGTGAACGGACCCTGGCCGACCCCGCCGCCCACGAAGAGCGTCTCGCCCTGGGCGAGATGATCTCCCACGAGGTGGAGGCGCGACGGGCCGAGACAGTCGACGAACTCCGCGACGCGCTGGCTCCGGCCGCGACGAGCGTGTCGGCGGGCGAGCCCGGCGCCAACCACTTCCTCAGTCTGTCGTTCCTCGTCCGGAGCGCGGAGACGCAGGCGTTCGTCGAGGTCGTGCAGCGCGAGGCCGACCGGCGTGGGGACGCCTTCACGTTCACCCTCACGGGCCCGCTCCCGCCGTACAGCTTCGTCTGACGGCCGTACCTGCCGTACCTGCCGCACCTGTCCGTCGACGCATCGGAAGGAGTCGGCCATGGGCCTGATCACCGGCATCCTCACTTTCCCGCTGGCACCCGTGCGGGGAACGGTCTGGGTCATCGACCAGGTGCTCGCCGCCGCGGAGCAGGAGTACTACGACCCGGAGCCGGTACGGCGCCAACTGGCGGCACTCGAAAGGCAACTGACGGAGGGCCGCATCTCGGAAGAGGAGTACGACCGCGGCGAGGACGAGCTCCTCGACCGCTTGGAAGAGATCGAGCGCCACCAGCGGGAAGGCGGCGGAATCCCCTGATGATCCGTAGCGCCCGATGACCGGTGACGAAGGACGAAGGGAAGAGACCGAGGTGCACACAGGATGACGAAGAATGTGAAGATAGCAGTCGCTCTGGTGGGCGGATATGTCCTGGGGCGAACGAAGAAGGCCAAGTTGGCCATGGGGCTGGGTGTGTTCCTGGCCGGCAAGAAGCTCGACCTCGACCCCAGGCGAGTCGGCAAGCTGATCGCCAACTCACCCGCGCTCGGCGGTCTCAACCAGCAGGTGCGCACGGAGCTGGTGGAGGCCACCCGTTCCGCCGCCACCGAGGCGCTCACCCAGCGCGCGGCCGGTCTCGCCGACTCGCTCGCGAAGCGCACCCGGGCGCTGGACTCCGCCCAGGCCGTCACGGGAACGCTGCGGGGCGACGAAAGCGACGAGCCGGACGACGCCGCCGACGACAAGCACGACGAGCAGGACGATGAGTCGGGCGGTCGCGGCGGCAGGACGTCCGCGGGCGGCGGTCGCACGCCGGCGAAGCGGGCTCGCTCGGCCACGGAGGGCACCGCACGCCGCACCGGTGGGGCGGCCCGCAAGCGGACCGGCTCCGCGAAGTCGGGCGCGACCCGCTCGGGCGCCGCGAAGAAGACGGCCGCGACCCGCAAGAGCGGTGGTGAGGACAATGGCTGACTCCTCCCTCGGCAAGGTCAGGAGCGACGTGCTCGCCAGCCCCGCCACCGACCATCTCAAGGAAGAGCTGCGCAAATATCTGCTCGCCCGCGTCGAGCACACCGTCACCGGCCTCGGCCGACGGCTGGGCGAAGGGGTCACCAGGCTGGCCGAGCCGGGCGGCGGAGCCGGCGGTGCGCTCAAGAGCCTCGCCAAGGGGGGCCAGGCGCTCAGCGAGGGCAAGTCGCCCGGGCAGGCGGCCGTGACCGCGGGCGTCTCCCATCTCAAGGAGACGGTCAAGAAGATGTTCGGCAAGGGTCGCAAGTCGGGCGGTGGCAAGTCCAAGAGCGTCACCATCGTCGAGGACATCGACGTGGGCGTGCCCGTGCGCGAGGCGTACGACCAGTGGACCCAGTTCCAGGAGTTCAGCACCTTCGCCAAGGGGGTGGTGAGCGTCGAGAAGGCGGACGACACCACCAGTAACTGGAAGGTGAAGGTGGCCAAGTCCACCCGCAGTTGGAAGGCCAACGTCACCGAGCAGATCCCTGACGAACGGATCACCTGGACGACGGAGGGCGCCAAGGGCACGGTCAAGGGCGTCGTGACCTTCCACGCGGTCACCGACGACCTCACCAAGGTCCTGCTCGTCCTCGAGTACTTCCCCAAGGGCCTGTTCGAGAAGACGGGGAACATCTGGCGTGCCCAGGGGCGCCGTGCCCGGCTGGATCTGAAGCTGTACCGCAAGTTCATCATGATGCGCGGAGAGGCGACGGACGGCTGGCGCGGTGAGATCCAGGACGGAGAGGTCGTCGTCACGCACGACGACGCCGTCGAGCGTGAACAGGCGGAGGAATCGGACCAGGCCGAGGGATCGGAAGAGTCCGGCGAGCCCGAACAGGGCGACGGGTCCGAGCAGGGCGACCGGGAAGACGGCGACACCCACGCGGCCGAGGACGAATTCGCCGACGAGGAGCAGACCGACGAGCCCTACGACGAGGACGACCTCGACGGCTACGAGGACGAGTTCACGGACGAAGGCGAGGAGGACGAAGGCGAGGAGCCGTACGAGGACGACGAACCCGAGGGTCGTGACGAGGAGGACGAGTCCACCGACGGCCGGCCGGACGACGTCGAGCCCGAGCACGACGACGAGCCTGCTCCCCGAGCCTCCCGGCGCCGGCGCGGCGCAGCCGCGCGTGCGTGATCCGGCACCGGACGACTGACAAGGGTTGACGACGTGTCCGAATCACTCAGCGGCCGCCTGCCCGCTCCCACGCGGGCCGCGCCCGCGTACGCGGGACAGGGGTCGTCCGCGAACCTGGCCGACATCCTGGAGCGAGTCCTGGACAAGGGCGTCGTGATCGCGGGCGACATCCAGATCAATCTGCTCGACATCGAGTTGCTGACCATCAAGCTCCGCCTGCTGGTGGCGTCCGTGGACAAGGCGAAGGAGATGGGGATCGACTGGTGGGAGCACGACCCCTCCCTGTCGTCCGGCGCCCCGCCCGCCTCCCGTGCTCCCTCGGCCGAACTGAGCGAGGAGAACGAAAGGCTGCGCGCCGAGATCGCCCGCCTGCGTGCCGCCTCCGCCCTGGACGCGGGGGACCATGCCGCGGCACCCGCGGGAGGCGAAGAGCCCGCGGAGGCGAACCGCACGGTAGCGTCCCCGTCTCAGGGGAAGGCCGGACATGAGTGACACGCAGATGTGCTACGTCTACGCCGTCGGCCAGGACGACCGAGCCCTGGCTCGAGTGACGTCCCTGGTCACCGGTGTCGACGCTCATGCCCTGCGGCTGGTGCGCGGCCGCGGTCTGGCCGCTCTGGTGTCACCCGTCCCGGCCGACCGCTTCGACGAGACGAACCTCACGGCGGAACTGGAGGACCTGAGCCGCCTGGAGAGCCTCGCCCGAGCGCACCACGCCGTCGTCGACGAGGCTTTCGCCCAGGCGACCGTCCTGCCGATGCGCCTCGCCACGGTGTACCGCGACGAGGCGAGGGTGGTCGCCGTGCTCGACGAGCAGCACGAGCACTTTCAGGAACTGCTGCGCGTGTTCGACGGTCACGTCGAGCTCGGCGTGAAGATCTACGCGGTACCGCACTCGGCACCGGTCCAGGCGGAGGCCGAGTCGGCGGCCTCGACGCCCGGCCGCGCCTACCTGCGACGCCGCCGAGCACAGCGGAACACCGCGCAGCGCGCCTACGCCGCGGCGTCCACCGTCGCGGAGGCCGTGGGGCGGGAGGCGGACGCGCTCGCCACGGCGCGCGCGGTGCACCGCCCGCAGCAGGTCGAATGGTCGGACGGTCGGGGTGAGAACGTGGCCAACGAGTCGTATCTCGTGTCGCTGGACACGGTGGACGAGTTCCGCAGGAGCCTGAGCGCGCTCGCGCGTGACGAGCAAGGCGTCAGCGTCGAAGTGACCGGCCCGTGGGCTCCGTACTCCTTCGCGACGCAGACCGCGCGGGAGGGCGCGAGCAGCGGGCGTCCGACATGAGTGCGCAGCCCGCGGAAACCCGGTCGGCCGATCATCTGGCCGGGCCTCCCGTTGCCCTCATCGACCTGCTCGACCGCCTGCTGAACGGCGGGGCCGTGCTGACGGGTGATGTCGTGCTGAGCATCGCCGACGTCGATCTGGTCCACATCAATCTCCGTGCGGTCATCCGATCGATCACAGCGACCGAGCCGGCGCCCCACTGCGCTCCTCCCCGGCCGCGCTCAGAGGAGTTCTGACCATGCGGGAAACACCTGGGGACCTCTTCACGAAGGACCCTGCGGATACGTCGGGCACGGTGCACGCCACAGTGCGGGGAAAGGTGCACCAGCGATGGCAGACAGATTCCGACACGGTGGAAAGGGACCTCATGAAACTGGTCCTCACCATCGTCGAACTGTTGCGTCAACTCATGGAGAGGACCGCGATCCACCGCGTCGACCAGGGAGACCTGTCCGATGACGAGGAGGAACGTATCGGCATGACACTGATGATTCTCCAGGAGCGTATGGAGGAACTGTGCGAACGGTACAACCTCACCATGGATGACCTGAATTTGGATCTCGGCCCCCTGGGTTCGTTGCTGCCGCGTGACTTCTAAACGATTCGAGCACCCAGTTTTACGTTGACTTGACAGGAAAGAAGAGCATCATGACCACCGAGAACAAGAACACGAGGAATTCGACCACCGCGAGCGCCAAGAAGGCCGCCACTTCTCGGACCCGGACGGCGCGTGGCGCGGCCGACCAGGCCAAGGAGACCGCGCGGGAGGCCAAGAAGTCCACGGCGTCCAGCGCCGAGTCGGCCGGCGACGCCGCCCGGGGTGTGACGCGCACGGCTGTCCTGGGCCTTGAGAGCGGGCGTCAGATGGTCGAGGCCAACGCTGCGAAGGTCGTGGCGGTAGCCGGCTCGGCGTGGACGGTCATCAAGCACCGCAAGGTGATCGCGGCCGGGGCGGCGGCTGCCGTGACCGGGGTCGCCGGAGCCGCGTTCGCGGTGGGCCGCTCGACCGCGAAGCCTCAGATGGGCCCCCTGACCCGGCTCACCGGGGGACGAATCTGACCGCTCCCGGCAGCTCGGCCGGACCCGGTGGCGCTCAGGTCTGCGCGACATCGCCAGGTGCCTTCCGCGCCGTTCCTGTGCCACCGGGTCCGATCCGTGGGTCACGCAGGACCGACTTCCGTAGGCCGGTCAACCGCGGCAGCAGCAGACTCCGCGTGCCGCGATCGGACAGGACCGTGGAGACCAGGAGCGCCCGGTGTGATGCGGTGCACTCGCCCTCCGACGGGACCGATGTCGGCACGTATTCTGCGGTCATGGATGACCCCGTACTCACCGCCCGTGAACTGGTGCGGGACCGTTTTCCCGCCGCCCGGGCGGCCTTCCTCGCCGGCAGCGTCCTGACCGACCGCCGGACGATCGCCTCTGACCTGGACATCGTGATCCTCTTGGACGGGCCGCCCGCCCCCTTGCGGGAGAACCTGGTGTACCGCGGCTGGCCGGTCGAGCTGTTCGTGCAGACAGAGGCCGCCTGGCACGGCTTCGCCGAACAGGAGACCGCGAAGCGGAGTTCGCCGCTGCTCGCCATGTGTGCAGACGGCATGCTCCTGGTAGACGCGGACGGGCTCGGCGCAGCGCTCCAGGACGAGTCCCGCAAGCGTGTGACCGCGGGCCCGCCGCCGCTTTCGGACCGCGAGCGGGACTACGAGCGGTACATCCTGTCCGACCTGCTCGATGACCTGCGTGGCTGCGCGGACCCTGTCGAGCGGGTGTACTTGGTCGCGCACATGCTGCAGCGCGCATCGGAGCTGGTCCTCCTGGTCGGCGGGCACTGGCTCGGCAAGGGCAAATGGCTGTCCCGGCGGCTGGCTGCGGCCGACCCCGCGATGCACCGCGCGTTGTCCGAAGCCGCCACGCAGGCGATGGCCGGGGATACGAAGCGCTTCTCCGCGGTCGTGACAGAGGTGCTGGACCTGGCTGGCGGCCCCCTGTGGGACGGGTACGCCATCCGCTGAGCAGGTGGGGCGCAGTCACACCACCAGAGGTGTACGGCTGCGATCAGCCTGCTGAGGCCTGTTGTTCGGCGCGGGCGCAGGCGCGGGTGGTGGCGAGACTTCGGCACCCACTGGTTCATGTACTACCGCGAAAACGGCTGAGCCCACCGCGACAGCGCAATGTGCGCCGGCGCGCTGCGGTGGCGCATGTGACGGGCGGAAGGGGTCACCGCCGCCACGTGCCCACGTGCGCGGAGCACCGTCGGTAGCGTGACGGCCGTGATGGTGGGAACCGAAGAAACCCGGCTGGTCTTGCTGCGCGGTAACAGTGAGCCTTTTCCGACCTGCCGATGGTGACAGCGTGTTGGACGGTTCAGCGAAGCGGCGAAGCTCCTGGTGGACGGGTTCTCGACCAAGATCACCCGTACTGCCAGGAGCTTCGCGTACTTGTTTGCCCGTCGTCGATCGACCTGTCCAGCCGCACTCTGCGGTACCTGACCGGGCAGCTCGCAGGCCGCCGCAGGAAGATCGGTACCCGGTGGCGGCGGCTGGCGGCCGGGCGTCAGGCCCTGCTCGCCCTGGCCCACCTGCGGTGCGGTGACACCTGTGCTCAACTCGCCGCCGGGTTCAGCATCGGGATCGCGACGGTCTACCGCTACATACGCGAGGCTGTCGATGTTCTGACCACACTGGCCCCCACCCCGGCCGAGGCGATGACGGCGGCCCGGACGAAGGCGTTTGTGATCCTGGACGGCACGCTGCTGCCGATCGACCGGATCGCCGCCGACACCCCGTACCACTCCGGGAAACACAAACGCCACGGCATGAACGTGCAGGTCCTCGCCGATCCGTTCGGACGTCTACTGCGGGCCTCGGCAGCGCTGCCCGGCTCGACTCACGATCTGACGGCCGCCCGGCACCACGGGATCATCGACGCGCTCACCACTGCGGAGCTGAAGTGCTGGGCGGACAAGGCGTATCAGGGGGCCGGCGGTCCCATCCGAGTCCCGTTCCGGGGCCGTCGCCTCAAGCGATGGAAGCGGCGCCAGATGTTCGGACGAGCCAAGCTCCCCCTGCTCCGCAAACGCGTCCTCCTCACCGCGGCACAAGGCGGCCACCGTCACCCGCTCTGCCCTTGATAGAACTGCCTCATGAGTTCGAACGACGACCGGATCGCGCAGGTCGAGCACCACTTCGGAGTCCGGTTTCCCCAGGACTACCGGGACTTCCTGGGTACTACAGGGAGTCTGAGCCAGTTCGTTCCTCCCGCTGACGACTTCCTCGTGATCGATGCGCCGGACGAGCTCATCGGCAACAACACAGCTGGTGAATTCCAGGAACGCTTCCCCGGCGCCGTCGTCATC
>NZ_JBVJMD010000050.1:0-44864 GCF_055584385.1 Streptomyces sp. NPDC104096
GGCGTGACCTGCCTGAACGCTACGGGCCGTGGAAGACCGTCTACGAGCGCCACCGGCGCTGGTCGGCCGACGGAACCCGGGAACGGCTGCTCCAGCAGGTGCAGGCCCAGGTCGATGCCGCCGGTGGGATCGACTGGGACGTCTCGGTTGATTCGACCTCTATCTGTGCCCACCAGCATGCAGCCGGCGCGCGGAAAGCTCCGCCGCCTGCCGCGTCAGAAGACTCCGCCATGCGCACCAGTGGGTTGTACCCGCTCCTCCACCGAGTAGGGGGCGCCGCTGCGGAGGGCGGCCAGAGCTATCACGCACGCCTCGTCATCACCGATCAACAGCGATTCCAGGACATGCCGTTCCATGGTCACCCCGTTTGGATCGTGCGGTACAGCAGCCAGGTACCGCAACCCTGGTAGCCGCCCCCGCACGGTAGCGTCCCTCCGGGCCCGCCCATCGGGCCTCCTCCAGGTCGCCGGCGGCGCACAGCTCGACGAGCTCGGCCACGTCCACCTGGAGGGCGCTGAGGGTGTCCCCCTGGATCAGGACTCCGGGGAAGTTGCGCCCCGGGAGGCGCACCACGGCGTCGTTGCCGCCATCGGTGAACAGCTCAGCCTCTGCTCGCTCCATCGGAGCCCCCGTCTCAGTTTTGGAAAGCGGTCGCGGCAGATGTAAGGAGGTCGGAGATCATCCGGACCACCAAGAGAACCCCCTGATGTCAGCTGTTGTCGTGGCACTCGTTTTCGGTGGGGGGCTGGCAGGCCCAGCACAGTTCGTGCCGCCCATGAGAAGTGATCACGCTTCCCCAGCCGTTGCACACCTCGCAGCCAGCAGCCAAAGCGGCGTTGGCGCGGGGGTTGGGCTCGAGAGTGATCATCGTTCCGTAGGTCATTGATTCTCCTGACGTCGGGACTGCTCCAGATGCACCCTTGGGCTACGCGACGCCTACTTTATTCCGTTTCATGTCCGATTATGCCCGTTCGTGCAGATTTTATGACTGCTTTACCTGTTGTGGCAGCCGGACTCGCTTGAGGCCGAGGAATCGGCCCCTGGAGTGGCGCCGTGATGGTGGGCCGCCCCTGGGCCGTCCGACGCCGCTCAGCAGCGACCGATGACGCCTGCTAATGACAGTCGTAGCAGGCGGCAGCCGCAGGTCACCGAGTTTGATCTGCGCCTAAGTCCGCTCTTTAGAATGATCTGCATGGACATGCACAGGATCGTTGCAGTGCTGGCCGAGGATGCTGAACACCAGATCCAAGATCAGGTGTGGAAACTGGAGCCGAGCGACCGCGCACTCGCCCTTGAGACCCAGGCCGGCCTGCGCGGCGCTGTCGGGCCGCCGGACGTCCAGGAGGCCCTGCCGCAGATCAAGCGACTCGAACGCCTGCGGGAAACTCTCGCCGTCTTGGCCATCTCTCTCGCGCGTACTCACGGCCGTCTGGCATGGTTTTTCTCCGGCGCTCTCAACGCACTCGAACCGGTCCTGCGCTGGCGTGCCCTGCCAGCCGACCATGGCGGCACCTTCGGCACTGTCCTCCCGAGTCCTGAGGAATATACGGAGGCGGAGGATGCCGTCCGCCGGCTCCAGGACGCCCTTGCGCACATCACCGCCGAGACGAGTGACCTCGGCAGCGTTCGCCCAAATCAGCAATCAGACGGGGTCTGAGCGGGCGAGAAGGCGGAGCCCGGCACACGTCGGCCCGACACACGTACACACCCTGGTCACCAGGCTTCTCTGGCGTGCCCCTCCCGTGCCCGAACCGGCGGGCCCAGGCGGGGACCGCCGGGGGAACTGCGGTCGCGACGCGACGGAGCAGCAGGTCGGCGTCTTGCCAGATCAGACCGCATCCGCATACGCGATCTTCCGAACTGGGGCTGGCCGTCCATGCGATCGCCACCAGGGATAGCCTTCCCGTCCGTCGAAGGTTCCTGGAGGCTCCCTGTGCGCACCACCGTTTTCCTGCTGCGGGACGCACTGGGCCTTGGCGGAGCTCTGGTGTTCGCGTGGGAGTTGAACCGCCAGGCTTCGGGACCAGGCTGGAGGAAGCCGCGGGTCTTTACTGCTGCGGCTGCCGGGCTACTTGCCGCACTGCTGACCGCTTACGCCTAGAGGCCGCCAGTCGACGTGCCCCTCCCGCGCCCGTTCAGTCGGGAAACAGCAGGGAGTCACGGGCACCGCGTGGACACCAAGCACGAGAACGAGCCCTGACCGAGTTAGCCGGGCACAGCCTTTTTGTGCTGGGGGTGGGCGTGAGATTCTAACCCGCGGTGACTCGCGCCACGACGGTCTTCAAGACCGTGTGCCGGACACGGCTTGCCGACGCAGTCCCCACGCCCTGAACCGGCCACTCACAAAGATGCCGACGCCGACGGACAACCCGATCAGCACGATGGAGGCGTCACCCTCCACCGTCACGTGGCGACCCCGGGCTACCGTGGCCCCGAGAAAGGCCACGAGCGCAGTGAAGGTGGCGGCGGCTACGGCAAGGAAGATCGCCATTTCAGCCCACCACATCGCCTGCGCTGGTCGAGTCGTCATGGCGTAGTTGTACCTCACGCTCGCCCGCCGTAGCGCAGCAAGGTCCAGCCAGCAGGCCTCAGGGACCGCCCACCCACAGTTCGCACCGCGGGTCTCCCCATGCGCGAGCGCCCTTCCGGGCCGTCCTGGGGCCGTGGAAGGGCGCTCGATGGTGACCGACGTCGACAGGTGCCGACAGCTCGGCAGCAGGTCGCGGCGTTGATCGAGTAGGCGGCCGCAGGTCACGGCCGCCGGTGATCAGTTGTGGCTGTGCAGATCACGCAGCGCCGAGCTGAGCGGCCAAGAACACCGCTGCCACCGAGGGGCGGACTGCGTACGTTGCGCCGGCGCGCCCCTCAGGGGCCTCCCACCAGTAGAACGGAAGCCGCCGTTCACTGTTGCTGTGCCCCTTGCTCATCCCGGACAGCACCCCTGCCACGCGCCGCGCCGAATCACTCTCGTTCGGCCCGCCCAGGGCCTTGTCCACCAGCTCCGTGCAGTGGATCCTCCGGCCAGGGTTGCGCGCCAGATACTCGAGCACCTGCCTGGCCTGCGGCGCGAGTTCAGCCAAGAACACTACGGCGCGCTGCAAGTCCTCCGGACCCCATTCCGGAGCGCCGTAGTGCCCATCTTCGCCGGAGTGCTCAGCCCACCGCGGATCAACCTCAGACAGATACTCCGTCATGCCCGCCCCCCAACAGATCGTCGCTTGTGTGTCGTTCGCACCGTACAGACCGCCAGGACACCGCGTGTCGAATCCGTGTCGAAGTTCCATCGGCGACCTGCTCAGCTGCGGAAGAGCCGCAGGCCCAGAGGAGGGCGGGGCGCAACCGCAAAGCGCCTTCCAAGCGCTCCGTGATTCGGAACGTGCCACAGCCGTGCCACATCGGGCGGTCGACCACGGTCAACGACGGCTCGCCGCAGTCGAGATGCGCCGTTCACCCGGGACGCGGCTACAGCCGTAGTGACCTGGACGGACATGCCGACGACTACGTCCGCCCTTACAAGGCAGTGGTGGCTACAGCCAGTCGCTTCACCACATGACGGATCGTGGCAACCCCGCCGGCAGAGCGACAGACGAACCAGGTCGGCCGCAAGCTCTCTCGCTACGCCTGCGGCCCCTCGGCATCCCTGCGGCTGGACACGACATGCCGCGCGATCGTGGACAGGGCCAGCTCACGATCCTCGTCGACCACAAGCCAGCCCTTGCCCAGGAGCGCTTGCAGCACCGGGCGAACCTCGTCACCCAGCTCCTCCGCCAAGTCGTCATCCGTGGGGGAGAGGCCGTCCTGGACGAGGCTCGCCACGTGGAACACGACGGCTTCCTCCCCCGCGGTGATGTTGAAGTCCATGACGTGAAGGTATGCGAGCCCCCTTGGCCGCAACACGCCGAGGGCCCTGTCGTCACGGGCCGGCCGTCACGACTTGCTCTGGTCGACGGCACCGACGGCACCGACGGCACCGACGGCGTCGCCGAGGCCCGTGGGGACTGAACGAGGCATACGCGTGCGTGGTCGGCTCGGCGCACCCGCCGTCGTGGCTGACCGTCGTCGGCTGAGGTCCACGCGGCTGACCCGTGAAGGTGTCCGGCGGCGGTACACGGCCGTGTCGGCCAGGGGCGCACGGTGCGACGGGGCGGGGAACCCAGGCACGTGGTTGGGTTCCCCGCCCCGATTGGAACGGCAGTAACGGGTGGTGAACGCTCGCGCCCCGTCGTTCAGATGTTGTGCGGGTCGTCCACCGCCAGGAGGTCACCGCGGATGGTCGCAACGCGCAGGATGTCCCGTAGAGAGCCGGTCAGTTCGCGCGCCAGCCGTCGCATGTCCTCCGGGTTCTCGCTCTGGTCGTCGAGTGTCTCGTGGGCGTGTGCCAGCAACTCGTTCGCCGTGCCGAGTTGGACCGACTCGATGTTGTCCGCCAGGCGGGACATGCAGCCGTCCCGGTCGTCGGTGCTCAGGTAGCAGGGCTTGCCCTCCGGGCCCGACCACGGGAGGAGGCGCAGTTCGTTTCGGGGCGTCACCCTTGCGTCTGCCTCTCGTCAAGCACGTGGTGGGTGGTGAAGACCGCGTCGATGCGGTCCCCCGGGAAGGCCAGGAGTGCGGCTTCGACGACCCGGCCGGTGGCGGCGGTCGCGACTCGTGTGATCGCGAGGACCGGCGCGGCGGAGGCGATCCGGAGGGTCGATGCCTCCTCCGGTGTCGGTGGGCGGGCGCAGACCGTCTCCCGGACAGCAGCCGACGAGACGGTGAGGACAGCGAATCTTGTGATCGGGGCCCGGTCTGCGGATGCGTCGTTGCTCGGCATCCAGAAGGCCGCGCTGGTCACGCACATCCGGCGGACGTACTACAGCGACGACGGACGGCCCGTCGAGACGGCGGACATCGTCGTGCCCGTCGCTCACTGCGAGATCGTCTACGAGATTCCGATCAATCGTTGATCGTCGGTGGAGGCGGGGGCGGTCGCGGGGCATCAACACCCGCGGCCGCCCTCGACTCTTCCCTGCTGCCGTTCGTGGCCGGTCAGAGGCCTCGCCCAAGATCATTCCTGGGCCGTCCCTGGGCCGTGGGAGGTCGACGGAAGCTGACAGAGGACGCTCAGGGGTGACCACCCCCACCCCGCTCTGGCCTGGGGACCCTCGGATGATCTGCCACACTGGACGTGTTATGCCTGCACCCGGAGAACTCACTTTCGTCGCCCCCCGTGGAGCCAAGAAGCCGCCGCGGCATCTTGCCGATCTCACGCCCGCCGAGCGCAAGGACGCCGTGGCCGAGATCGGGGAGAAGCCGTTTCGTGCCAAGCAGCTCTCGCAGCACTACTTCGCGCGGTACGCGCACGACCCGGCGGAGTGGACCGACATCCCCGCCGGCTCGCGCGGCAAGCTCCAGGAGGCGCTGCTTCCCGAGCTGATGACGGTCGTGCGGCATCTGTCCACCGACGCGGGCACCACGCGCAAGACGCTGTGGCGGCTGTTCGACGGGACGCTCGTCGAGTCCGTGCTCATGCGCTACCCGGACCGGGTGACCATGTGCATCAGCTCGCAGGCGGGCTGCGGGATGAACTGCCCGTTCTGCGCGACCGGTCAGGCCGGACTGGACCGGAACCTGTCGACCGCCGAGATCGTGCACCAGATCGTGGACGGGATGCGGGCCCTGCGGGACGGTGAGGTGCCCGGCGGACCGGCCCGGCTGTCCAACATCGTCTTCATGGGCATGGGCGAGCCGCTCGCCAACTACAAGCGGGTGGTCGGAGCCATCCGGGCGCTCACCGATCCCGCGCCGGACGGGCTCGGGCTGTCGCAGCGCGGTATCACCGTGTCGACCGTCGGTCTCGTGCCCGCCATCCACCGGTTCGCCGACGAGGGCTTCAAGTGCCGTCTGGCGATCTCCCTGCACGCGCCCGACGACGAGCTGCGCGACACCCTGGTCCCCGTGAACACGCGGTGGAAGGTGCGCGAGGTCCTCGACGCCGGCTTCGAGTACGTCGAGAAGTCCGGCCGTCGGCTGTCCATCGAGTACGCGCTGATCCGGGACATCAACGACCAGGCCTGGCGCGGTGACCGGCTGGGACGCCTGCTGCGGGGCAAGCCCGTGCATGTCAACCTCATCCCGCTGAACCCGACGCCCGGCTCCAAGTGGACCGCCTCGCGGCCCGAGGACGAGAAGGCGTTCGTCGAGGCCATCGCGGCCCACGGCGTGCCCGTCACGGTCCGGGACACCCGCGGTCAGGAGATCGACGGGGCGTGCGGGCAGCTGGCCGCCACGGAGCGCTGATCCCATCCGGCGGTTGCCGTCCGTACCGGGCGGTAGTCGTAGGGTGGCGATTCGGCGGACGGTAGGCTGACGCCGTACACATCTTCATATTCCGACAGGGGAGCGCCACAGCGCTGAGAGTGCGGCAATCGGGCCGCAGACCCTCTGAACCTCGCCCAGGTCATTCTGGGTAGGAAGTTCGGTCTTCACTCGAGCTGTTGCGCCCTGCCCGGGAGCCGGCGGATCCGTCCGACGGTCCCGGGCAGGGCCGCGTCTCTTCCTGGTCACCCCCAGGAGGAAATCAAGTGCACACCAAGACGTTCGTCGCCGCGGCGATCGGCCTCGGGCTGGTCACGCTGTCCGCCTGCGGCTCGTCCGGCGACAAGGGCGGCGCGGGTTCCGGTGGTTCCGGCGGCTCCAAGACCGTCACCCTCGTCAGCCACGACTCGTGGGCCGTCTCCAAGAACGTGCTCGCGGACTTCGAGAAGCAGTCCGGGTACAAGGTCAAGGTCCTGGAGGACGGGGACGCCGGCCAGGCCGTCAACAAGGCCATCCTCACCAAGGACAACCCGCAGGGGGACGTCTTCTTCGGCGTCGACAACACGCTGCTGTCCCGGGCCCTCGACAACGGCCTGTTCCAGTCGTACCGGGCCAAGGGGCTGGACCAGGTCGGCGCCGCCTACCAGCTCGACCAGGGCGAGCACCGGGTCACGCCGATCGACTACGGCGACATCTGCGTCAACTACGACAAGGCCTGGTTCAGCGCGCACAAGCTGACCCCGCCGGCCTCCTTCGACGACCTGGCCGAGCCCGCCTACAAGAACCTTCTCGTCACCGAGAACGCCGCCACCTCCTCGCCGGGCCTGGGCTTCCTGCTCGGCACCGCCGCGAAGTACGGCGACGGCGACACCTCCGGATGGCAGGGCTACTGGAAGAAGCTCAAGGACAACGGCGTGAAGGTGGTCGACGGCTGGGAGCAGGCCTACAACGAGGAGTTCTCCGGTTCCGCCGGCGGCAAGAAGGCCAAGGGCGACCGGCCGCTCGTCGTGTCGTACGCCTCCTCGCCGCCCGCCGAGGTGATCTACGCCGATCCCCGGCCCACCACCGCGCCCACCGGAGTGGTCGCGGACACCTGCTTCCGGCAGATCGAGTTCGCCGGGCTGCTGGGCAACGCGAAGAACGCCGAGGGCGGCAAGGCGCTCATCGACTTCCTGGTCTCCAGGGAGTTCCAGGAGGACATGCCCCTGAACATGTTCGTCTACCCCGTGGTCACCGGCGCGAAGGTGCCCGCCGAGTTCACCGCGTACGGTCCCGCGGCCAAGGACCCCGAGACCGTGGCCCCGGAGAAGATCGCCGCCAACCGTGACCAGTGGGTCAGGTCGTGGACCTCGCTCGTACTGAAGTAGCCCCCCGCGGGAGCCGGAAGGGGAACGCGGCGCGGTTCGGGCTCATGGCCCTGCCCGTCGCGTTCTTCGGCGTGTTCTTCGCCTGGCCCGTCGCCGCGATCACGGCCCGCGGGCTGAAGTCCGACGGCGCCTGGCACCTCGGGCGGATCGCGGACGTGCTCGCGCAGTCCGACATCCGGCACGTGCTCTGGTTCACCGTGTGGCAGGCGCTCGCCTCCACCGCGCTCACCCTGCTCGTCGCGCTCCCGGGGGCGTACGTCTTCGCCCGGCTCGACTTCCCGGGCAAGCGGGTGTTGCGGGCGGTGGTGACCGTGCCGTTCGTGCTGCCCACGGTCGTCGTCGGTACGGCGTTCCTGGCACTGGTCGGGCGCGGCGGGCTGCTCGACGAGCTGTGGGGCGTACGGCTGGACACCACCGTGTGGGCGATCCTGCTCGCGCACGTCTTCTTCAACTACGCGGTCGTCGTCCGCACGGTCGGCGGCCTGTGGGCGCAGCTGGACCCGCGGCAGGAGGAGGCGGCGAGGATGCTGGGCGCCTCCCGGCTGCGGGCCTGGCGCACCGTCACGCTGCCGGCGCTCGGGCCCGCCGTGGCCGCCGCCACCCTCATGGTCTTCCTCTTCACCTTCACCTCCTTCGGCGTGGTGCAGATCCTGGGCGGCCCCACCTTCTCCACCCTCGAGGTCGAGATCTACCGGCAGACCTCCGAGATCTTCGACCTGGCCACGGCCGCCGTGCTGACCCTGGTCCAGTTCGCGGCGGTGGGCGCGATCCTCGCCGTGCACGCCCGGACCGTACGGCGCTCGGAGAGCGCGCTGCGGCTGGTGGACGCGGCCCGGACGGCGCGACGGCCGCGCGGGGCCGGGCAGTGGACGCTGCTGGCCGGTGTCCTCGGCACGGTCGCCGTACTGATCCTGCTGCCGCTGGCGGTCCTCGTGCAGCGGTCCCTGGACGCGCCCGACTTCGGTTATTACCGGGCGCTGACCTCGGCCGACTCGGGGGTCTTCCTGGTGCCGCCGATCGACGCCGTCGGCAACTCCCTGACGTACGCGCTCGCCGCCACCGCCATCGCGGTGCTGATCGGCGGGCTCGCCGCGGCGGCCCTCACCCGGCGGGACACCGGGCGGTTCGTACGCGGCTTCGACGCGCTGCTGATGCTGCCGCTCGGGGTGTCCGCGGTGACGGTCGGCTTCGGTTTCCTGATCGCGCTCGACGAGCCGCCGCTGGACCTGCGGGCCTCCTGGATCCTGGTACCGCTCGCGCAGGCCCTGGTGGGTGTCCCCTTCGTCGTACGGACCATGCTGCCCGTGCTGCGGGCGGTGGACGGGCGGCTGCGGGAGGCGGCGGCGGTGCTCGGGGCGTCGCCGTGGCGGGTCTGGCGCGAGGTCGACCTGCCGCTGGTGCGGCGGGCGCTGCTGATCGCGGCCGGGTTCGCCTTCGCCGTGTCGCTGGGCGAGTTCGGGGCGACGGTGTTCATCGCGCGGCCCGACAACCCGACCCTGCCGGTCGCGGTGGCCAAGCTGCTGGGCCGCGCCGGTGAGCTCAACTACGGCCAGGCGATGGCCCTTTCGACGATTCTGATGGTGGTGTGCGCGGTGTCCCTGCTGATGCTGGAGGGGCTGCGGAGCGCGGATCGGACGGGGGAGTTCTGATGTTGCTGTCTCTCGCGGGGACGACCGTGCGGTTCGGCGGCCGGGCCGTGCTCGACGCCGTCGACCTGGACGTCGCCGAGCACCAGGTCGTGTGTGTGCTCGGTCCGAGCGGCAGCGGCAAGTCGACGCTGCTGCGGGCGGTGGCCGGGCTGCAACCCCTGGACGGCGGACGGGTGGTGCTGGACGGGCGGGACCAGACGGGGGTGCCCGCGCACCGGCGGGAGGTGGGCCTGATGTTCCAGGACCACCAGCTCTTCCCGCAGCGGGACGTGGGCGGCAACGTGGCGTTCGGACTGCGCATGCGCGGCGCGTCGCGGGCCGAGCAGGGCGCCCGGGTGGGGGAGCTGCTCGACCTGGTCGGACTGCCGGGGGCCGCGCGCCGGGCGGTCGCCGCGCTGTCGGGCGGCGAGCAGCAGCGGGTCGCGCTCGCCCGGGCGCTCGCGCCCCGGCCGCGGCTGCTGATGCTGGACGAGCCGCTGGGCCAGCTCGACCGGTCGCTGCGCGAGCGGCTGGTGGTCGAACTGCGTCAGTTGTTCGGCCGGTTGGGCACGACGGTGCTGGCGGTCACCCACGACCAGAGCGAGGCGTTCGCGCTGGCCGACCGGGTCGTGGTGATGCGGGACGGGCGGATCGCCCAGTCCGGTACCCCGCTGGAGGTGTGGCAGCGGCCCGCGGACGCGTTCGTGGCACGCTTCCTCGGCTTCGACAACGTGGTGGAGGCGACCGTCGCCGGGGAGGCCGCGGACACCCCCTGGGGCAAGGTCGAGGTGGGTGAGGGCGCCCCGCAGGGGGCGCGCACGCTGCTCGTGCGCCCGGCCGGCGTACGGCTGGTGCCGGCGGACGAGGGCCTGCCCTGCACGGTGACCGCCCGCACCTTCAAGGGCACCCATGTCGCCGTGCATCTCCAGCCCCCTGGCGCGCCCCGCCTGGAGGCGGCCTGCGCACTGCGGACGGCACCGGAGACCGGGGACACGGTCGGAGTGCGGTTCGACTCATCGGACGTCGTGGTGCTCGACTGACGGACCGCCCTCACGGCACGGGTCCCGGCTCCGGTTCCGGTCCGCTCCCGGTCGGCACGGCCGAGGTCCGGCCGACATGCCGGTGGCCCGCCCCGGTGCGGGACGGGCCACTGGTGTGTACGTGTCGCGGGGGTCAGCTCTTGCTGCTCGCCCCACGGCGGCGCATGCCGAAGAACACGGCACCGCCACCGACGACCACGAGGGCGCCCGCGATGCCGGCGATCATGCCGGTGTTGGAGTTCGCACCGGTCTCGGCGAGGTTGGACTCACCGACCTCGGCGGCGGACGGAGCGTTGCCCTGGGCGGCAGCGGCGGTCTCCGACTCGGTCGCGGACGGGGCCGGGGACGCGCTGTCGGACTCGTCGTCGGCCGGGGCGGTCGTCGACTCGGCCGGGGACGACGGGGTCGACGGGGCCGACGGCGTCGAGGTGTCCTCGGCCTTGCAGGCCTCGGCCGGGGTGGTCACGAGCCTCTCACCGATCTTCTTGGTGCCGGCCATGACGAGGATGCGGTAGGTGGCGTTCGGCTGCCAGTCCACCGGGAAGGAGACGACGACGCCTTCCTTGGAGCCCTTGACGTCCTGCTGCTCGCCGACCTTCTGCGCGTCCGCGCCGTTGTTCTCGAGGAACACGGAGACAGTGGGCAGGGTGCTGGAGGAGTCCTTGTCGAGCACGCTGATGACGCCATGGCCGCCTTCGCAGGTGGCCTTGGCCTCTGTGAACTCGGAGATGTTGCAGGCGAGGGCGTTGCCCGCGGCACCGAGCGCGAGGGCTGCAGAGGCGGCGGTGACGCCGAGGATGCGCACGGAACGACGTGCGGTGCGACGAGATATGGACACGTTTGCCCTTCGGGGGATGCACAACTGCGGGGGGCTGTGGCGGAGATGAGGTGAGTCCCGGGACAGTCTCAGAACTCCCAGGAGAATCACAGGTCTATAAGTGTCGCGTAAGCAGTGTCAATGCATATGCGCCCCCGCGCCGTCGACTTTACCCATTCGTTGCCGTCAAAGATGTTTCAGCACGTCAGGGGCCTGCTCGATCCGGTCAACCAGGGCTATTCGGGCCTCCATTGAGCGCCCCCGTGCGAGCGCCTGGAGGAGTGGCCACGCGGGCAGTTCCTCCGTCCAGTGCTTGCGGTTCACGAGCACCATCGGGGTGGGCTCGCCGCGGGACTCGTAATGGTTGGGCGTCGCGTTGTCGAAGATCTCCTGTACGGTCCCGGCGGCGCCCGGCAGGAACACCACGCCCGCGGTGGAGCGGGCCAGCAGTCCGTCCTCGCGCAGGGCGTTGGCGAAGTACTTGGCGATGTGCGAGGCGAAGGCGTTGGGCGGCTCGTGGCCGTAGAACCAGGTCGGGACGCCGACCGAGGCCCCGCCGTCCGGCCAGCGCTCGCGCACCTCGAAGGCGGCCGCGGCCCAGTCGCCGACGGACGGCCTGAACGAGGGCGCCTTGGCGAGGATCCGGAGCGCCTCCGCCAGCATCCCGTCGTCGAACGGGGCGGCGTACGCGCCGAGGTTGGCGGCCTCCATCGCGCCGGGGCCGCCGCCGGTGGCCACCGTGAACCCCGCGCGGGCCAGTTCCCGGCCGAGCCGGGCGGCGCCCGCGTACTCCTCGGTGCCGCGTGCCATGGCGTGCCCGCCCATGACGCCCACCACCCGCTTGCCGACGAGGAGTTCGTCGAGAGCGTCGGAGACGGCGTCGTCGTGGATCGAGCGCAGCATGGAGGCGAAGATGTCGCCGTTCGCCTTCGTGCGCCGGAACCAGCCGTAGGTCAGGGCGTCCGGTGTCGCCTCGTAGCCCTGTTCGAGGGCGGCGAACAGCTCGTCGGGCGTGTAGACGAAGCCGCGGTACGGGTCGAAGGGCAGGCCCGGCACGGGCGGGAACACCAGGGCGCCCGAGGCGCGCAGGTGCGCGGCCGCCTCCGGGGCCATCGGGCAGCCGAGGAAGACGGCGCCGGCGGCGTCCAGGGCGAGGAGGACGTCCGTACGGCCCGTCAGGTCGACGGCCTGGACGCGCAGATGGGGTCCTTCGGTCCCGGCGGCGCCGGGAGTGCGGGGCGGGGGCGGGGCGTCGAGGGCGGCGAGGACCTCGTCGAACTCGTCCAGGGTCTCTATCTCGAGGTCGCGAAGGCCCTCGACGGGCCGGCCCGGCAGGGCGGGTGTCGGATTCACCCGCCCATGCTAGGAGGGCCGTTCGGCCGGGGCGGTCAGCCCTGGACGGCCGCCGGGTCCATCCAGATGATTTCCCAGGTGTGCCCGTCGAGGTCGTCGAAGGCGCGGCCGTACATGAAACCGAGGTCCTGCGTCCGGCCGCTGAGCAGGCCGCCCGCCGCCAGGGCCCGCTCGACCAGTTCGTCGACCTTCTCGCGGCTCGGGGCGCTCAGGGCCACCAGCACCTCGCTGGTCTTCTTGGCGTCCGCGATCTCCTTGTCGGTGAACGTGCCGTAGAACGACTTCGTCAGCAGCATCGCCACGATGGTGTCGCTGATCACCACGGACGCCGCGTTCTCGTCGCTGAACTGCGGGTTGATGGTGTAGCCCAGGTCGGTGAAGAACTTCTTCGAGGCGTCGAGGTCGTTCACGGGCAGGTTCACGAAGATCATCTGCTGGTACATGCGGGGTCTCCCCTGAGGTGTCGGTCGATTCGTGCGTCGGGCTTTCGTCGAGATGCGATGTACAGACCGGGGACCGCGGTGAAACTCATCGGTGGGCCAGCGGCAGCGCCGCCAGCTCCGCCACGATCAGGGTGAGCGGGCCGAACAGGGCCACGAGCGCGCCGGCCCGCAGCGCGGCCGCGCTGCGCAGCATGGTGCTCGGGGCGCCCAGGCGCAGCAGGGCGGCGGTGGTGTCGGAGCGGACCTGCCTGGCCTCGACGGCCGCGGTGAGCAGCGTCGCCACCGTGCAGCCCAGCACCAGCACGGCGCCCAGGGTGGTGAGCGGGCCGAAGGACGCACCGCCGGGGTCGCTCAGCGTCGCGGCGGCGTACGTCGCCGACAGCACGGCGCAGACCACGCCGAGCGGCCGGCCGATACGGGCGGCCTCGGCCATCAGGACCCGGCCCGCCAGCAGCCGCAGGGCGCCGGGCCGGCCCGCCTGGAGCAGCACCCCGCACAGGTGGGTGAGGCCGGGGCCGGCCAGGGCGAGACCGAGGGCGGTGAGCAGCCAGCCGGCCAGGACACCGGCGGGGCCGGTGGCCAGACCGGCGGGCAGCCGTGGCCCGGCGGCGGTGGACCGGCTCGCGTAGGCCTCCACGGCCAGGCCGACGGCGAGGACGGCCACGCCCCAGGGCAGCGCGCCGGGGGCCGGGCGGGTGGCCGGGGGGCGCTGCGGGTCGGGGTCGGACGGGTGGTCCGCGGGGTGCCGGGTGCCGTCCTCCTCCGGTGCCTCGGCGGCCGGGGAGGCGCCCTCGGCCGCGGCGGCGTGCGCGGTGCCGTCGGAGGCCGCCGGGGCCTGCGGGCTGCCGTTCGTCGTGGCCCGGGCGGACGGGGCGTCGTCCGCCGTGGACCAGAGGCCGTCCGTACCGTCGGGCAGTGTCGCCGTGCCGTGCGGACCCGGCCGTACCGCCCCGGCGGCGTGGCCGCCCGCGGACCGGCGCGGCTGGAGGACCGGAACCTGTCCGGGCCCCGGGTCCCCGTCCGCACCCGTGCCCCCCGCGGAGGCGGAGGTGCCGGACGCGGTCGTCCGCAGCCGGGCGCCGAATCTGGCGTAGGTCCCGAACGTCTCGCGCGCATCCGTCCGGCCGGACGCGCCGAAGCGGCCGAACCCCCCGGTCGACGTGCGGGCCGGGAGGCGCCGCGGCTCGCGCGGGCGCAGCGCGAGGGCCGCGGCCGCCGAGGCGACGGCGGGCAGCACGGCCAGCAGGGTCAGGGCGCCCGCCAGGGGGAGCGGCGTGTCGGCCGCCAGGAACTGTGCCGCCGCGCCGTCGAACGGCATGCCCGAGAGATCGCCGCGCAGGTGGAGGAAGAAGAACAGGGCCACCACCGAGCCGAGGGCGCAGGACAGCGCCGTCGTCGTCGCCGAGATCGCCATCAGCCGGGCCGGTCCGAGCCCGATCGCCGCGAGGCCGGACCGCGGCCTGGTGGCCGGGTCGGTGCGGGCGACGGCCACCGCGAGCTGGACCGTGGCGGCCAGCGGCACCGCGCACCAGGCCAGGCGCAGCAGGAGCGTGTCGGCGGGGGTGTCCGGGTGGCCCATCGCGTAGCCGAGGCTGCCCAGCAGCAGGAAGCCGGTGCCGGCCGAGGCGGCCGCCACCAGCAGACGGCGCAGCTGGACGGCCGGGTGGGCGAGGCGGCTCAGGCGGAGAGCGAGCACGCGGCCCGGCCTTCCGTCTCGGCCTCGGTGACCGGCGGCAGGTGCAGGGTGTGCACGCGCCGCCCGTCGAGCAGGGACACCTTGCGGTCGGCCAGGGCCGCGGTCTCCGGGTCGTGCGTGGCGAGGACGACCGTGATGCCGTGCGAGCGGGCCGCCGTGGTGAGGGTGCGCAGGACGTGGGCGCGGTCGGCGCGGTGCAGGGGGGCCGTCGGCTCGTCCGCGAACAGGACCGTCGGGGCGGGCGCGAGGGCTCGGGCGATCGAGACCCGCTGGCGTTCGGACTGGCGCAGTTGGTGCGGGCGCCTGCGGGCGATGTCGCCGATGTCGAGCCGCTCCAGCCACTCCAGCGCGGCCACCTTGGCCCGGCGGCGGCTGGTGCCGCGCAGCATCAGGGGCAGCGCCGCGTTCTCCCAGACGTTCAGCTCGGGCACGAGCGCCGGGGCCGGGTCGATCCAGCCGAAGCGGTCCCGGCGCAGACGTTCCCGGGAGACGGGGCCCATGGTGTGCACGGGGACGCTGTTGAACCAGACCTCGCCGCGCCGCGCCCGCACCAGCCCGGACAGACAGCGCAGCAGGGTGGTCTTGCCGCTGCCGCGCGGGCCGCTGACGGCGAGGATCTCGCCCTCCCGGACGCCGAGCGAGACCCCGGCGAGCGCGGGCGAGCCGTCGTCGTGGGTGAAGTGCAGGGAGCGTGCCCAGAGCACGTCGTTGTCCGGCGGGGCCTCCATGGGCGTACACCTCGGTTCAGATCCGTAATTCCCGTCCCGATCCCCCGTCCGGGGGAACGAAGGCAGGGCCGATCGGTCACTGGCACGCTAGGCAGGCGACGACGGGAGGCCGGACAGCACGCGGCCCCGGGTCGCCGTTTCTCACTCGAACGGTCGATACCGGGGCCGGTGCCGATCATCCCTGGGGACGATCGACGCGAGGGGTCAGACGCGAGGGATCAGAGCTTGGTCCACGCCTCGGTCAGGGTCGCGCGCAGGATCTGCTCGATCTCGTCGAAGGTCTCCTGGTTGGAGATCAGCGGCGGGGCGAGCTGGATGACCGGGTCGCCGCGGTCGTCGGCACGGCAGTACAGGCCGTTCTCGAACAGGGCCTTCGACAGGAAGCCGTACAGGACGCGCTCGGTCTCCTCGGCGTTGAAGGACTCCTTCGTCGCCTTGTCCTTGACCAGCTCGATGCCGTAGAAGAAGCCGTTGCCGCGGACGTCGCCGACGATCGGCAGGTCGTGCAGCTTCTGGAGGGTCTTGAGGAAGTTGCCCTCGTTGTCGAGCACGTGCTGGTTGAGGCCCTCGCGCTCGAACAGGTCGAGGTTGGCCAGACCCACGGCCGCGGACACCGGGTGGCCGCCGAAGGTGTAGCCGTGCAGGAAGGTGTTGTCGCCCTTGTAGAACGGCTCGGCGATCCGGTCGGAGACGATGCACGCGCCGATCGGGGAGTAGCCCGAGGTCATGCCCTTGGCGCAGGTGATCATGTCCGGGACGTAGCCGAACTTGTCACAGGCGAACGTCGTGCCGAGCCGGCCGAAGGCGCAGATGACCTCGTCCGAGACGAGCAGCACGTCGTACTCGTCGCAGATCTCGCGGACGCGCTGGAAGTAGCCGGGCGGGGGCGGGAAGCAGCCGCCCGCGTTCTGCACCGGCTCCAGGAAGACCGCGGCGACGGTGTCGGGGCCCTCGAAGAGGATCTGCTGCTCGATCTGGTCGGCGGCCCAGCGGCCGAAGGCCTCGGGGTCGTCGCCGTGGATCGGGGCGCGGTAGATGTTGGTGTTCGGGACCTTGTGCGCACCCGGCACCAGCGGCTCGAAGGGGGCCTTCAGGGCGGGCAGGCCGGTGATGGACAGGGCGCCCTGCGGGGTGCCGTGGTAGGCGACCGCGCGGGAGATGACCTTGTACTTGGTGTGCTTGCCCTTGAGCTTGAAGTACTGCTTGGCGAGCTTCCAGGCGGTCTCGACCGCCTCACCGCCGCCGGTGGTGAAGAAGACCTTGTTCAGGTCGCCCGGCGCGTGGTGGGCGAGGCGCTCCGCCAGCTCGACGGCCTTGGGGTGGGCGTAGGACCACACGGGGAAGAAGGCCAGCTCGGCGGCCTGCTTGGCGGCCACCTCGGCCAGCTCCGTCCGGCCGTGGCCGGCCTGGACCACGAACAGACCCGCGAGACCGTCGAGGTAGCGCTTGCCCTTGTCGTCGTAGATGTAGGTGCCCTCACCACGGACGATCGTGGGGACGGGCGAGTTCTCGTACGAGGACATGCGGGTGAAGTGCATCCACAGGTGGTCGTACGCGGTCTTGCTGAGGTCCTTGGTGCTCACGGTTATCGGGTTCCCCACATGTAGGTCTGCTTCTTGAGCTTGAGGTAGACGAAGCTCTCGGTGGAGCGCACGCCGGGCAGGGCCCGGATGCGTTTGTTGATGACGTCCAGCAGGTGGTCGTCGTCCTCGCAGACGATCTCCGCGAGGATGTCGAACGAGCCCGCGGTCATCACCACGTACTCGACTTCCGACATGCCGGTCAGCGCTTCGGCCACGGGGTCGAGGTCGCCCTCGACGTTGACACCCACCATCGCCTGCCTGCGGAAACCCACGGTGAGCGGGTCCGTGACGGCGACGATCTGCATCACGCCCTGGTCCAGCAGCTTCTGGACGCGCTGGCGCACGGCCGCCTCGGACAGGCCGACGGCCTTGCCGATCGCGGCGTACGGCCGGCGGCCGTCCTCCTGGAGCTGCTGGATGATCGCGAGGGAGACGGCATCCAGGTGGGGGGTGCCGTTCCTGGGCTCGCGGGGCGAGTCCCTCTGGTCTGCGCTTCGACTGGCCACGGCCTCACTCTGCACGACGTCTCGACCGTTCCGCAAGGCTTTACCGATGAAATTCGTTGTCTATGACGTCCAGGTCTACGGATTTCGCAGCGATGACCCGCTTGGGGGTGTTGAAAACGTGGGCTCCCGGATTAGGGTGGGTGTCTCAGCGATTGGACAGTTCGACCTGACAGGAGGCCGGCAGTGAGCACCGAGCTGCGTCGTCTGCGCAACTACATCGATGGTGAGTTCCGGGACGCCGCCGACGGACAGACCACCGAGGTGGTCAACCCCGCGACGGGCGAGGCGTACGCGACCGCGCCCCTGTCCGGACCGGCGGACGTGGACGCCGCGATGGCGGCCGCCGCGGCGGCGTTCCCCGCCTGGCGCGACACGACCCCCGCCGAGCGCCAGAAGGCCCTCCTGAAGATCGCGGACGCGTTCGAGGAGCGCGCCGAGGAACTCATCGCCGCCGAGGTGGAGAACACGGGCAAGCCCGTCGGACTCACCCGGTCCGAGGAGATCCCGCCGATGGTCGACCAGATCCGCTTCTTCGCGGGCGCCGCGCGGATGCTCGAAGGCCGCTCGGCCGGCGAGTACATGGACGGCATGACCTCGATCATCCGGCGCGAGCCGGTCGGCGTCTGCGCCCAGGTCGCGCCCTGGAACTACCCGATGATGATGGCCGTGTGGAAGTTCGCCCCGGCGATCGCGGCGGGCAACACGGTCGTCCTGAAGCCCTCGGACACCACCCCCGCCTCCACCGTCCTGATCGCCGACATCCTCGGCTCGATCCTGCCCAAGGGCGTCTTCAACGTCGTCTGCGGCGACCGCGAGACCGGCCGCGCGATGGTCGAGCACCCGACCCCGGCGATGGCCTCCATCACCGGCTCGGTACGCGCCGGCATGTCCGTCGCCGAGTCCGCGGCCAAGGACGTCAAGCGCGTCCACCTGGAGCTGGGCGGCAAGGCGCCGGTCGTGGTCTTCGAGGACACCGACATCGCCAAGGCCGTCGAGGACATCTCCGTCGCGGGCTTCTTCAACGCCGGCCAGGACTGTACGGCCGCCACCCGCGTCCTCGTCCAGGCGGGCATCCACGACGAGTTCGTGGCCGCGCTGGCGAAGGCCGCCGCCGAGACCAAGACCGGTCAGCCGGACGACGAGGACGTGCTGTACGGCCCGCTCAACAACCCCAACCAGCTCAAGCAGGTCTCCGGCTTCGTCGAGCGCCTGCCCGCCCACGCCAAGGTCGAGGCGGGCGGCCACCAGGTCGGCGACAAGGGCTACTTCTACGCCCCGACCGTCGTCTCCGGCCTGAAGCAGGACGACGAGATCATCCAGAACGAGGTCTTCGGACCGGTCATCACCGTCCAGTCCTTCACGGACGAGGACCAGGCGGTGGAGTGGGCCAACGGCGTCGAGTACGCCCTCGCCTCCTCGGTGTGGACCAAGGACCACTCCCGCGCCATGCGGATGTCCAAGAAGCTCGACTTCGGCTGTGTGTGGATCAACACCCACATCCCGCTGGTCGCCGAGATGCCGCACGGCGGCTTCAAGAAGTCCGGCTACGGCAAGGACCTCTCCGGGTACGGCTTCGACGACTACACCCGCATCAAGCACGTGATGACGTCGCTGGACGCGTGACGCACGGCGGGCCGGCGGCCCGCTGAGCACCCGGGTGCCGGACACGCGCGGCCCCGGACGGGAACTCCCGTCCGGGGCCGCGCCGTTCCCCCTGACGGGACGGTCAGACGCGCTCGTCGACACCGCTCGTGACGAGCGTGGGCCCACCGGACTCCTAGATCACACTGCTCGTGACCTTGGTGGGCTTCCCCGGCTTCCCCGGCTTGCCCGGCAGGTCGGGCAGCGGCGGCAGCTCGGCGCCGGCCGGGAAGGTGACGCCCGCCTTCGCCATGATCGGACCGCACGTCTTGAGCGCCTTCTGGAAGCGCTTGGACGTCGGGTCGAACGTCCCGCCCTTGTTGACGATCCTCACCTGCAACAGGACGCGGCCCTTGGCGTCCTTGGACGCGTGGATGTCCGGGACGGTCTTCTGGCCCGCCCGGCGCAGGCAGACGGCGAACTTCCTGTTCGCCGCGTTGACGTCGCCGGGGGCGTCGGCGGTGGGGTGGTAGGCGACGCCGAAGCCGCCGGTCACCCCGCCCTGACCCGCCCCGGCGTGGCCCGCGCCGCCCGTCGTCCCGCCGCCCTGGCCCGTCTCGCCCTTCGTCTGCCCGCCCTGCTCGTGCCCGACGGACGTGGCGGTCGCGGTGGCCGTACGGAGCTTCGCGCCCGTCGGGGCGCCGGCCGCGGACGCGGCCGACGCGGTGGCCGTGCAGAGGGCGGCGGCCGACAGGACGGCGACGCCCAGAGTGAGCAACTGTGCCCGGGGTGCCGGAGCACGCATGGGTTCCTCCTGGGATGAGATGGATGGGTGTGGCCGCGGTGCTGCCGGTGCGGCCACGGCCTACGGAACCGGGTGGGCGGTTACGGCACGGGAACGGCCGCTCTTACGCGGGCGTAACCGTGTGGTCGGCCACCCTGGCTGCCCGCGCCGACATTCACCCCCGCCGTCCGCGCCGATGCCCACCCCCCGCCGTCCGCGCCGACGGTCGCCCCCGCCGGCGGTCGCTCCGCCGTACGCCCCGCCGTCCGCACCGCGGACCGGCCGCTCTTACGCGCGTGTAACCGGCGACCCACCACACTGGGCGCCATGCGTGTGCTGCTGGCCGAGGACCACCGGGAACTCGCCGAGACCGTGGCCGCCGGGCTGCGCCGGGAGGGCATGGCCGTCGACCTCGCTCTCGACGGTTCGACCGCCCTGGAGCGTGCCGAGATCAACGGCTACGACGTCGTCGTGCTCGACCGGGACCTGCCCGTGGTCCACGGCGACCAGGTGTGCCGGACGCTGGCGGCCGGCGGCGGACGGGCCCGGGTCCTGATGCTCACCGCGTCCGGCACCGTGGCCGACCGGGTCGCGGGGCTCGGGCTCGGCGCCGACGACTATCTGCCCAAGCCGTTCGCCTTCGCCGAACTGGTCGCCCGGATCCGGGCGTTGGCCCGCCGGGCGCAGCCCGCCCTGCCGCCGGTGCTGGTCCGCGGCGAACTGCGGGTCGACCCGGCCCGGCGCGAGGCGAGCCGGGCCGGGTTCCGGCTGCCGCTCAGCCCCAAGGAGTTCGCCGTGCTCGAACTCCTGCTCTGCGCGCAGGGCGCGGTCGTGTCCACCGAGGAACTCCTGGAGCGGGCGTGGGACGAGGCCGCCGACCCCTTCAGCCAGACCGTCAAGGTGACCGTCAGCAGACTGCGCCGCAAACTGGGGGAGCCACCGCTGATCGAGACGGTGGACCGGGCCGGGTACCGCATCCGGTGACCGGCTCCGCCCAGTGGTTCGCGCGCAGTATCCGATGGCGTCTGACGCTTCTCTACAGTGCGCTGTTCGTGGCGGCCGGCGCGCTGCTGCTGGCCTTCGTCTACTTCCTCGCCGCCCACTCCGAGTCCGGCGCCAGGACGGTCACCTCCGTGCAGGGCCCCGGCGTCTCGGGCGACGCCTTCGACCCGGCGGACCCGGGAACCCCGGCGGCGACCATCGACGCCGTCGCCGAGATCCTGCACGAGGGCCAGCTGCACGACCTCCTCGTCGAGGGCGCCGTCGCGCTCGCCGTGATGGCGCTGGTCTCGCTCGTGCTCGGCTGGCTGATGGCCGGCCGGGTACTGGCGCCGCTGCGCACCATGACCGCCGCCGCCCGCCGGATCTCCGCCGACAACCTGCACGAGCGGCTCGCCGTACCCGGGCCCGACGACGAGCTGAAGGCCGTGGCGGACACCTTCGACGACGTACTCGCCCGGCTGGAGGGCGCGTTCGAGGCACAGCGGCAGTTCGTCGCCAACGCCTCGCACGAACTGCGCACCCCGCTCACGCTCCAGCAGACCATCGTCGACGTGACCCTCGCCGACCCCGGTGCCGGCGCCCCGGACCTGCGGGCGGCGCTGCTGCGGGTGCGGGCGGCCGGCCAGGAACAGGAACGGCTGATCGAGGCGCTGTTGACGCTGGCCCGCAGCCAACGCGGTCTGGAGCGACGTGAGTTCGTCGACCTGGCGGCGATCGTGCGGGAGCATCTGCCCCGGTCGGGCCCGCGCGTCGAGGCCCGCCTGGAGGCCGCCCCCGTGCTCGGCGACCCCCAACTCGTCGAGCGGCTGGTGGTCAACCTCACCGAGAACGCCGTACGGCACAACCTCCCGGCGGACGAAGAGGGTTGGGTCAGCGTGTGGACAGGGGTGGACGCGGCCGGCCGGGCCGGGCTGCGGATCGAGAACAGCGGTCCGGTGATCCCGGCCGACCGGGCCGAGGGACTGTTCCAGCCCTTCCGGCGACTGGGTCCGGAGCGCGTCCGCAGCCGGGACGGACTGGGCCTGGGCCTGTCCATCGTGGCGGCCGTGGTCGCCGCGCACGGGGGCCGGGTGCTGGCCCGGACCCGGCCCCGGGGAGGTCTGGTGGTCGAGGTCGGTCTGCCCCGCTGTCCCGGCGCCCCGCCCGTCGCCGCGCTCGGGCCAGAGGTGGCGACGGCCCGCCGGATCCGCTGACCGTCCGGTCCGGACCTGGGGGACGACCTGGGGCGTCCTTGGTCGACAAGATGTCGGGACCGCGCCGTCGAGCTCGACGCAGCGTCGATTGTCCGGCCGCGCGCCGGACAGGCATGCTGTCGCTCATGTCCCCCATGTCTCTGCCTCGCGGCACCTCGCCCGTCGCCCGTCGGACCCTCCTGCGCGCGCTGGGCGGCGGTGCGCTGCTGGGCGGACTCGCCGGCTGCGGTGTGCCCGCCGCGTACGTGGCGCCCGGCGACCGGGCCGCCGCCGACCTCTCCCGCTCGGACAAGAGGCTGACCTGGGCGAACTGGCCGCTGTACATCGACACGGACGACGACGACACGACCGTGCGGCCCACGCTGAAGGCCTTCGGCAAGCACACGGGGATCTCCGTCGACTACGTCGAGGAGATCAACGACAACGACGAGTTCTTCGGAAAGATCAGCCCCGCGCTGATGAACCACCAGTCGACCGGCCGCGACCTGATCGTCATCAGTGACTGGATGTGCGCGCGGTTCGTCCGGCTCGGCTGGGTGCAGGAGATGGACCGGGCCCGCCAGCCCGGCGTGGCCGAGTACCTCGACCCGCTGCTGCGCTCGCCCGCCTTCGACCCCGGCCGCAGGTTCACGGTGCCGTGGCAGTCCGGCATCACCGGCATCGCGTACGACCGCCGCAGGCTGGGGCGCGAGATACGCCAGGTCTCCGACCTGTGGGCGGACGACCTGAAGGGCCGGGTCACCCTGCTGTCCGGACTCGACGAGTCGTTCGCGCTGCTGATGCAGGGCAACGGGGTCGACGTCACCCGGTGGACGGCCGACGACTTCCACACCGTCTGCGACCAGGTCGAGCGGTACGTGCACCAGGGCCGGATACGCCGCTTCACCGGCAACGACTACACCAAGGACCTGGTCAGCGGGGACGTGCTGGCCTGCCAGGCGTACTCGGGCGACGTCATCCAGCTCCAGGCCGACAACCCCGACATCCGCTTCGTCGTCCCCGAGTCGGGCGCCGAGCTGTGGTCGGACTCCCTGATGATCCCCAACCTGGCCCGGCACAAGGCGAACGCCGAACGGCTGATCGACTTCTACTACGATCCCGAGGTCGCCGCGGAGCTCGCGGCCTGGGTGAACTACGTCTGCCCGGTCCCGGCTGCCCAGGACGTCCTGGCCGCCTCCGACGACGAGGACACCGCAGCCCTCGCGGAGAACCCGCTGATCTTCCCCGACGCGACCATGCGCGAGCGGCTCGCGATCGCCCGGGACATCACCTCCGCGGAACGCGTGGAGTTCGCCAAGCGGTGGAACGCGATCGCGGGGCTGTGACGGCGCCGGCCGCGGAGCCCTCGACCGCGGAACCCCTGGCCGCGGGGTCCTAGCGGTCGGTCAGGTCCAGGGAGTGGGCGGCCGGGCCCGGGCGGGTGCGGGCGTGGGGCGGGTCGAGCGTGCCGTGTCCCGCCGTGCAGACGACCACGGCTTCCACCGGCTCGCCGCACTCGCGGTGCACGACCTCCAGGGGGCTGCCCTCCGGGTCCGCCGCGTGGCGGTCGCCCCACTGCTTCAGGGCGATCATCGCGGGCCACAGCTCCCAGCCCTTCCGGGTCAGCCGGTACTCATGGCGGGTGCGGCTGCCGGGTTCGCTGTAGGGGACGGTGCGCATGATCCCCGCGGCGACCAGCTTCCGCAGCCGGTCGGCCAGCACGCTCTCGGACAGACCGACGTGCCGGCGGAAGTCGTCGAAGCGCCGTACGCCGTTCATGGCGTCCCGGACGACCAGCAGCGACCACTTCTCGCCGACCAGGTCCAGGGTCCGCTGGAGCGTGCAGTTGTCGGTGCTCGTCTCAAGCCACGTCATACCGCCATCGTAGGCAGACTTCGAGATTGACATCCAGAAGGGGATCGCCGCCGAGGTGCTTTTGAACATGTTCAATAAAGGCGTACGCTCTGGCCATGAGCGACAGAGCCGCCCTGCTGAAGGGCATTCGCGTGTGGCTGGTCATCTTCGTCGTCTGCCTGGTGCTCAGCGGTGCCACGGCCTTCCCCCTGGTGCACGAACTCCGCTGGACCGAGGACCTGTTGCGGGCCCTGTCCGTGCCGGAGCACCTGCCCGCCCTCATGAACTGGATCGAGCGGGTGCGGACCGGGCTGGACACCGCCGACGCCCGGTACCCGTTCCTGCTGTACGGCACGGACTGGCTCGCGTTCGCGCACCTCGTCATCGCGGTCGCCTTCTACGGCCCGTACCGCGATCCCGTACGCAACATCTGGGTGGTGGAGTTCGGGATGATCGCCTGCGCCGGGATCATCCCGCTCGCGCTGATCTGCGGCCCGGTGCGGGGGATCCCCTTCTGGTGGACGGTCGTCGACATGTCCTTCGGGGTGTTCGGAGTGATCCCGCTGTACGTCGTGCGCAGGCGGATCAAGCTCCTGGAGGCGCTGACCCCCACCCCCGCCCCGGTGCCCGCTACTTGAGCGCGGCCAGGGCGATCCGCTGCGACACCGGGTTCATCTCCTCGCCCTTGGCGTCCGTCGAGCCGACCGAGTAGACCACGGTCCGGCTCAGGTCGCGGGTGGCGGCGACGACCGTGCTGTAGCCGTACCGGGCACCGGACTTGAGCCAGTACTCCTGTCCCCGGTACTCGAACCGCTGGAGCCCGGCGCTGTACGAGGCGCCCGGGATGCCGGACGGGACCGTGAACATCTCCGCCAGCTCGGGGCCGGGCACGATCCGGCCCCGGAACAGCGAGGTGATCAGCCGCTCCAGATCGGCGGTCGTGGAGATCATGTCCCCGGCCGCCCGGCGGTCCGCCTGGTTCCACTCCGTCACGTCGACGAACTCCGTCGTCCCGTCCGTCCGCCGCACCGCCTGGTAACCGTGGTTGTGCGGGCCCCGGATGCGGGGGTCGGTGCCGGGGAAGTACGTGTCCCGCATCCCGGCGGGACGCAGCACGAGCCGGGTGGCCTCCGAGGCGTACGAGTGTCCCGTCACCTTCTCGACCAGCAGGCCGAGCACCGTGTAGTTGATGTTGAGGTAGTCCTGCCCGTGCCCCGGGCGGAACTCCGGTCCCTTGGCCACCGCCGACCGCACGACCTGCCGTGGGGTCAGGGTGTCGAAGCGGTGGGCGTACTGCTCCTCGAACGAGTCCCCCCAGCCGTCGCCCGCCCGGATGCCGCTGGTGTGGTTCAGCAACTGCCGTACGGTGATGGGCTCGAAGTCGGGCGTGAACAGGCCGGGCAGATAGTGCTGGACGGGCGTGCCCAGGTCGATCCGGCCCTGTGCGGCCAGCTTCAGCACGACCGCCGCCGTCACCACCTTCGTCGTCGAACCGGCCCGGAAGCGGGCGTCCGGGTCCGCCGCCCGGCCGCTCGCAAGGTCGTGCACGCCCGCGCTGCCGCGCCAGGCGCCGTCGGTGCCGCCGATCCGGACCAGCGCGGCGGTGGCGTCCGCGTCCGGCAGACCCGCGATCGCGGCGCGCAGCGCCTCGGCGTCCGGGCCGGTCGTGGCGGTGGCGGTGACGGAGGCCCAGGTGGTCGGTGCCGGGGCGGCGAAGGCCGGAGCGGCCAGCGGGCCGGCCGTCAGCGCGAGGGCGACGGAGGCGGCGAGGGCGAGGGTGCGGCGGTGAGCGCGCATCGGATGCTCCTGAGGAGGTCGAGGCCGGATCTGCGAGCGGTTCGCGATCATCCTCGTGCCGTGCGCGGGCCGCCGGATCGTCGCCGAGGAGGGCGTCCGACCCTGGTTCGTCCCGGCCGATTCGCCTTTCCCGTAAGGGACTTGTCCGGGTGGTCTCCCCTAGGGGGAGGGGCGGCGGTATCCCCTGTCGTCCCGCAGCGCGCGCAGGGCGTCGATGCGGTTGGTGGTGATGGAGTCGACGCCCAGGTCGATCAGACGGCGCATCGAGCGGCGGGTGTCGGGGGTCCAGACGGAGAGCAGCCGGCCGCCGTGGTGGACCCGGGCGGCGAGCTCGCGATCCACCAGGGTGAACCGGTAGTTGAGCCACCGCGGGCGCACGACGTCCAGCAACGCGGGCCGCGGCGGCGCGAGGGACGTCCAGGTCAGGGCGATCTCGGCGGCCGGGTCGGCGGCCCGGACGGCGAGCATCGCCTCGGCGTCCGCGCAGTAGTAGGCGCGGTCCCGCGCACCGCACCCGCGGACGACGTCCAGGACCGCCTGGGCCGAGCGGCGGCCGGCCAGGCCCGGCAGATCGATCATCACCCGCAGTCCGTCCGTCGCGGCCAGCGCCTCCGCGAGCGTCGGCACCCCGCCCGCGGTCAGGGCGCGCACCTCGTCCGCGGTCAGGGAACGCAGCGGCCGGTCGTGTCCCCACAGCCGCTTCAGCGTGTCGTCGTGCAGCAGCACGGGGACGCCGTCGCGGGTGAGCCGTACGTCGAACTCGACCGCGTCCGCGCCCTGCTGGAGCGCGGAACGCAGCGAGTCGACCGTGTTCTCACGGAAGCGGTAGGGGTCGCCGCGGTGGGCCACGGCGGTCAGGGTCTGCATGGGCCCCATTGTGCGCGAGTCAGCGCACGAGCCACGCCGAGGTGTGGGCGTCGATCTCGGCGGCGATCCGGGCCTTGCCCGCCGAGTCGAGGAAGGACGCCTCGACGGCGTTCTTCGCCAGGTCGGCGACGCCCCGCTCGTCGAGGTCCAGCAGCCGCGCGGCCACGGCGTACTCGTTGTTGAGGTCGGTGCCGAACATCGGCGGGTCGTCGGAGTTGATCGTGACCAGGACCCCGGCCCGGGTGAACTCCTTGATCGGGTGCTCGTCGAGCGTGCGGACCGCGCGGGTGGCGATGTTGGAGGTCGGGCACACCTCCAGCGCGATGCGGTGCTCGGCGAGGTGGGCCAGCAGCCGGGGGTCCTGGGCGGAGCTGGTGCCGTGGCCGATGCGCTCGGCGCCCAGGTGGTTCAGGGCGTCCCACACCGTCTCGGGCCCGGTGGTCTCGCCGGCGTGCGGTACGGAGTGCAGCCCGGCCGCGATCGCGCGGTCGAAGTAGGGCTTGAACTGCGGCCTCGGCACACCGATCTCCGGTCCGCCGAGCCCGAAGGACACCAGGCCCTCGGGCCGCAGCCGGTCGTCGGTGGCGAGCCGGGCCGTCTCCTCGGCCGACTCCAGACCCGCCTCGCCGGGGATGTCGAAGCACCAGCGCAGCACGGTCCCGAACTCGGCCTCGGCCGCCTTGCGGGCGTCCTCGATCGCGTCCATGAAGGCGGCCTCGTCGATACCGCGGCGGGTCGAGGAGAACGGGGTGATGGTCAGCTCGGCGTAGCGCACCTGCTGCCGGGCCAGGTCCCGGGCCACCTCGTAGGTCAGCAGCCGGACGTCCTCCGGGGTGCGGATCAGGTCGACGACGGACAGATACACGTCGATGAAGTGGGCGAAGTCCGTGAACGTGAAGTAGTCGGCCAGGGCCTCGGGGTCGGTGGGGACCTTGGAGTCGGGGTGCCGGGCGGCGAGTTCGGAGACGATCCGGGGCGAGGCGGAGCCGACGTGGTGCACGTGCAGCTCGGCCTTGGGCAGTCCGGCGATGAAGGCGTGCAGGTCGTGCGAGGTACGCGGGTCGCGTCCGGCGTCGGCGTGGGTGGTCATGGGGTCCTCCCCGGGGCGGGCGTCCCGGACGCTGCGGCGCCGGGCGGGACGCGGGTGATCGGCTGATCGACGACTCGGGGATCATCGTAGGCCGGGCCCCCGCCGCAGGAGCGAGGGCCTTAGCATGACGGCACGTACAACAGAGGGGACCCCGCGCATGTCCGACGACGCGTCGACGCCGGAGACAGCGGAGAACGCGGCCGCACCCGGACCGGTTCCGGCCGGTGTCCCGGTCCCCCCGGTGTCCCTCGGCAAGCGGCCCGCGGTCGTCGTACCCGCGGACGCCGTGCCGACGGACGGGGTGCCGTCCACGGACTCCGGGGCCGCAGGGGCAGGCGCGCCGAACCCCTGGGCACCGCCCGCCGATCCGGCCGCGGGCGACGGGCCCGGCCACACCCTCGTCTCGCCCGACTGGCCCGCTCCCGCCCCTCCGGCCGGCCACGACCGGCAGACGGCCGTGGCCATGCCGGACGCGGGCAGCGCCACGGCGCCCGGAGCGCCGTTCGGCGGCCCGGGCGGCACGCTCCACGGCGCACCCGGCGCCGGGACGGACCAGCCGTGGGCCGGTCCGTTCGCCCCGCCCTCCCCGGCCGCTCCCTCCCCGGCCGGGCCCGGCGGTCCGGTCGGCGCCTATCCGCCGCCCTACCCCAACGCATGGACGGCCGGTCCGGCCGGCGCCCCCGGCAACCCCTTCGCACCTCCGGCCCAGGGCGGCGAGCCGGTCCCGCCGCCGCCCATCGCCCCCGACGGCCCCGGGCAGACGCCGTACGGCTACCCCGGTGGCTACGGCTATCCGGGCCAGCCGGGCTACGGCGGCGCCCCCGGACCGCAGGCCCCGGGCACCGGCGGCCTCCCCGGCTACTACGGCTGGTCCGGTATGCCGCCCATGGCGGACAACGGGATGGGCACCGCCGGTCTGGTGCTGGGCATCCTGTCGGCCGTCGTGTTCTGCCTGTGGCCGATCGCCATCATCATGGGCGTCCTCGGACTGATCTTCGGCGTGATCGGCCGCAGGAAGGCCAACCGGGGCGAGGCCACGAACGGGGGCCAGGCCCTGGCCGGTGCCATCTGCGGCGTTGCGGGCATCTTCCTCGGCATCGGAATGATCGTCCTGATGTTCGTCGCCCCCTGAACCCGGGCGGGGTGAGGCGGGACGGGGCGGGGCGGGGGCCCTTGTGCCCCTCTGCCTCGGCTGCCCCTACGCCCCCGCGCCCGTTTCCGTGATCCCCTGCGCCCGTATCCGTTCCCGGGCCTCCATCAGCGCGAATCCCAGCAGGTTCGGGCCCCGCCACCGCCGCGGGTCCGCCGCCGCCTCGTCGTCCGCGGCGAGGCCGATGCCCCAGATCCGGTCGACCGGGCTCGCCTCCACCAGGACGCGGTCGCCCGTGCCCAGCAGAAAGCCCCGCAGCCCGGCGTCGGAGCCGAACTTGTGGACGCTGCCCTCGACCACGATCCGGAACCGCTCTCGTTCCCACACCGAGTCGTCGAAGCCGCGTACCAGGCGCCCGGCCTTCTTCGCCTGCGCGGGGTGCCCGGCGGCCAGCACGAGCCGCTCCGCCTCCGGGTCGCCGAAGAGCCGTGCCTTGCCGGCCATCATCCAGTGCTCGGCGGTCGCGTAGACGATCCCGTCGACCACGAACGGTGACGGCCACCACTGACTCAGACAGCTCGCCCCGAGCCGGCCGTCGGGCCGGGGGCGGTGGCCCCAGAACCGCAAGTACCTGATCCTCGCCCCCGCGTGGACCTCGCTGACCAGGGTCTCCCAAGAATCGATCTTCCCCATGCACGCGAGTCTGGCAGGTGCCACTGACACTCCGTCCTTCCTTTTCCGCGTCGACTCGACACCTGGTCGACAGATTTCGTCGCGTAACCAAAAGGCAACAACGGAATCACTTGTTGGAGTCCTTTTGCTCTGTCAGGATCGGCACTCAAATCGAGCTGGAGCTACGCCACCCGCCCCCCGTACCACCGGTACGAGCGGGCCGACGGCGGAGGAGAGCGACATGCAGAACCCGGGCACAGCCAACGCCGCCCCGGACCGGTTTCCCGCCCAGGAACGCCTGGCGGACGGTGCGCAGTTCATCGCCGGCCGTCTGACGAAGGGCACCTCCGGCCGCACCCACGCGGTCGTCGACCCCGCCACCGGTGAGGAGGTCTACACCTACGAACTGGCCGGACCCGACGACGTGGACGCGGCCGTCGCCGCCGCACGCGAGGCGTTCCCCGGCTGGTCCGGCGCCACGCCCGGCGAACGCTCCGAGGCGCTGCACCGCTTCGCCGCCGTACTCGCCGAGCGCGCCGAGGAATTCGCGCGCGCCGAGTCGCTCCAGTGCGGCAAGCCGCTCAAGCTGACCCGCGAGTTCGACGTCCCGGGGACCATCGACAACACGGCCTTCTTCGCCGGTGCCGCCCGGCATCTCCAGGGGCAGTCCGCGGGCGAGTACTCCGGCGACCACACGTCGTACGTCCGTCGTGAGGCGATCGGCGTGGTCGGCTCCATCGCGCCCTGGAACTATCCGCTCCAGATGGCCGCCTGGAAGATCCTCCCGGCGATCGCCGCGGGCAACACCATCGTGCTGAAGCCGGCCGAGCTCACCCCGCTGACCGCGCTGCTCTTCGCCCAGGCGGCGACCGACGCCGGACTGCCGGACGGGGTCGTCAACATCGTCACCGGCACCGGCCGGGAGGCGGGCGAGCACCTCGTCGCCCACCCCGACGTGGCGATGACCTCCTTCACCGGTTCCACCGCCGTCGGCAAGCGGGTCGCCGAGATCGCGACCGCCACCGTCAAGCGGATCCACCTGGAGCTGGGCGGCAAGGCCCCCTTCGTCGTCTTCGACGACGCCGACCTGGAGGCCGCCGCCAACGGCGCCGTCGCGGGCGCCCTCATCAACACCGGCCAGGACTGCACGGCCGCCACGCGCGCGTACGTGCAACGCCCGCTCTACGAGGCGTTCGTCGCGCGCACGGCCGAGCTGATGGAGACCGTACGGCTCGGCGACCCGTTCGCCCCCGGCACCGACCTCGGTCCGCTGATCTCGCACGTCCAGCGCGACCGCGTCGCCGGGTTCGTCGACCGGGCGCGCGCCTACGCGCGCGTGGTCACCGGTGGTGAGGTTCCCGAGGGGGATCTCGCGCACGGCGCGTACTATCGACCCACCCTTGTCGCGGACGCCGCGCAGGACAGTGAGATCGTCCAGTCGGAGATCTTCGGTCCGGTACTGGTCGTTCTGCCGTTCGACAGTGATGATGAGGGCCTCCGGTTGGCCAACGACACCCCGTACGGCCTTGCCGCCTCGGCGTGGAGCCGGGACGTCTACCGGGCGAACCGGGCCACCCGTGAGATCAAGGCGGGCTGCGTGTGGGTCAACGACCACATTCCGATCATCAGTGAGATGCCGCACGGCGGATACAAGCAGTCCGGCTTCGGCAAGGACATGTCCGCGTACTCGTTCGAGGAATACACCCAGGTCAAGCACGTCATGTTCGACAACACCGCGGTAGCCGGGAAGGACTGGCACCGCACCGTCTTCGGGGACCGGCCGTGACCGCCGCCCGGCGGTAGCCGGATACGCGGCGGCCGGACACCCGAGACGTCCGGCCGCCGCCGAGTGAGAAACCAGGCCGCCTGACCCGCGGCCGCCCATCCTCCCGAAAGGGCACCACGCGCATGGAGCAGTACGAGCCCGACCGCCTGACCCCGGCCCAGACGGCCGCCATGCGGCGCAGTCTCCGCAACGGCAGGGCAGCCATGACCCGCCGGTCGCTGCTGCGCGCCTCCGCGGGCGGCGCGTTCGCGATCGGCGGACTCGGGGCGCTGAGCGGCTGCGGGATCCCCGCGGCCGGCAAGACACAGGGCGGCACCTCGGCAGAGGACCACTCGGCCACGGAGAAGACCCTCAGCTTCTCCAACTGGACCGAGTACATCGACCTCGACGACAGCGGCAAGCACCACCCGACGCTGGAGACGTTCCGCAAGCGGACCGGCATCTCGGTCAAGTACACCGAGGACATCAACGACAACAACGAGTTCTTCGCCAAGATCAAGCCGCAGCTCGCCGCGGGCCAGGACACCGGCCGCGACCTGGTCGTCCTCACCGACTGGCTGGCCGCGCGCGTGATCCGCCTGGGCTGGGTGCAGAAGCTGGACCCCTCGAACCTGCCGCACGCCTTCACCAACCTGTCGCCGCAGTTCCGCAACCCCGACTGGGACCCGGGCCGCGCCTACTCGTACCCGTGGCAGGGCATCCCCACCATCGTCGCCTTCAACAAGAAGGCGCTCGACGGGATCGAGGTGAAGTCGGTCTCCGACCTCCTCGACAACCCCAAGCTCAAGGGCCGCGTCTCCTTCCTGTCCGAGATGCGCGACACCATGGGCATGACCCTGCTGGACATGGGCAAGGACCCGGCCAAGTTCACCGACGACGACTTCGACGCCGCCATAGCCCGGCTCCAGAAGGCCGTCGACAACGGCCAGATCCGCCGCTTCACCGGCAACGACTACACGTCGGACCTGACCAAGGGCGACATCGCGGCCTGTGTGGCCTGGGCGGGCGACATCGTCCAGCTCAAGAACGACAGCCCGGACGTCGACTTCGTCATCCCCGACAGCGGCTACATGACGTCGACCGACAACCTGCTGGTCCCCAACAAGGCGCGTCACAAGACGAACGCCGAGCGGCTGATCGACTTCTACTACGAGCCGGAGCAGGCCGCCGAGCTCGCCGCGTACATCAACTACGCGACTCCGGTCGAAGGCGTGAAGTCCTACCTTGCCAAGATCGACGAGGACGCGGCGAACAACCCGCTGATCGTCCCCGACAAGGCCATGCAGGCCAGGTCCCACTCCTTCCGCGCGCTGAGCCAGAAGGAAGAGACGGCCTACGAAGAGAAGTTCGCGAAGCTCACAGGGGCGTGACGATGATGACGACAGAAACCAGCGGCGACGTCCGCCTCACCGGGATCAGCAAGACCTACGGCTCCTTCACCGCCGTGCACCCGCTCGACCTGACCGTGCCGCAGGGCTCCTTCTTCGCGCTGCTCGGCGCCTCGGGCTGCGGCAAGACCACCACCCTGCGCATGATCGCCGGTCTGGAGGAACCTTCCTCCGGCACCGTGCACCTCGGCGACCAGGAGGTGACGCACCTGCCGCCGTACAAGCGGCCGGTGAACACCGTCTTCCAGTCGTACGCCCTCTTCCCGCACCTGGACATCTTCGAGAACGTCGCCTTCGGCCTGCGCCGGCGCGGGATCAAGAGCGTCAAGAAGCAGGTCGAGGAGATGCTCGACCTGGTCCAGCTCGGCGAGCAGGCGCGCAAGAAACCCCACCAGCTCTCCGGCGGCCAGCAGCAGCGCGTCGCGGTCGCCCGCGCGCTGATCAACCACCCCAAGGTGCTGCTGCTCGACGAGCCGCTCGGCGCCCTCGACCTCAAACTGCGCCGTCAGATGCAGCTGGAGCTCAAGCGGATCCAGACCGAGGTGGGCATCACCTTCGTCCACGTCACCCACGACCAGGAGGAGGCCATGACCATGGCCGACACGGTCGCGGTGATGAACGCGGGCCGGGTCGAGCAGCTCGGCTCGCCCGCCGACCTGTACGAGAACCCGCAGACGACGTTCGTCGCGAACTTCCTCGGCACCTCCAACCTCATCGAGGCCGAGGTCGACGCCAAGTCCGGCGCCGAGATCGTCCTGAAGGCCGGCGGCGGCAGGCTCGTCCTGCCCGAGGCGCGCTGTTCCGCGCCCACGACGACCGGCGGCAAGGTCCTCGTCGGTGTCCGCCCGGAGAAGATCTCCCTCGTCCACGCCGACGAGGCGGACGAGATACCCGACGGCCGCAACCGCGTCACCGGCAGGATCGCGCAGTCCAGTTTCATCGGGGTCTCCACGCAGTACGTCATCGACAGCCCCGTCTGCCCCGAGTTCGAGGTCTACGTCCAGAACATCGACCGCGACTCCCGGCTCGCCCCCGGCGCCGAGGTCGTCCTGCACTGGAACCCGGCGCACACCTTCGGTCTCGACGCCGCACAGTCCCTGCTTGCTGGGACGACGGGCTCCGCCGGTGTCGAGACGGCCGAGGAGGAGGCCGCCTGATGGCAACCGTCACCGAGGCCGAGGCGCCACCGCTCGCGCCGCAGCCCGACCCGAAGCCGCCGAAGAAGCGGGGCCGCCTCGTCCCGTACTGGCTGCTGCTGCCCGGACTCCTGTGGCTCGTCGTCTTCTTCGCGCTGCCGATGATCTACCAGGGCTCCACCTCCGTGCAGACGGGCTCCCTGGAAGAGGGCTACAAGGTCACCTGGCACTTCGCGACCTACTGGGACGCGCTGAGCGAGTACTGGCCGCAGTTCCTGCGATCGGTCTTCTACGCGGGCGCCGCCACCGTGCTGTGCCTGGTGCTGGGCTATCCGCTGGCGTACCTGATCGCCTTCCGCGCGGGCCGCTGGCGCAACCTGATCATGATCCTGGTGATCGCGCCGTTCTTCACCAGCTTCCTGATCCGCACCCTCGCCTGGAAGACGATCCTCGCGGACGGCGGCCCGGTCGTCGGCGCCCTGAACACGCTGCACGTCCTGGACGTCACCAGCTGGCTCGGCTGGACGGCCGGCGACCGCGTACTGGCCACCCCGCTGGCGGTGGTCTGCGGTCTGACGTACAACTTCCTGCCGTTCATGATCCTGCCGCTCTACACCTCGCTGGAGCGCATCGACGGACGCCTCCACGAGGCGGCGGGCGATCTGTACGCCAAGCCGATCACGACCTTCCGCAAGGTCACCTTCCCGCTGTCGATGCCCGGGGTGGTCTCCGGCACGCTGCTGACCTTCATCCCGGCGGCCGGCGACTACGTCAACGCCGAACTGCTCGGCTCCACCGACACCCGCATGATCGGAAACGTCATCCAGACGCAGTTCCTGCGCATTCTCGACTATCCGACGGCCGCGGCGCTGTCCTTCATCCTCATGGCCGCGATTCTCCTCATGGTCACCTTCTACATCCGCAGGTCCGGGACGGAGGATCTGGTCTAAATGCCCTTCGTCAACTGGCTCAAGCGCCATCTCGTGGTCATCGCGGGACTGCTGACGCTCTCCTATCTGCTGCTGCCGAACATCGTCGTCACGGTGTTCTCCTTCAACAAACCGAAGGGCCGCTTCAACTACCAGTGGCAGCAGTTCTCCACGGACGCCTGGAAGGACCCGTGCGGCGTCGCCGACATGTGCGGCTCGCTGTCGCTCAGCCTCCAGATCGCCTTCTGGGCGACGGTCGGCGCCACCGTCCTGGGCACGATGATCGCCTTCGCGCTGGTCCGCTACCGCTTCCGCGCCCGCGGCGCGGTGAACTCGCTGATCTTCCTGCCGATGGCGATGCCCGAGGTCGTCATGGCCGCCTCGCTGCTCACCCTGTTCCTCAACATGGGCGCCCAGCTCGGTTTCTGGACGATCCTGATCGCCCACATCATGTTCTGCCTCAGCTTCGTCGTCACCGCGGTCAAGGCGCGCGTGATGTCGATGGACCCGCGCCTGGAGCAGGCGGCCCAGGACCTCTACGCCGGACCGGCGCAGACGTTCCTGCGGGTCACCCTGCCCATCGCGGCCCCCGGAATCGCGGCCGGCGCGTTGCTGTCCTTCGCGCTCTCCTTCGACGATTTCATCATCACCAATTTCAACGCGGGCTCGACCGTCACGTTCCCCATGTTCGTCTGGGGTTCGGCGCAGCGCGGTACGCCCGTCCAGATCAACGTCATCGGTACGGCCATGTTCCTGCTCGCCGTACTGTTCGTCCTGGTTTCCATGCTCATCGGAAACCGCCGCAGCAGGCAGAAGGCATAAGCCTTCTCAAGAAATCCAATTCGCCAGACCCTTCGTAGGGAGTTGAAATCATGGCCCCAAGCGCCATGACCCGGTGGACAAAATCTCTTTCCGAAGCACAGCCGGTCCCGTACTGGCTCGAAGACCCCGGCAAGCCCCACCCCGAGCCCGCGCTCACCGGCGCCGAGACCTGCGACCTGCTGGTCGTCGGCGGCGGCTACAGCGGACTGTGGACCGCGCTGATCGCCAAGGAACGCGATCCGCACCGCGACGTGGTGCTGCTGGAAGGCCGTGAGGTGGGCTGGGCCGCCTCGGGCCGCAACGGCGGCTTCTGTGCCGCCTCCCTCACGCACGGCCTGCCCAACGGCCTCACCCGCTGGCCGGACGAGATCCACAAGCTGGAGGAGCTGGGCGCCCGCAACCTCGACGAGATCGAGAAGGCGGTCGCCCGCTACTCCCTCGACTGCGACTTCGAGCGCACCGGCGAGATCGACGTCGCCACCGAGACGTACCAGGCGTGGGAGCTGCGCGACTGGTACACGGAGCTGGAGCGCAAGGGCCTCGCCGACGGCATCGAGTTCCTGGACGCCGACGCGGTGCGCGAGCAGGTCGCCTCGCCGACCTTCCAGGCCGGCCTGTGGGACCGCCGGGGCGTGGCCATGGTCGACCCGGCCAAGCTGGCCTGGGGCCTGAAGAAGGCCTGCGCCGAGTCGGGCGTACGGATCTACGAGCACACCCCCGCCCTGACCCTGAAGCCGTACGGCGCCGGCATGGCCGTCAGCACCCCGTACGGCGAGGTCCGCGCCCGCCGGGTCGCGCTGGGTACGAACATCTTCCCGAGCCTGGTCAAGCGGGTACGGTCGTACACGGTGCCGGTCTACGACTACGCGCTGATGACCGAGCCGCTGACCGACGCGCAGCTCGCGTCGGTCGGCTGGAAGAACCGGCAGGGCCTCGGGGACTCGGCGAACCAGTTCCACTACTTCCGGCTGTCGGCGGACAACCGGATCCTGTGGGGCGGCTACGACGCCATCCACCACTACGGCGGCCGGGTCCGCGCCGAGTACGAGGACCGGCCGGAGACGTACGCCAAGCTCGCCGGGCACTTCTTCACCTGCTTCCCGCAGTTGGAGGGCGTCCGCTTCACCCACGCGTGGGGCGGCGCGATCGACACCTGCTCGCGCTTCTCGGCCTTCTTCGGCACGGCCCACCAGGGGAAGGTCGCCTACGCGGCCGGCTTCACGGGTCTGGGCGTCGGAGCGACCCGGTTCGGCGCGGACGTGATGCTGGACCTGCTGGCGGGTGAGCGGACCGAGCGCACGGAGCTGGCGATGGTGCGCAAGAAGCCGCTGCCCTTCCCGCCCGAGCCGTTCGCCTGGACCGGGATCGCGCTCACCAAGTGGTCGCTGGCCCGGGCCGACGCGCACGCCGGCCGGCGCAACCTGTGGCTGAGGACGATGGACCGGCTGGGTCTCGGCTTCGACAGCTGACCGGCGGTACGCCGGTCACCGGGTGCGGGCCGACCGGCGGGTATGACCCGGTTCACTCCTTCGGGGAGCCGCAACCCGCGTAATGCCGACGGGGGACCTCCCTCTCCCTCGTGACGCGACAGCGTCCACGAGACACGGGGAGGTCCTCTCATGACCGGCGCGAAGACGGCCGTCGACTGGCTGGCATCCGTCGCACCCGACCCCGAGGCCTGCCGCTTCGAGTGGGAGCGCAACCCCCGAGGGATCGCGTTGCTGCCGGCCGGCAAGGCCTGGGACGTACTGATCCTGCCGGGCGAGCTCGGCCTTCCGACGCTCGACGTGCTCACCCGCATCCTCGACCAGCCGGGTCCGGTGCTGGCCGACTTCGGCGACGCGCGCGTCGGCTTCCTGGTGCCGCCCGGCACCGCGGCCCGCTGGCTCGGCACCGGCATCCGTACGGTCGGCGCCGGAAGCTGGATCGTCGTGCCGTATCCGGGCCGGTCCACCGGCAAGGTCCGCTGGCTGGTACCGCCGGACGGCACCGGCACCCTCACCGACCCGACCCTCCTGGAACTGGCGATGCACGAGGCGGCGGCGGGGCTGGCGATGGAGGAGGGCGGTTAGCGTTCCCGCCGCTGCCGACGGGTGCTCTCCGCGGACAGCCGGAGCAGGAAGCGCCACAGCGCGAAGAGCAGCACCGTACCCAGGCACCAGCTCGCCACGACGTCCAGCGGCCAGTGGTAACCGCGCCGGACCAGGCCGAAGCCCACACCGAGCACCAGGACGAGGCAGCCGCCGACCAGCGCGCGGCGGGCCGGGCCGGGGCGCAGCAGGGGCAGGAGCAGCAGGGTCGCGGCGCCGTAGGCGACGGCGGCGGTGGCGGTGTGGCCGGAGGGGTAGTAGCCGACCGCGGGCGGCACGGCCGGGGTGCCCGTGCGGGCGGTCCATTCCTTGAGCGGTACGACGATCGCCGGGACCAGGACCAGCAGCACGGCCGCGGCCAGCGGCGGCAGCCACCAGCGGGGTGTGCCGGCGGCCCGGCCCGCCCGGGCGGCGTAGGCCGCGACCAGGGCCAGGACGGGCACCGCGACCGGGACGCCGCCGAGGTCGGAGAGCAGCTCGCCGAGGCGGTCGGGACGGATCAGGGCGTGGCTGACCCGTTCGTCCACCCGCAGCAGCGGACCGTCGACGAGGACCTGCCAGGTGATGAGCGCGAACAGCAGCGTCGGTACCCCGGGCACGAGCAGCAGCAGTGGGCGCGGTCGTCGTCCGGGCGGCGCTGTCGCGACGGCGGGCGCCGTCGCGACGGTGGGCGGTCCTGCGACGGTCGGTGGCGCGGGAACGCACTCGTGCTGGGGGTCCGGGCGGGTCGGCATGGGCTCCACCCTGCCAGGTGCGAGGCGGAGCACGGGAACACCGCGGCTCCGGGACGACGCGGACCGCCCCGCTCACGGAGGCGAGCGGGGCGGTCGGGTGGCGCGTGGTCGCGTCGGCCCGGTGGCCGAACGCAGGTCGGCCGCCCCGGAACAAGGGGGGGTGGTTCCGAGGCGGCCGTCCGGATCGGCAGGCCGCGCGCCCCGGGGGGTCTGGGGCGGGCGACTGTCCGATCGGTGAGGAAATCCGGAGCCGGGGCCCCGGTTGTGTGCGCTGGGGCACGACCAGGTCGAAGCTGGGGAGGCCCCGGCCCGAGATCACCCACAGTCCCCTGTGGGTGGGGGTGTATCTCTCATCTGAAGAGAACCTACGGCAGCGGATCCCCCCGGGACAGACGGAACCGGGCCCTGCCATCCACCTCGCACACGTTCTTCACACGCTCTGCCGTTTCGTCCCGACAGACGTGCGGGAGGTGGGCTCAGATGCGCGTGAAGGTCTGCTCGATGATGTCGAGACCCTCGTTGAGGAGGTCCTCGCCGATGACCAGCGGGGGCAGGAAGCGCAGCACGTTGCCGTAGGTGCCACAGGTCAGGACCAGCAGGCCCTCCTGGTGGCAGGCCTTGGCGAGCGCGGCGGCCGCCTCCGGGTGCGGCTCCTTGGTGGCCCGGTCCTTGACCAGCTCGATGGCGATCATCGCGCCACGGCCGCGGACATCGCCGATGATGTCGAACTTCTCGGCCATGGCGGTCAGGCGCGCCTTCATGACCGCCTCGATGTTCTTCGCCTTGGCGTTGAGGTCGAGCTCCTTCATCGTCTCGATGGCGCCGAGCGCACCCGCGCAGGCCACCGGGTTGCCGCCGTAGGTGCCGCCCAGGCCGCCCGCGTGCGCGGCGTCCATGATCTCGGCGCGGCCGGTGACGGCGGCGAGCGGCAGACCGCCCGCGATGCCCTTGGCGGTGGTGATCAGGTCCGGGACGATGCCCTCGTCCTCGCACGCGAACCACTGACCGGTGCGGCAGAAGCCGGACTGGATCTCGTCCGCGACGAAGACGATGCCGTTGTCCTTGGCGAACTTGCTGATGGCGGGCAGGAAGCCCTTGGCCGGCTCGATGAAGCCGCCCTCGCCGAGCACCGGCTCGATGATGATCGCGGCGACGTTCTCCGCCCCGATCTGCTTGTTGATCATGTCGATGGCCTGCGCGGAGGCCTCGGCGCCGGCGTTCTCCGGGCCGGTCAGCCAGCGGTAGCCGTACGCGACCGGCACCCGGTAGACCTCGGGCGCGAACGGGCCGAAACCGTGCTTGTACGGCATGTTCTTCGCGGTCAGGGCCATGGTCAGGTTGGTCCGGCCGTGGTAGCCGTGGTCGAACACGACGACCGCCTGGCGCTTGGTGTAGGCGCGGGCGATCTTGACGGCGTTCTCGACGGCCTCGGCGCCGCTGTTGAACAGCGCGGACTTCTTGGCGTGGTCACCCGGGGTGAGCTCGGCGAGGGCCTCGGCGACCGCCACGTAACCCTCGTAGGGCGTGACCATGAAGCAGGTGTGGGTGAAGTCGGCGAGCTGCGCGGAGGCGCGGCGCACGACGGCCTCGGCGGAGGCGCCGACCGAGGTCACGGCGATGCCGGAGCCGAAGTCGATGAGGCGGTTGCCGTCGACGTCCTCGATGATGCCGCCGCCCGCGCGGGCGGTGAAGACAGGGAGCGTGGAACCCACGCCGGCCGCGACCGCGGCCAGACGGCGGGCCTGAAGCTCCTGCGACTTCGGGCCGGGGATGGCGGTGACGACGCGGCGCTCCTGCGGAAGTGCGGTCATGGGGGGCTCCCTGAAGATCTTGCGAAACCGGAGAATCCGGGCGGGCGTTTTCGGACGCTTACCTCTTTTCTCGCAGGCTAGGACGGGGAGGGCGGGGTGGGCATGCTCCATGTGGGCGTTTTCCGTGGCGCCGGTTGTCCGCCGTGGACATAGCAGGCCCCCGGGGGCATTGCCGAGGTCCGGCCGGGTAAGCGGTGAACTCCCCTTGCGGGGGCGTTAGATTGACTCGCTGATGGTGGACGGAGCGGCTGGTCAGGGGGCAACGGCGATGGACAGCGACGGGACGCAGGACGCGCGGGGCACGCATGCGAATCCTGTGCCGCGCCCGGCCGGACCACCGGAGGTGCCGGCCGCGCCGGCCAGGCCGACGGTGCCGCCACCGCCCGCGCGCGCCCCGGAGCCGGGCGCGCGGCCCCGGCCGGCCGTCGCCGACTGGCTGGACGCGCCCCGGCCGGACGCCCGGCCCGGCATCTGGCGGCTCGGATACCGCCTGCCCAAGGCGGCCCGTGCCGCGCAGCGACTGGCCCCGGTCACCGTCGTCGGCGTGCTGGTCCCGCTGGTCGTCGCGCTGCTCCTGTGGTCCCTGTGGCGCCGCGGCACCCTGCCGTACCAGTGGGCGCTGCTGCGGCTGTTCACCCCGGACGACTGGTGGTGGGGCGGCACCCTGGCCTCCCCCCGGGGCATGGACGGCGCCGAGGCCAGGGTGGTCTACGACGGCGTCTTCTTCGCCGTGCTGGTGTACGCCATGGGGCGGCTGGGCAGCTGGGGCGACATCGTCCGGCACCTGGTCACCCGGCGCGGGCAGCCCGCGCGCGCCCTGCTCGCGGCCCTGGGCGCGCTGGTCACGCTGAGCTTCGTCTTCCCGGGCGCCTTCGGCGTCGGCTGGGACGCGCTGCCCGTCGTGGACCCCCTGTTCTCCCTCGTCGTCCTGATCACCGGCGGCTACGACGTCTTCACCTCGGCGCTGACCACGGACGCCCTCTACGCCCTGATCACCCTGCTCGTCCTGTGGCCCTTCGCCAGGATCGGCGGCTGGTGGCTGCTGCTGCGCACCCGGCTCGCCGCCCGCGGCGGCACCAAGGCGGGCCCGGCCCCGCAGCCGGCCCCCGACGAGTCCCGGGCGTCCTGGCCCGAACTGCGTGCCGCCGGGCAGCACGAGGCGGCGGACGTCCTCACCGCCGAGGTGCGGGCCGGCCGGATGAACGACGTGGACTGCGCCCGGCTCGCGCACGCCTGGACCCGGGCCAGGAGCCTGGCGCGGCTCGCGGCCTTCACCGACGCCGTGCTGCGCCAGGGCGCCGCCGCCCTCACCCACCCCTCCGGCGCCCGCGACCTGCCCGGCCGCGGCGCCCGGCACGACCTGCTCGCGGGACAGGTGCGGATCGGACGGTGGGCCGGCGGCGACCGCACCCCGCCGGCCTACGGCGGGGCGGGCGCGGCCCTCGGCCCGGAGACGCTCGGCACCTCGCTCCTCGTCGTCGGACCGTCGGGGTCGGGCAAGACCCGGCACGTGATCGCCCCCGTGGTCGAGTCCCTCGCCCTCCAGGCGCTCACCGGCCGGTGCGCCGTGGTCGCCGTCTGCGCGGCCGGGACGCCGCTCGGCCCGGACTCGGCGTTCGACGTCGTGGTGCGGATCGGCGACCCCGCGTCCGTCCACGACCTGGACCCCTATGCCGAGTCCGACGATCCCGACGACGCCGCCGGCCTCCTCGCCGAGGCACTGGCGGGCGACCTCGACACCGTGGGCGCCCAGCGGGCCGCCACGGCGCTGGCCCAGCTGCTCGGGCCGTACCGGGCGGCCCACGGCGCGTTCCCGTCCCTGCCCGTGCTGCGGGAACTGCTGGAGGGGGAGCCCACGGCGCTGGCGGCCCTGCGCGAGGCGCTCGCGGACGAGCGGCACCTCGCGATGCGCCGGGAGCTCGACGCCCGGCTGCGGCAGGCCGGCACCCCCGCCGACCCGGCCCCGGCCCTCGCCGACCGGCTCGCCCTGCTGGACCGGCCGGCCTTCGCCGACTTCTTCGGTGCGGGCGACGCCACGATCCGTCCGTTCTCGCTGCGCGCGGTGGCCCACCATCCGCTGCGGGTCCGCGTCGACCTGCCCGAGCACGGGCACGAGGAGGCGTCCCGGCTGATCACCCGGCTCGTGCTGGCCCAGTTCGCCGCGGTCGTCCGCGACACCGGCCGGGCGCACTTCGCCGGGCTCGTCCTCGACGACGCGACCGGCGCGGTCACCGCCGGGTCCGTACGCCGGACGCAGGGGCTGCGCTCGCAGAACGCGGGCGTGGTGTTCGCGCTGCGTACCGTCGCCGACGTCCCCGAGGCCCTGCACGGGCCGCTGTACGGCGCGGTCGGCTGCCGGCTGGCCCTGTCCGGGGTGACCACCTGGGACGGCAGCAGGTTCGCCGCCGCCTGGGGCACCGAGTGGGTGGAGACGCGGGAGGTGGCCCAGCACACCGTCTTCGCGGACCAGCCGATGACCCGCGCCATCCACGCGCTGCGCAAGCTGGTGACGGGCAAGGCGGTGACCACGGAAGCGGTGACCGTGCGCAAGGTCGAACGGGAGCGCTGGTCGGCGTCCGAACTCGCGCACGGGGTGCCCCCGGGGCACGCGGTGCTGTCGCTCACCACCGTCGAGGGCGATCACGCGCCGCCGCTGCTGGTGGAGCTGGGCGACGGACGGGCGGCGCGGGGCCGCTGAGCCGCCGGGCCACATCTGTGAACGTACGGTCACACGATGACCGTACGGTGAGGCAGAATCGGCATAGGTTGTTCATACGCGGCGGCCAAAAGGTCGCGGTGACCACCGGAGCCGCCCGGACCCGTACGGACGGCGCCGGACCGGACCCACAGACCTGAAGGCCTCATGCCCCCTACGCTCGCCTCGCTCGTCCACCACTCCGCACTCAAGCTGACCGTGCGGGCGGGGGAGGAGCGCCTGGACGTGCCCGTCCGGTGGGCACACGTCAGCGAGCTCGCCGACCCCGTCCCGTACATGGAGGGCGGGGAGCTGCTGCTGATCACCGCGCTGACCCTGGACGCGGAGGATCCGGAGGCGATGCTGCGGTACGTCAAGCGGCTCGCGGGCGCCGGGGTGGTGGGGCTCGGCTTCGCCGTCGGGGTCAACTACGACGAGATCCCCAAGGCGCTGGTCGACGCGGCCGAGCAGGAGGGACTGCCGCTGCTGGAGGTGCCGCGCCGCACGCCGTTCCTGGCCATCAGCAAGGCCGTCTCCGCGGCGATCGCCGCCGACCAGTACCGGGCCGTGACCGCGGGCTTCGCCGCCCAGCGCGAGCTGACCCGGCAGACCCTGAGCTCCGGCCCCGAGGGCCTGCTCGCCGCCCTCGCCGCGCAGGTCGACGGCTGGGCCGCGCTGTACGACGCCTCGGGCGCCGTCGTCGCCACCGCGCCGGAGTGGGCGCTGCGCCGGGCCGCGCGGCTCACCGCGGACGTGGAGCGGCTGCGCGAGCGGCCCGCCCCGGCCTCCTCCGTGGTCGGCGGCCCCGGCAACGAGGACCGCGTCGAACTCCACTCGCTCGGCACCGGCCGCCGCCCGCGGGCGGCGCTCGCCGTGGGCACGGCCGCCGCGCTCGGCACCGCCGAGCGGTACGCCGTCCACTCGGCCATCGCGCTGCTCACCCTCACCACCGAGCGCTCCCGCTCGCTGCACGCCGCGGAGCAGCGGGTCGGCGCGGCCGTGCTGCGCATGCTGCTGGCCGGGGAGCCGGACCACGCCCGCGCGGTCGCTGGAGACCTTTACGGCGGGCTGCTCGACGCGCCCTTCCGGGTCATCGTCGCCGAGTCGGCGTCCGCCTCCGCCGCGCTCGCGCGCACGCAGTCCGACCCGGCCGCGAGCGTGGCCGCCGCCAAGCCCTCGGCGGCCGCGCTGGTGGCCGCCGAGGCGGGCGGCGATCCGCTGGGCGGGCTGGCCGAGACCGCCGAGTCCGCCGCCGCGCGCGCCGGGGAGGCCGTCCTCGTCGTCCCGCAGGGGGAGCGGCTGGTGGTGCTGGCGGTGGACGGGGGCGCGGCCGTGGCGGCGTGCGGGGAGTACGCGACGGCGCTGGAGGCGGCGCGGGCCGCGGGGACGCGCGAGCAGGCGGCCGGCGGTGAGGAGGACGAGCTCGTCGTGGGGCTGTCCGCGCCGGCCGGGCCGATCGCGGCCGGGGCGGCCTACAAGCAGGCCGAACAGGCGCTGTCCGTGGCCCGGCGGCGCGGACGGGTCTTCGTCGAGCACGAACAGCTCGCCGCGGGGTCCGTGGTCCCGCTGCTCGCCGACGACGCGGTGAAGGCGTTCGCGGACGGGCTGCTGCGGCCGCTGCACGAGCACGACGCGACCGGCCGCGGCGACCTCGTCGCCTCACTGCGGGCCTGGCTGTCCCGGCACGGGCAGTGGGACGCGGCGGCGGCGGACCTGGGCGTGCACCGGCACACCCTGCGGTACCGGATGCGGCGGGTGGAGGAGATCCTCGGCCGCTCGCTGGACGACCCGGACGTACGGATGGAGCTCTGGCTGGCCCTGAAGGCAACGGCGGGCCCGGAACCCACCCCGCCCCGGACCTGAGCCCGCCCCGGACCCGAGGCCGTACCGGGGCGGCCACATCCGCGGGCAGCCGGCTCGTCCGGGCCCGAGGCGGTCCCGAGGCCGGGAAGTCCGCGGGGAGCCCGGCGGCTCGTCCGGGGCCTGATGATCCGGCCGGACCTCGACCGGTCCGGACCCGAGGCCGTACCGGGGCGGCCACATCCGCGGGCAGCCGGCTCGTCCGGGCCCGAGGCGGTCCCGAGGCCGGGAAGTCCGCGGGGAGCC
>NZ_JBVJMD010000050.1:44964-62442 GCF_055584385.1 Streptomyces sp. NPDC104096
CGGCGGCTCGTCCGGGGCCTGATGATCCGGCCGGACCTCGACCGGTCCGGGCCCGAGGCCGTACCGGGGCGGCCACATCCGCGGGCAGCCGGCTCGTCCGGGCCCGAGGCCGTGCCGGCCCGTGGCCCCCCGGAGCCCGGCTCGTCCGGGGGACCGGGGGATCCGCCGGGACCCCGGCCTGTCCGGCGGGACCGAGGGTCCGTCCGGGCCGGAAGACCGGTCCGGCCTTGAGGATCCGCCGGCGGCCGGCCCTGCCCGCCGCCGGGCCCCCACCCCGGCCGCCGTCCGGTCGCGGACCCGTCGGCAACCCTGCCCTGGTGCCGTCCGCGCCCGGGCCCGTCCGGTCCGCGGAGCAGGCCCGGGTGCCCGTCGAGGGCGCCATGTCCCCGGGCGCGGCGGAGGGCCCGGAGTCGACCGTGCCAAACCGTAGCGTCCCGGGGCTCCACCACTCCTGCGCGGACAAACGTCCGCTCGTCCTCGCAGGCCTACCGTGGTGGGGGAAAACCAAGAAAACCTCCAAGCGGAAGGGCCGGGAACTCGCACATGTCTCAGGAAAATGTTGTGGGGGCCACCCACGCCTTCTGGCTCGCCGGCCGCCAGGTCACCGGCGAGGACAGCTTCGACGTCACCTCCCCGTGGGACGGCCGTCTCGTCGCCGAGGTCAGCGTGCCGACGGACGCCCAGGTCGAGGAGGCGGTGGCCGCCGCGTACGCCGTACGGGACGAGTTCGCCGCCACCCCGGCCCATGTGCGCGCCGCCGCCCTCGACCACGTCAGCAGGCGTCTGGCCGAGCGGACCGAGGAGATCGCGCAGCTCATCTCCGCCGAGAACGGCAAGCCGATCAAGTGGGCCCGCGGCGAGGTCGGCCGCGCCGTCTCGGTGTTCCGGTTCGCCGCCGAGGAGGCCCGGCGCTTCAACGGCGGCGAGGCCCAGCGCCTCGACACCGACGCCGGCGGTCAGGGCCGTCTCGCCCTCACCCGACGCTTCCCCAAGGGTGTCGTCCTCGGCATCGCGCCCTTCAACTTCCCGCTGAACCTGTGCGCCCACAAGGTCGCCCCGGCGATCGCGGCCGGCGCGCCCATCATCCTCAAGCCGGCGCCCGCCACCCCGCTCTCCGGCCTGATCCTCGGCGACCTGCTCGCCGAGACCGAGCTGCCCGCGGGCTCCTGGTCGATCCTCCCGGTCGCCAACGACAAGATGCCCGCCCTGGTCCAGGACGAGCGCCTTCCCGTCATCTCCTTCACCGGTTCCGAGACCGTCGGTTACGCGATCATGGACTCGGTGCCGCGCAAGCACTGCACCCTGGAGCTGGGCGGCAACGGCGCGGCCGTCGTCCTCGGCGACTTCGCGAGCGACGCGGACCTCGACTGGGCCGCGACCCGTATCGCCACCTTCTCCAACTACCAGGGCGGCCAGTCCTGCATCTCCGTGCAGCGGGTCATCGTGGACTCCGCCGTCCACGACCGGCTGCTGCCGCGTATCGTCGCCGCCGTCGAGGCGCAGGTCACCGGTGACCCCTCCGACGCCACGACGGACGTCGGCCCGCTGGTCAGCGAGGCCGCCGCGCAGCGCGTGGAGTCCTGGGTCGACGAGGCCGTCGCCAAGGGCGCCGCGCTCCTCACCGGCGGCAAGCGCGAAGGAGCCTCCTACGCGCCGACCGTCCTGACCGGTGTGCCGGCGGACGCCACCCTCGCCTGCGAGGAGGTCTTCGGACCGGTCCTCACCGTGCAGAAGGTGGACGGCGAGGCCGAGGCGTTCGCCGCCGTCAACTCCTCCAAGTACGGCCTCCAGGCGGGCGTGTTCACCCACGACCTCCAGGCCGCCTTCCGGGCCCACCGCGCCCTGGAGGTCGGCGGCGTCGTCATCGGCGACGTGCCCTCCTACCGCGCCGACCAGATGCCGTACGGCGGTGCCAAGCAGTCCGGCGTGGGTCGCGAGGGCGTGAAGTTCGCGATGGACGACTACACCTACGAGCGTGTCCTGGTGCTCACGGGCCTCGCCCTCTGACGCGTCCCGCACCCACCCCGAAGGGGCCCGGCACCGAGAGTCTCGGTGCCGGGCCCCTTCTCTGCGTCGGCCTCCTCCGGACCCTCAGCCGGAGAAGCCGACGTGCGCGAGCCGCAGCGGGCCGCGCAGCCTGAGACGCAGGTCGCGCACGCCCTCGGCGGCGAGGTCGGCGCCGAGCGTGCGGTAGTCGTACGGGCCGGAACCGGGCGAGGGGAGGGTGAGGACGGCGAGCGGCGCGCTGCCGCCGAGCGACACCTCGACCGTGCCCGTGCCCGCCACGGCCACCGTCACCCGGCCGACGCCCGCACCGAAGTCGCAGTCGCGGTAGACCAGTTCGCCGGTGCCGGCCGGTCCGGGGGTCACCGCGTCGCCGGACACCTTCGTACGGTCGACGATCACGATCCCGCTCTGCTCGTCGAAGTCGGCCGCGCCCAGGCCCCGTTCGCGCACCGGACGCGGCGCCGCGGGCTCACCGTCGAGCGTCACGGTCGTACGCAGCCGGACGTCCTCGCTGGAGGCGCCGACGAGCAGCTCGTACGGGCCCGGCTCCACGCGCCACCGGCCGTGCGCCACGTCCCAGAACCCGAAGGCCGCGAGGGGGACTTCGAAGACGGGCCGCGCGCTCGCGCCGGGCGCCAGGGTGATCCTGGTGTGCGCCGCCAGTTCCCGGCGCGGGCGGACCACCGACGGGGCCGCGGCACGCAGGTAGAGCTGGGGGACCTCGTCGGCGGTGACGTCACCGGTGTTGGTGACCGCGCAGGAGACCCGGACCGTGCCGTCCGTGACGTCCGCCGACAGGTCCGCGTAGGCGAAGGACGCGTACGACAGGCCGTGCCCGAAGGGGAACAGCGGGGTGCCCTCGAAGTACTGGTACGTCTGGCGGGAGCCGATCACGTCGTAGTCGAGGAGGTCGGGCAGGTCGGCGTCGTCGGCGTACCAGGTCTGCGGCAGCCTGCCCGCGGGGGAGACGTCACCGGCCAGCACCCGGGCCAGGGCGGTGCCCGCGGCCTGCCCGCCGTGCGCGGTCCACAGCACGGCGGGCAGGGTGCCCGTCCGGAACGCGTAGGGGTACGCCGAGACCAGCGCCAGCACCGTGCGCGGGTTGGCGGCGCGGGCGGCGCGCAGCAGCCGCTCCTGCTGGGCGGGCAGCCGCAGCGTCGTACGGTCCTCGGTCTCGCGGCCGTTGATGTGCGGGTCGTTGCCCGCCACCACCAGGACGGCGTCCGCCCGCGCGGCGACCCGAGCCACCGCGTCCTCGCCGCGCTCGACCAGGACGAGTCCGAAGATCTCCGGGTCCGGGCCGGTCCCGTCGGCGACCCGCACGCCGTCGGCGGCGACACACACGGGGCGGCCGGTGCCGAGGTGCCTGAGGAGGTGACCGTTCCCCCGGGGTTCGAGACGGAAGGTCTCCTGGACCACCCAGCCGCCGGGCCGGTCGGCGGAGGCGCGGACATAACCGTCGTCGGCGACCGACAGATAGCGGCCGTCGGGGGCGCGCAGGGTCAGGACGCCCTCGCCCCAGTCGACCAGCGCGAGTTCCGTGCCGAGGACGTCGGCGGTGAGCGGGGGCAGATCGGTGCGGCCCGCGAGCAGGGCCGGGTCCAGCGCGCCCTCGGCGCCGCGCGCCTCGTCGTCGGTGGCGTCCTCGGCGGCGGGGACGTGCAGGAACGTCCCCGCGGAGGTCCGCAGCCGCACCCGGTCCACGCCCTCCGCGAACTCCACGCGCTCGGCCCCGAACCGCTCGTACAGGGCCTCCAGGGGTGTGGAGCGGTGCAGCAACGAGCCGCTGTACCAGTCGAGTTTGCACTCGTCGGCGAGCAGGCCGACCACCGCGAGGCGGGTGTCGGGGGCGAGGGGCAGCAGGCCGTCGTTGTCGAGCAGCACGATCGCCTGCTCGGCGCTCTCCAGGGCCAGCGCGCGGTGGGCCGGGGTGTCGAAGTCGCCGGTGTCCGTGTGCGGGCCGTGGTCCGGGTCGAACTCGCCGAGGCGGAAGCGGACGGAGAGCTGGCGGCGCACCGCGATGTCGATGTCCGCCTCGGTCAACAGTCCTTGTTCCAGGGCGCCTTGGACGCGCGCGACGATCGTCCGGCCGTCGGTGCCGTGGTCGGTGAAGCTGTCGACGCCCGCCAGCAGGGCGGCGGCCGTCGCCTCCTCGTGGGTGTCGAAGTAGTGCTCGGAGTCGACCAGGTTGGAGGGGGCGCCCGCGTCCGAGCAGACCAGCAGGTCGTCGTCGGTCCAGGCCCGCAACTGCTCGCGCAGCAGCGGCGAGACGTGGTTCGGACGGCCGTTGACCAGGTTGTAGGCGGGCATCACCCCGGCGGCCGTGCCCGCCTCGACCGTCTCGCGGAAGGCCCGCAGGTCGTACTCGTGCAGCACCCGGGGGCGCACGGAGCTCGACGCGGTGTCCCGGGCGGTCTCGTTGTTGTGGGCGAGCCAGTGCTTCAGGACGGGCGCGGTGCGCCAGTACACCGGATGGTCGCCGCGCAGCCCCCGGGTGTACGCGACCGCGATGGCCGAGGTCAGCCGCGGGTCCTCCGAGTAGCCCTCCTCGTTGCGGCCCCACAGCGGGTGGCGCAGCAGGTTCACGGTCGGCGACCAGACGTTCAGGCCCACCCGGTCGTCGCGCGAGCGCATCGCGCGGACCTCCTTGGAAACCGCCTCGCCGACCCGCCGTACGAGCTCCGGGTTCCAGGTCGCGCCGAGGCCCACCGCCTGCGGGAACACCGTCGCCGGACCCATCCACGCCACGCCGTGCAGGGCTTCCTGCCCGGTGCGGAAGGCGGCGATGCCCAGGCGCGGCACGGCCGGTGCGAACTGGTGCAGGAAGGAGACCTTCTCGTCGAGGGTGAGCCGCCCCAGCAGATCGTCGATGCGCTTCGCGAACGGCAGCCGCCGGTCGCGAAACGGTGGTGCGGACGGGGAGGGTGCGGTCACGTGGGGATCTCCTTGCGATGGAGCGGCACAACGCCTTCGAAGCGCTTCGATGCTGGTTCGACTCAGGGGCGGGTGTCAAGGTGCTTACCGCCAACAAGTCTGGCGCATAGCTGACTTGGCAAGCCGTGCGGGAGCGGTCGAGCCGCTCGCACACCTCGGAGGAATCTTGGGAGCGACCCTTGTGCGCCCCCTGCCCTTCACCTAACCTCGCAGCAACATCGAAGCGCTTCGACTGCGAGGCTGCCCCCGGGCGGGGCACTTTCCTCGGCATTGGTCGGAGGATCCGCTTCGGCTCAGCCAGTTCCACTCGAGACACCGCAGCCGACGGCCACCGCCGGGTGTCCTGGTGCGCCACGAAGGGTTGACGCAATGACGCCGAACGCCGCTTCCGCCTCCTCCGCCCCGAGCCGGAGAAGCTTCCTCGCCTCGACGGCGATCGCCACCGCCGCGGTGGCGGGAGGGATGCCCCTGCTGGCCGCCTGCAGCGGCTCGGACAGCGGCTCGCGCGACGGCACCACGTCGGGCAAGGACGCCAAGAAGCTGCTGCCGGCCTACGTGGTCGGCAACGTCGTGACCCCCGACATCGCCGCCAGGAACGGCTCCGCGGTCGGCTTCACCGGCAAGCTCGACCTCGCCACGCTGAAGACCTCGGTGCCGAAGAAGCTCGGCAAGGGCGGCAAGGTCTCCATCATGTCCCCGTTCTGGGGCTCACCGCCGAAGGCCGACAACGCCTACTACACGGCGATGAACGACCTCATCGGCGTCGACGTGGTCTGGCAGAACCAGGACGGCAACACCTACGACCAGAAGCTCGGCGCGGTCCTCGCCTCCAGCGACGTACCGGACGTGGTGGTCGTCCCCGGCTGGAACATGACCGGCAAGATCCCCAGCGCCATCATCGCCAAGTTCGCCGACCTCGGGCCCTACCTCTCCGGCGACGCCGTCAAGCGGTACCCGAACCTCGCCGCGATCCCGACGGACGCCTGGCAGCGCTCCCTGTTCGGCGGCAAGCTGCGCGGTCTGCCGATGCCGTCCTCGTACGTCACCAGCATCGTGCCCTTCTACCGCAAGGACGTCTTCGACAAGGAGGGGTACCAGGTCCCCACCTCCGCCGACGAGTTCCACGCCCTGGCCAAGGAGATCACCGACGCCAAGGCCAAGCGCTGGGCCTGCCTGGACATGAAGTGGACCGCCTTCAACATGTTCGGCGTCCTGTCCGGCGACGAGAAGTCGCTCGGCTGGAACCTCGTCGACGGCAAGCTCGTCAACCGCATCGAGACCCAGGAGTACCTCGAGGCGCTGGAGTGGACCCGCAAGCTGTTCGCCGAGGAACTCGTCCACCCCGACGCCAAACTGGGCAAGAGCCAGGCCACCGACCCGGCCCCCAAGTTCGTGGCCGGCGAGTTCCTCATCTACAACCAGGACATCTCCCAGTGGTACGGCCAGGCCGCCGCCCAGGCCACCCAGAACCCGGACTTCCAGATCTGGGGCATGGACATCCCCGGTCACGCCGGCGGCAACCCCACCCTGTGGGCCAAGAACCCGGCCGGCATCTTCGCCTTCGTCAACAAGAAGGCCCCCGAGTCGGTGATCCGGGACGTGCTGGCCGTCGCCGACGTCACCGCGGCGCCGTACGGCACCAAGGAGTACATGCTCACCAACTACGGCGTCGAAGGCACCCACTACACCGTCAAGGACGGCCTGCCGGTCAAGACCGACCAGGGCAACATCGACGTCCTGAACGCCTTCGTCATGGTCGCCAGTCCCGCCGCGACCATCGCCCACCCCGACCTCCCCGAGGTCGCCAGGGGCCAGGTCGAGTGGCAGCAGCGGATGGGCGCCTTCACCAAGAAGTCCCCCTTCTACGGCATGCAGATCACCGAGCCCGCCCGCTGGACCAACCTCGCCAACGACTTCGAGCAGCTGGAGGACGACATCGTCCGCGGCCGCAAGAAGATCGGCGACATGCAGCAGGCCGTCGCCGACTGGAAGAGCAAGGGCGGCGACCAGCTGCGCGACTGGTACCGCAAGCTGCTCGACGACAACGGCTCGGCGGCGAACTGACCGGCGGCGAGACGAGGAGAACGGCGTGTCCCACAGCACGGTGCCTCGGAGCGGGACAGAGGCCGACACGACGGGTACGACCCCGGTGGCGTCCGACGGCGCCACCGGGGCGCGGCGGGCGCGGCCCCCGGGGGAGCCGGGCCTGCGGCACCGGCTGCGACGCGACCGCGTGCTGCTCCTGATGACCCTGCCGGCCGTCGTGCTGGTCCTGCTCTTCAACTACCTACCGATCCTCGGCAATGTCGTCGCCTTCCAGGAGTACGACCCCTACGTCAGCGACAACGGGATCGTCTCCATCCTGCACAGCCCCTGGGTCGGACTGGAGAACTTCCGGCGGATCTTCGAGGACTCGGCCTTCTGGAGCGCCGTCCGCAACACGCTGGTGCTGTTCGTCCTCCAGCTCGTGCTGTACTTCCCGGTCCCGATCGGGCTCGCGCTGCTCATCAACAGCGTGGTCAGGCCCCGGGTCCGGGCGATCTCACAGGCGGTCCTCTACCTGCCGCACTTCTTCTCCTGGGTCCTGGTCATCGCCGTCTTCCAGCAGCTCTTCGGCGGCGCCGGGCTCCTCTCCCAACTGCTGCGGACGCACGGGTACGACGGCCTCGACATCATGACCGACCCGGCGACCTTCAAGTTCCTCGTCACCGCGCAGAGCGTGTGGAAGGACGCGGGCTGGGGGATCATCGTCTTCCTCGCCGCCCTGGCCTCGGTCAGCCCCGACCTGTACGAGGCCGCCGCGATGGACGGCGCGGGCCGGTGGCGGCGCATGTGGCACGTCACCCTGCCGGCCCTGCGCCCGGTGATCGCTCTGCTCCTCGTGCTGCGCGTCGGTGACGCCCTGACCGTCGGCTTCGAGCAGATCCTGCTGCAACGCGACGCGGTCGGACCGGGCGCTGCGGAGGTCCTCGACACCTTCGTGTGGTGGAACGGCGTGCGCAACCAGGACTTCGGCTACGCGGCCGCCGCCGGACTCGTCAAGGGCGTCGTCAGCCTCGGGCTGGTCCTCGCCGCGAACAAGGTGGCCCATCTCATGGGCGAGCAGGGGGTGTACCGGAAATGACCGCCACGACCGACGAGCCGGCGCGCACGGCCGTACCCGCGTCCGGACGTGGGCAGGGACGCGGCTCCGGACGCGGTCCCGGGCGACGGCCGGGCCGGTGGGCCGCCCCGCCGCGCCCGGTCTGGGAGGAGCCGCCCGGCCCGGCGGGCCTCGCGGGCAAGGGCCTCGTGCTGGCGCTGGCCTGCCTGGGGATCCTCTTCCCGCTGTGGATCGTCCTGGTCACCAGCCTCTCCTCGCGCAGGACCATCGACCAGGCAGGCGGTCTGGTGATGGTGCCCAAGGGCATCACCTTCGTCGCCTACCGGGAACTGCTCGGCGGCGGCCAGGTCACCCGCGCCGCCGTCATCAGCGTCCTGATCACCCTGGTCGGCACGCTCTTCTCGATGGCCGTGTCCGTGCTGTGCGCCTACGGCCTCTCCCGCACCGGCTCGCTCGGCCACCGCTGGATCCTGATGACGCTGCTGGCGACCATGTTCTTCAGCGCCGGCCTCATCCCGACCTATCTGCTGGTGCAGTCCCTGGGCCTGACCGACACCTATCTCGCGCTGATCCTGCCGAGCGCGATCAGCGTCTTCAACATCCTGGTGCTGCGCGGCTTCTTCATGGGCATCTCGCCGGAGCTCATCGACAGCGCGCGCATCGACGGCGCGGGCGACCTGCGCATCCTCTGGCAGATCGTGATGCCGCTCTCGCGCGCGGTCCTCGCGGTGATCACGCTCTTCTACGCCGTGGGCTACTGGAGCGCCTGGTTCAACGCCTCCCTCTACCTCAACGACCAGGACATGATGCCGTTGCAGAACGTCATGATCCAGCTGGTGCAGAAGCAGGAGGCCCCGGTCGGACTGGGGCAGGCCATCAAGACCGGTGAACTGTCCGGACTGGCGGTCCAGATGGCCGTCATGGTGCTGGCGCTGCTGCCGGTCGCCGTGCTGTCGCCCTTCGTCCAGAAGCACTTCAGGAAGGGCATGCTGACGGGGGCGGTGAAGGGCTGATGCCGCGGCTCGACGACGCCACCCGCGGCCGCGTCCTCTTCGGCGGCGACTACAACCCCGAACAGTGGCCCGAGAAGACCTGGGCCGAGGACGTCCGGCTGATGCGGGAAGCCCACGTCAACTCCGTCACCGTCGGCGTCTTCTCCTGGGCGAGACTCGAACCCGAGCCGGGTGCAAGGGAGTTCGGCTGGCTGGACCGACTGATGGACCTGCTGCACGAGGGCGGTATCGGGGTCGTCCTCGCCACCCCCACCTCCTCGCCCCCGCCCTGGCTGGGCCGGCTGCACCCCGAGACCCTGCCCCGGGACGCCGACGGCCGGACCGAGTGGTGGGGCGGCCGCCAGCACTTCTCCCACTCCAGCGCCGCCTACCGCCACCACGCCGCCGCCATCACGGAGGACCTGGCCGCCCGCTACGCCGACCACCCCGCCCTCACCCTGTGGCACATCAACAACGAGTACTGCACCACCGACCACGGCGACGAGGCCGCCGCCGCCTTCCGCCGCTGGCTGCGCACCCGGTACGGCGGTCTCGACGCCCTCAACACCGCCTGGGGCACCGCCTTCTGGAGCCAGGGCTACGACACCTGGGACGGCATCCTGCCCCCGCGCCGCGCCCACCACCTGAACAACCCCGCCCAGGTGCTCGACTTCCGGCGCTTCACCTCCGACATGCTCCTGGAGTGCTACACCGCCGAACGCGACATCGTCGCCCGGCACACCCCGCACATCCCCGTCACCACCAACTTCATGCCGCTGTGGATCGGCCAGGACGGGTGGCGCTGGGCCGGGCAGGAGGACGTCGTCTCCGTCGACCTCTACCCCGACCCCGCCGACCCCTTCGGCGCCCAGCACGGCGCCCTGGTCCAGGACCTGACCCGGTCCCAGGCGAACGGACCCTGGATGCTGATGGAACAGGCGGCCGGCGCGGTCAGCTGGCGCGGGGTGAACCGTCCCAAGCCGCGCGGACTCAACCGGCTGTGGTCGCTCCAGGCCGTGGCCCGAGGCGCGGACGCCGTGTGCTACTTCCAGTGGCGCCAGTCCCGGCAGGGCGCGGAGAAGTTCCACTCCGCCATGCTCGGCCATGCCGGCGAGGCGGGCCGCGCCCACCAGGAGGTCAAACGGCTCGGCGCCGAACTCGCCCTGATCGGCGGCGAGGTGGCGGGCCGCCACAGCCGCGCCGAGGTGGCGATCCTGCACGACTGGAACGCCTGGTGGGCGGGCGTCCAGGACGGCCGTCCCTCCGCCGAGGTCGACCCCGCCGCCGTCCTCGGCGCCTGGCACCGAGCTTTGTGGGAGGCGAACGTCGCCACCGACTTCGCCCACCCCGGACACGACCTGACCGGCTACGCCCTGGTCGTCGTCCCCCAGCTCTACCTCCTCACCGACGCGGCGATCGACAACCTCCTCGCCTACGTCGACGGCGGCGGCACCCTTGTCGCCGGGTTCCTGACCGGGGTCGCGGACGAGGACGACCGGGTGCGCCCCGGCGGCATGGACGCCCGGCTGCGCACCCTGTTCGGCATCCGCGTCCTGCACGAGTGGTGGCCGCTGGCGGCGGGGGAGACCGTCGCCTGCGACGGCTTCCTGGGCACGCTGTGGTCGGAGGAGATCGAGGCGGCCGACGACGTCAGCGAGACGGTCCCCTACCGGGGCGGCGAACTCGACGGACTGCCCGCCGTCCTGCGCCGCGGCCGCGCCTGGTACGTCTCGACGCTGCCCGAGCCGGACGCGCTGCGCGGCCTGCTCACCGTCGTCGCCGACGACGCCGGGGTCCGGCCGGTGCTGGCCGGTCTGCCCGCCGGGGTCGAGGCCGTACGCCGCGGCGAGCTGCTGTTCCTGCTGCACCACGGGCGCGACCCGGTCACCGTCGACGTCCCGGGCACCCACCGGGACCTGCTGACCGGGGACACGGTCACCGACCGGCTCACCCTCGGCCGCTACGGAGCGGCGGTGCTGAGGCCATGACGTCCGGCCCCGTCCACGGCACCTGGGAGCCCGCCCCCGCCGCCCGCTGGGAGGACGCCTTCCTGAGCGGCAACGGCCACCACGGCGCACTCGTGTTCGGCGATCCGAACGTCGACCGTGTCGTCGTCACCCATCACAGCCTGGTCCGTCCCAACGGCGGCGAACACGCCAGGCCCCCCGAACTGGCCGCCGGACTGCCCGCGCTGCAGGACCGGTTGCTGGCCGGCGACTTCACGGCCGCCGAGAGCTTCACCGACGGACGGCCGCTGCAATGGGTGCAGCCGTTCCACCCCGCCTTCCGCACCGAACTGCGCGGCTCCGGCGCCCATCGCCCCCGCCCCCGCCCCAGGGCCCGCGGTCGCGCGACGCCGACGCCGTACCGCCGCGCCGTCGACTTCGCCACCGGCGAGGTGACCGCCCACGACGACGGCCGCACCAGCCGCGTCTTCGTCTCCCGCGCGGACGACGTGATCGTCCAGCACGTCACCGCCGCGGACCTCACCCGGGACATCTCCCTCGACCACCGGCTGCCCGGCGCGCCCGCGGGCCTGGCCGTCGGCCACGGCGCCGTCCGCACCCCGGAGGGCGCCCTGCTCACCCTCCGCGTCCGCTACCCCGGCAGCGACCGCGCCTACACCGGGGTGACCCTGGTGGCCGTCGAGGGCGGCCGTACCACCCTCACCCCGCCGGGCGTCCGGATCGAGGGCGCCGCCTCGGTGCTGCTGCTGACCCGGGTACGGCGGCACACCGGCGAGCCGGACGTCGCCGAGGAGGTCCGCGCCCTGCGCGCCCTGCTCACCGCAGAGCCTTACCCGGACCTCCTGGCCCGCCACCTCGCCCACCACCGCACCGCCTACCGCCGCGTCACCCTCGACCTGGGCGCCGACCCGGCCGACCGCGCCCTGCCGGGCTCCGCACTGCTGAGGCGGCCCGGCAGTCCGGCGCTCCTGGAACGGCTCTTCGCGGCCGGCCGCTACCACCTGCTGTCCGCGTCCGGCCTGCTGCCGCCCCGCCTCACCGGTCTGTGGACCGGTGACTGGGACACCGCCTGGTCCGGAGCCCTCACCACCGACGCCAACCTCAACCTCCAGACCGCCTCCGCCGTCCCCGCCGACCTGCCCGAGGTCACCGAGGCGCAGGCCGCCCTGGTCCAGAGGCAGTTGCCGGACTGGCGGGAGAACGCCCGCGCGGTCTTCGGCGCCCGGGGCGTCGTGGCGCCCGCGCACACCGACGGCGAGTCCGGGCTCTCGTACCACTTCAGCCGCGAGTACCCCCTGCACCTCTGGACCGCCGGAGCGGACTGGCTGCTCAAGCCGCTCGTCGACCACGACGAGAGCCACGGCACCCGCGACCCGCGCACCGCCGCCGCACTCGCCGAGACCGCCCTCTTCTACGAGGACTTCCTCACCCGCACCGACGACGCCGGCCGACTCGTCGTCGTCCCCTCCTACTCGCCGGAGAACCGGCCCGCGGGCGGGAGCTGGGGCGCCCTCGACGCGGCCATGGACCTCTCCGCGGCCCGGCACGCCCTGCTGACCGCGGCCGACTACCACCCCGAGCACGCCGACCGCCTGCGCGCCCTCGCCGGCCGGCTGCCCGCGCACCGGGTCAACACCGACGGCGCGCTCGCCGAATGGGCCCGCCCCGGGCTCGACGACACCTACGACCACCGCCACCTCAGCCATCTGTACGGCGTCTGGCCGCTCGACGAGATCAACCCGTACGACACCCCGGACCTGGCGGCCGCCGCCCACCGGGCCCTCGCCCTGCGCGGCGCGGAGAACGACTCGGCGCACGGCCGTCTGCACCAGGCGCTGATCGCCGCCCGGCTGCGGGACGCCGAGCGGGTCGCGCACGCGCTCGCCGACGTGCTCGGCGGCGACTACTTCCACGACTCCCTGATGAGCGCCCACTACCCCGCCCGCAGCGTCTACAACGCCGACGCCGCGCACACCCTGCCCGCGGTGCTGATCGAGATGCTGGTGCAGTCCACCCCCGACCGGCTGGTGCTGCTGCCCGCGCTCCCGGCCGGCCTTCCGGCGGGCGAGCTGCGCGGTGTGCGCACCCGGTTCGGCGCCGGGCTCGACCTGACCTGGGGCCCCGAGGGCGCCACGGCCGTGCTGCGGCCGACCCGCACCCGGCGCGTCGAACTCAGGACTTCCGGCGGCGCGCGGCCGCTCGACCTCGTCGCCGGAGAAGAGCACGTCCTCACCCTGAGGACGTGGTGACCCCACGCACCTCCCCCCACCCATGGAAGGGACACCATGGCAACACGCACGCCCAGCCGGGCCGTCATGGCCCTGCTCGCCCCCGCCCTCGCGCTCGGCGCCACCGTCGGCCTCGCCGCGGCGCCCGCCTCCGCCGCCGTCTGGTCCTCCTGCGACCAGTGGGGCAGCACCACCCTGAACGGCTACACGCTCTACAACGACATCTGGGGCTCCGGCGCCGGCAGCCAGTGCATCTGGGCCAACTCCGGCACCAACTGGGGGGTCTGGGCCAACCACCCCAACACCGGCGGCATCAAGGCCTATCCCAACTCCAAGAAGGTGATCAACAAGTCGATCACCTCGCTCACCTCGCTGACCAGCAGCTACAACGTCACCGTCCCGTCGTCCGGCGCGTACAACACGTCGTACGACATCTGGGACACCGACTACGACTACGAGATCATGCTCTGGGTCAACAAGACCGGCGCCGTCGGGCCGCTCGGCACCTCGCAGGGCAACCTGACGCTCGGCGGCCACACCTGGACCGTCTACAAGGGCAACAACGGCGCCAACGACGTCTTCTCGTTCGTCCGCACCTCGAACTCGTCCTCGGGAACCGTCAACATCCTGCCGATCCTCAAGTGGATCAAGGACACCAAGGGCTGGTTCGGCAACGAGACCATCGGTGACGTGCAGTTCGGCTTCGAGATCACCTCGTCCTCCGGCGGCCTGGACTTCGCCGCCAACAGCCTGACCGTCAGCGGGAGCTGACCGCGGTACCGGGCCGGCCTCCCCGGGCCGGTCCGGCACCCCGGGCGGTCTCAGGACGCGGTGGGCGGTCTCAGGGCGCGGCGGGCGCCGGTCCCGAGCTCGCCCGGACCGTCAGCTCCGGAGCGAGCAGGACCACTTCACCGGCCGCCCGCCCTTCGAGCGTCGCGATCAGGCGTTCCACGGCGTTCCGGCCCATGTCCGGGGCGGGGATGCCCACGGACGTCAGCCGCACCGAGGCCTGGACGGCGACCTGGTCCGGGCAGATCGCGACCACCGAGACGTCCTCGGGCACGGCGCGGCCCTGCTGGCGCAGCAGGGCGAGCAGCGGCTCGACGGCCGACTCGTTCTGCACGACGAACCCCGTGGTGCCCGGACGTTCGTCGAGGATCCGGGCCAGGGTCACGGCCATCGCGTCGTACCCGCCCTCGCACGGCCGGTGCAGCACCCGCAGGCCCAGCTCCCGGGCCCGCGCGCGCAGTCCGTCGAGCGTGCGCTCGGCGAAACCGGTGTGCCGCTCGTACACCGCGGGGGCCTCGCCGATGACGGCGATGTCGTGGTGCCCCAGCTTCGCCAGATGCTCCACGCACAGGGCGCCGGTCGCGCTCCAGTCCAGGTCGACGCAGGTCAGCCCGGAGGTGTCGGCGGGCAGGCCGATCAGGACGGACGGCTGGCCCGAGCCGCGCAGCAGCGGCAGCCGCTCGTCGTCGAGCTGGACGTCCATCAGGATCATCGCGTCGGCGAGCCCGCTGCCGGTGACGCGGCGGACGGCGTCGGGTCCCTCCTCGCCGGTGAGGAGCAGGACGTCGTACCCGTGCGTGCGGGCCGTGGTGGCCACCGCGATGGCGATCTCCATCATCACCGGCACGTACATGTCCGTGCGCAGCGGGACCATCAGCGCGATGATGTTCGACCTGCTGCTGGCCAGGGCGCGGGCGCCGGCGTTGGGGTGGTAGCCGAGTTCCCGGATGCTCTGCTCGACCCGCAGCCGGGTGGTCGCGGAGATGGACCGCTTGCCGCTGAGGACATAGCTCACCGTGCTCGCCGAGACTCCGGCGTGCTGGGCGACCTCGGCGAGGGTGACCATCCAGCTCTCCAAGCTTTTGAAGCGCTTCGACAGTGCGCATGACGAGTAAGGGCGGGTGGGGGTGGTCCGACAGTAGCTTCAGCGGGGATGGGTGTCCATAGGTTGTCGAAGCGCTTCGACTGCTTTTCTCGTGACCTCGAACGCCTCGATGACCTGCCCGGCGGCAGGTGTCCCCGCGGACCGCGCCGACCCTGGACCACGAAGGTTCTCACGGTCACGGGAGTCACCCGCACGGGGGAGTGGCGGACGGCGGCCCCGACATCCACTGAACGGCGCACGAGGGCTGGTGGGCAGGTCCGGATTCGGGTACCAACGATCCAGTAGCACCGGTCGGTAACGAACGTCCCCCAAGATCCCTATTCGCGGCGAGGTGAGCCTCATGACCGCACCAACCAGCAAACCCACCGTCACTGAGCGTGAGGCACGTCAGGTGGCGGAGGCCGCCCGGGAACAGGACTGGCGCAAGCCCAGCTTCGCCAAGGAACTGTTCCTGGGCCGCTTCCGGCTCGACCTCATCCATCCCCACCCCCTGCCCGCCGACGAGGACGCGCAACGCGGCGAGGAGTTCCTGGCCAAACTGCGCGACTTCTGCGAGACCCGGATCGACTCGGCACGCATCGAGCGCGACGCGCGGATCCCGGACGAGGTGATCGACGGGCTCAAGGAGCTCGGCGCCCTCGGTATGAAGATCGACACCAAGTACGGCGGCCTCGGCCTCACCCAGGTCTACTACAACAAGGCCCTCGCCCTGGTCGGCTCGGCGAACCCGGCGATCGGCGCGCTGCTCTCCGCCCACCAGTCGATCGGCGTGCCGCAGCCGCTGAAGCTCTTCGGCACCCAGGAGCAGAAGGACACCTTCCTGCCCCGGTGCGCCCGCACCGACATCTCCGCCTTCCTGCTGACCGAACCCGACGTCGGCTCCGACCCGGCCCGGCTGGCCACGACCGCGGTCCCGGACGGCGACGACTACGTCCTCGACGGCGTGAAGCTCTGGACGACCAACGGCGTGGTCGCCGACCTCCTCGTGGTGATGGCCCGGGTGCCGAAGTCCGACGGGCACAAGGGCGGCATCACCGCCTTCGTCGTGGAGGCCGCCTCCGAGGGCGTCACCGTCGAGAACCGCAACGCCTTCATGGGCCTGCGCGGCCTGGAGAACGGGGTCACCCGGCTGCACCGGGTGCGCGTCCCGGCCGCCAACCGCATCGGCCCCGAGGGCGCCGGCCTCAAGATCGCACTGACCACGTTGAACACCGGACGGCTCTCCCTGCCCGCCATGTGCGTGGGCGCGGGCAAGTGGTGTCTGAAGATCGCCCGCGAGTGGTCGGGCGTACGGGAGCAGTGGGGCAAGCCGGTCGCGCAGCACGAGGCCGTGGGCTCCAAGATCAGTTTCATCGCCGCCACGACCTTCGCCCTGGAGGCCGTCGTCGACCTCTCCTCCCAGATGGCGGACGAGGACCGCAACGACATCCGCATCGAGGCCGCCCTCGCCAAGCTGTACGGCTCCGAGATGTCCTGGCTCATGGCCGACGAGCTGGTCCAGATCCGCGGCGGCCGGGGCTTCGAGACCGCCGCCTCGCTGGCCGCCCGCGGCGAACGCCCCGTACCCGCCGAGCAGATGCTGCGCGACCTGCGCATCAACCGGATCTTCGAGGGCTCGACGGAGATCATGCACCTGCTGATCGCACGCGAGGCCGTCGACGCGCACCTGTCGGTCGCGGGCGACCTGATCGACCCGGAGAAGTCCCTGTCCGACAAGGCGAGGGCCGGGGCGAACGCGGGCGTCTTCTACGCCAAGTGGCTCCCGAAGCTGGTCGCCGGACCCGGCCAGCTCCCCGCCTCCTACGCCCAGTTCAAGCGCGAGGTCGACCTCTCCGGCCATCTGCGCTACGTCGAACGGCACGCCCGCAAGCTCGCCCGCTCCACGTTCTACGCCATGTCCCGCTGGCAGGGCCGGATGGAGACCAAGCAGGGCTTCCTGGGCCGGGTCGTCGACATCGGCGCGGAGCTGTTCGCGATGAGCGCCGCCTGTGTCCGCGCCGAGCTGCTGCGCAGCCAGGGCGACCACGGCCGCGAGGCCTACCAGCTGGCCGACGCCTTCTGCCGTCAGTCCCGCATCCGGGTCGAGGAACTCTTCGACCGCCTGTGGACCAACACCGACGACATCGACCGCAAGGTCGTCAAGGGCGTCCTCGCGGGCACGTACGAATGGCTGGAACAGGGCATCGTCGACCCCTCGGGAGAGGGCCCCTGGATCGCCGACGCCACACCCGGGCCGAGCGAACGGGAGAACGTCCACCGCCCGATCCGCTGACCCGGGACCCGCCGCACCCGGCCGGGCGCCGGGTGCGGCGGGCCCGGCCCCCGGGCGTGCCCCAGAACGGCTGAGCACACG
>NZ_JBVJMD010000051.1:0-62388 GCF_055584385.1 Streptomyces sp. NPDC104096
CCCGCCGCCGCGTGGACCGTCCGCGCAGGGGCGCCTCGTCGTGCGCCGGCGCACGACGAGCCGGGCAGGGCCCCTCCCGCCGCCCCGCCGCCCCGCCGACCTGCCGGTTTCCCGGGTGCCGAGGCCGTGCCGGGCGGGAGGACCGCGGTCGCGACGGAGATTCCGCAGCGGTTCTCTCGAGATTTGGGATAGAAGGCGAGCTGGTGGGTATTTGTGAAGGGTTAGTACGAACTTCGCCTCGTCCGCTCGATCGCCGACCGCGGAGCGAGCACGACGGTTAACGTCTGATCCGGGCGCCTACGTCCCGGGCCCTCCGGGCCCAGGGGCTCCGGCGCCCCCCGAAGCAGCCCCGGTCCGGTGACCTGACCTCCGGACCGGGGCTCATTCACTTCCCGGGACCGGTCAGCGGGTCGAGAACGCGTACACCGTCGCCGAGCGGTACACCGAGCCCGGCCGCAGCTCGGTGCTCGGGAACTCCGGACGGTTCGGGGAGTCCGGGAAGTGCTGCGTCTCCAGCGCGACCCCGTCGCCGGGCGCGAACGGGGCCTGAAGGTGGTCCGCGGTGTACAGCTGCATCCCCGGCTCGGTCGTCGCCACCGTCAGCACCCGCCCGGACCCCGGGTCGTGCAGCTCGGCCACCTCCTCGACGGCCGGCGTCACCCCCTTGTCCAGGACGAAGTTGTGGTCGTAGCCGGTGCCCACCTTGCGGGCCGTGCGGAAGTCGAACCGGGTGCCCGTCACGTCCTCCAGCACACCGGTCGGGATCAGGTCCGCGTCGACCGGCGTGTAGCGCGAGGCGTCGATCCGCAGCTCGTGTCCGCCGGTGCTCCCGGCCCCGCCGCCCAGGTCGAAGTAGCTGTGGTTGGTGAGGTTGACCACGGTCGGCTCGTCCGTGGTGGCCTCGTAGGAGATCCGCAGCGCCCCGGACGCCTCCAGGGCGTACGTCGCCGAGACCTCCAGCCGGCCCGGGAAGCCCTCCTCGCCGTGCGGGCTGACCCGGCTCAGCCGCACCCCGTGCTCGACCGGCGTCACGTCCCACACCCGCTTGTCGAAGCCGCGCTCACCGCCGTGCAGCGAGTTCGGCGGGTTGTTGGGCTCCAGCGCGTAGGTGAGCTCGCCCAGCGGGAAACGGCCGCCCGCGATCCGGTTGGCGTACCGGCCGACCAGCGCGCCGAGATACGGTCCCGGGTGCGCCAGATAGCCGGCCAGGTCGGCGAACCCCAGCACCACGTCCCCGGGGCGCCCGTCCCGGTCGGGGACCTCCAGGGACTGCACGATCCCGCCGTACGACAGGATCCGGACCCGGGTCCCGGCCCGTTCCAGGGTCCAGACATGGACCGGGGTGCCGTCGGGAAGTGTGCCGAAAAGTTCGCTCATGTGGGAAACCCTAGGTCACGGTTCCCGTGCCGTGACGGTGCGGTAGGCGATCTCCGCGAGCCGCGCCTGCCCGTCCGTGCTCGGGTGGAACCAGTCCCAGTGGCTGAGCTGGTCCGTGCCGAAGTGGTAGTCGTAGACCGCGTTCCGGTCGAAGCGGCACCGGTCGTCCTTCGCGCACACCTCCTCCAGCACCCTGTTGTACGCCTCCACCCGCTGCTGCACCGTGTCGCGCCGGGCCGTCGCCGCCGCGTCCAGCGCGTCCGCGTCGCCCAGCATGGACGGGCAGATGCCGAGCCGCCAGATCTGCTTGCCGAGCGGGTTGGAACGCCCCTGCGACCACAGTCGCTTCAGGTTCGGCACGCTCGCCACGTACACCTGCGTCTTCGGCAGCTCCTCGCGCAGGATGCGCAGCGCGTCCTCGAAGTCCGCCCGGAAGTCCGCGACCGGCGTCATGCTCGAAACGGTGGACCGGCAGGCGTCATTGGCCCCCGCCATCACCGTCATCAGCTGCGGCCGCCGCGCCGCCGCCCGCTCGACCTGCGCGGGCAGGTCCGCCATCCGGGACCCGGTCACCGCGTAGTTCCAGCTGTGCCCGGCCGCGCCCGCCGCCCCCAGCAGCCGTACGGCGAGGCTGTCGACCCTCGCCGAGCTGCCCGTCGCCCACGACACCTCAGGACAGTCCGACAGGACCGCGCAGGCGTCGAAGCCGCGGGTGATGGAGTCACCGACCGCCGCCACCGAGTCCGGGCTGCGGTCCCACACCGGGGTGGGCGACGGCTTCGCCCGACCCTGCGCCCCGCCCGAACCCGGCGGGTCGCCGCCGGCCGCGTCGCACCCCCCGGCACCCAGGACGGCCGCCGCCACGACGGCGACGACGGCTCGCAGCCGGCTGCTCCGCTTCCGCATCCTCGGCCATCCCCTCGGTCGTCCCGTACGTCCTCCCCCTCCATCACAACGTGCGGGGGTTCCCGCCCGGTCCGGTGCAACGCCGTACCGCGTACAAGCGTCCCCCTGGGTGAATGGCAGGCGATTGTGGGTACCGGGACCGACGGTACGTCACACTCCTTGCGTCGCCGCACGGTAGCCTCGCCATCAACGTGGCCGACGCGCCACTGAGCATGGCCCCAGTAGCAAGATGTCCCGCTCTGCCCGGAGGTCCCGGTGACGACACGTGGAGTTCTGTACGTGCACTCCGCGCCGCGCGCGCTGTGCCCGCATGTCGAGTGGGCCGTCGCCGGGGTGCTCGGTACGCGCGTCAACCTCGACTGGATCCGGCAGCCCGCCGCGCCGGGCACCTGGCGCTCGGAGTTCTCCTGGCAGGGCGAGGTCGGCACCGCGTCCAAGCTCGCCTCCGCCCTGCGCGGTTGGCAGATGCTGCGCTTCGAGGTCACCGCCGAGCCCTGCCCCACCGCCGAGGGCGAGCGCTACAGCTGCACCCCCGACCTCGGCATCTACCACGCGGTCACCGGGATGCACGGCGACATCCTCATCCCCGAGGACCGGCTGCGCGCCGCCCTCCAGCGCTCCCAGCGCGGCGAGACCGACCTGGAGGCCGAACTCGCCAAGCTGCTCGGCAAGCCCTGGGACGACGAGTTGGAGCCGTTCCGGTACGCGGGCGAGGGCGCCCCGGTGCGCTGGCTGCACCAGGTGGTCTGACCCGCGGCCCGGCCCGATCCGCCACCGCGCCCAGCCGCCGACGCGGCCCCCGTCCGCACGCCCGCACACCCGCCGGGTATGCCGTCACGTGACGTCCGCCGCGAACGCCGTCACGTAACGTCCGTCGCGCACGTCGTCACGTACGTCCATCGCGCACGTCGTCGTGCACGTCCGTCGCGCACGTCGTCACGTACGTCCATCGCGCACGTCGTCGTGCACGTCCGTCGCGCACGCCTCACGCGAGCCTGGCACGGGCCCGTCGCGCGGCATGGCGCGGGGGCCGCGACGCACCCGTCCCGCGGCATGGCACGAGGGCGGCAGCGCACCCGTCCCGCGGCTTCCCGAGGCGGCACGCGCACGACGGGCCGCATCCGCGCCCCGCTCCGGACCCGCCCCCGCGCGGCCCGTCCCGGAACGGACCGCGGCCCGTCGCCCGCGCCGGAGCACGGGGGACGGGCCGTCGGAGGTCCTCGAAGTCATCGGCGAGGACGGTGAGCTCAGATCGTGCGGAAGGCCAGCACCACGTTGTGGCCGCCGAAGCCGAACGAGTCGTTCAGCGCGGCGATCCGGCCGTCGACGGGGAGCTTGCGCGCCTCGCCGCGGACGATGTCGGCGTTGGCCGCCGCCTCCGGGTCGAGGTTCTCCACGTTGATGGTCGGCGGCGCCACCCGGTGGTACAGGGCGAGGATGGCCGCGACGGACTCGACACCGCCCGCGCCACCGAGCAGGTGACCGGTCATCGACTTGGTCGCCGAGACGGCCATGTGGTCCGTGTCGTCGCCGAAGACCTTGCGCAGCGCCTTCAGTTCGGCGATGTCACCGGCCGGCGTGGAGGTGGCGTGCGCGTTCACGTGCACGATCTCCGCCGGGTCCAGGTCCGTGCTGTCCAGCAGGTGCTGGAGGGCGTGCGAGATGCCGCGGCCCTCCGGCTCCGGCTGCACGATGTCGTGGCCGTCGGCGGAGATGCCCTGGCCGACCGCCTCCGCGTACACCCGGGCACCGCGCTTGGCGGCGTGCTCGGCCGACTCCAGGACGATCACGCCGGCGCCCTCGCCGAGGACGAAGCCGTCGCGGTCGACGTCGTAGGGGCGCGAGGCGCCCTGCGGGTCGTCGTTGTTCTTGGACATCGCCATCATGTTGCCGAACGCGGCGATGGGCAGCGGGTGGATCGCCGCCTCCGTGCCACCGGCGACGACGACGTCGGCACGGCCGGTACGGATCATCTCGATGGCGTAACCGATGGCCTCGGCGCCCGACGCGCAGGCGGAGACCGGCGTGTGCACACCCGCGCGGGCGCCCACGAGCAGACCCACGTTGGCGGACGGGCCGTTCGGCATGAGCATCGGCACGGTGTGCGGGGAGACGCGGCGGACGCCCTTCTCCTTGAGCACGTCGTACTGGTCGAGGAGGGTCGTCACACCGCCGATGCCGGAGGCGATGACGGTCCCGAGACGGTCGGGGTCGACCGCGCCGTCCTCACCCGCGCGAGCGGTGAAGCCGGCGTCGGCCCAGGCCTCCTGGGCCGCGATCAGCGCGAACTGCGCCGAACGGTCCAGACGGCGGGCCTGCGGCCGCGGGATGACCTCGGTGGGCTCCACGGCGACCGGGGCCGCGATACGGACGGCCTGGTCGGCCGCCCACTCCTTCTCCAGGGGCTTGACGCCGGAACGACCGGCGATCAGGCCCTCCCAGGTAGAGGCTGCGTCGCCACCCAGCGGTGTGGTTGCGCCGATACCGGTGACGACCACGGTGCGATTGGTCGGGCTCACGGGAATTCTTTCTCCAACGGATACGAGGATTCAGCGGCGCCACCGCCGGGTGGCGGGGCCGGCAGCTCCCGGCCTAAGGGGTTGCTCAGGCCTGGTGCTTGAGGATGTATTCGGTCGCGTCACCGACGGTCTTGAGGTTCTTGACGTCCTCGTCGGGGATCTTGACGTCGAAGCGCTCTTCGGCGGCGACGACGACCTCGACCATGGACAGCGAGTCGACGTCCAGGTCGTCGGTGAAGGACTTGTCCAGCTGGACGTCCTCAACCGGGATCCCGGCGATCTCGTTCACGATCTCCGCGAGACCGGCGACGATCTCTTCCTGAGTGGCGGCCATGTCGGCGCTCCTTCGTAGATGTTCCAGAGGGTGTGGCTCCCACCGCGAGCGCGGCGGGTGGTGCGTTTCCCGTACCGGATGCATGATCCGGCACGGAGTGCCTAGGGGAGGGTAACGACCGTCGCGGCGTACACGAGACCCGCCCCGAAGCCGATGACGAGCGCGGTGTCGCCGCTCTTCGCCTCGCCGGTCGCCAGGAGCCGCTCCATCGCGAGCGGGATCGAGGCGGCCGAGGTGTTGCCGGTGGTGCGCACGTCACGCGCGACCGTGACGGTCCCCGGCAGCTTGAGTGTCTTCACCATCGAGTCGATGATCCGCTCGTTGGCCTGGTGCGGGATGAAGACGTCCAGTTCGTCCGAGGTGATCCCGGCCGCCTCCAGCGCCTGCTGGGCGACCTTCGCCATCTCGAACACGGCCCAGCGGAACACCGCCTGGCCTTCCTGGGTGATCGCGGGGAACTTCTCGACCTCGCCGTTGCGGTAGTCCGTCCACGGCACGGTCTGCTTGATGGTCTCGGACTTGTCGCCCTCCGAGCCCCAGACGGTCGGGCCGATGGCCGGCTCCTTGGAGGGGCCCACGACGACCGCGCCCGCGCCGTCACCGAACAGGAAGGCCGTGGCCCGGTCCTCCAGGTCGGTCAGGTCGGACAGCCGCTCGACCCCGATGACCAGGACGTACTCCGCCGAACCCTCGACGATCATGCCCTTGGCGAGGGTCAGGCCGTAGCCGAAGCCCGCGCAGCCCGCCGAGATGTCGAAGGCGGCCGCCTTGGCGGTGCCCAGCTTGTGGGCGATCTCGGTGGCGACGGCCGGGGTCTGCTTGAAGTGCGAGACGGTCGAGACGACGACGGCGCCGATCTGCTCGGCGGAGATCCCGGCGTCGGCGATCGCCTTGCCGGAGGCCTCGACCGACATCGCGGCGACGGTCTCCTCGTCGCTCGCCCAGTGCCGCGTCTCGATGCCGGAGCGCGAGCGGATCCACTCGTCGGACGAGTCGATCGTCTCGAGGATCACCTCGTTCGGCACGATCCGGGTGGGACGGTAGCCGCCCACGCCGAGGATGCGCGCGTACGGGGCGCCCTTGCTGGGCTTGATCTTCGACATGATCGGTCGGCTCCTCGGGTCGTCAGGCATGCTCGGCGATGAGTTCGCGAGCCGCGTCCAGGTCGTCGGGGGTCTTCAGGGCCAGCGTCGTGACGCCGGGCAGCGCGCGCTTGGCCAGACCGGTCAGCGTGCCGCCGGGGCACACCTCGATCAGCGCCGTCGCGCCGAGCTCCTTGAAGGTCTCCATGCACAGGTCCCAGCGGACCGGGTTGGCGACCTGGCCGACCAGCCGGGCGACGACCTCGTCGCCGGTGGCGACGGTCCGCCCGTCCTTGTTGGAGACGTACACGACCTTCGGGTCGGCGGGCACGAGCTCCTTCGCGGCCTCGGCCAGCTTCTCGACCGCGGGACCCATGTGGTGCGTGTGGAAGGCGCCGGCCACCTTCAGCGCGACGACCCGGCGCACGCCCTCGGGCTTGTCGGCCTCCAGCGCCGCGAGCTGCTCCAGCGTGCCCGCGGCCACGATCTGGCCCGCGCCGTTGACGTTGGCCGCGGTCAGGCCCAGCTTCTCCAGGTGCGGGACGGTCACCTCGGGTTCGCCGCCGAGCAGCGCCGACATGCCGGTCTCGGTGATCGCGGCGGCCTCGGCCATGGCCAGGCCGCGCTTGCGCACGAGGCTCAGCGCGGTGGTGTCGTCGAGGACGCCCGCGAAGGCCGCGGCGGTGATCTCGCCGACGCTGTGGCCCGCGACCGCGCCCGGGGCGAGGTCCGTGACGGCACCGAGTGCCGAGGCGGACAGCAGTCCGGCGGCGACCAGGAGCGGCTGCGCGACAGCCGTGTCCCGGATCGCGTCCGCGTCGGCCTGCGTGCCGTAGTGGACGAGGTCCAGCCCGATGGCGTCCGACCACGCGGCGAGGCGGTCGGCGGCACCGGGCAGTTCGAGCCAGGGGGTCAGGAAGCCGGGCGTCTGAGCGCCCTGGCCGGGAGCGACGAGTACGAGCACTCTCACACTCTCTCTTGGGGACGGCCGCGGCCGCCCGTGGGGACAGGGACGAAGAACAGCAGGGGGTTTTGTAGGCCTTCGACAAACCTAGGTCTGGGGATCTCCATCGACCAGACGCCCCAGGATCAGCGCGATCCTCAGTGTGAACGCGGATCGTACATCGGATGGCGACCAGCCGGTGACGTCCGTCACACGTCGGAGCCGGTAGCGCACGGTGTTGGGGTGCACGAACAGCATCCGGGCGGCACCCTCCAGGCTGCTCGCCTGCTCCAGGTAGACGCTGAGCGTCTCCAGCAGCGCGGACCCGGCTTCCTCCAGCGGTCTGTAGATCTCCTCCACCAACTGCTCGCGCGCGCCGGGATCGCCGGCGATCGCGCGCTCCGGGAGCAGATCGTCCGCCAGCACCGGACGCGGGGCGTCCTGCCAGGCGGAACACGCCTTCAGCCCCGCCGCGGCGGCCTGCGCGGACCGGGTGCCGGCCAGCAGGTCGGGGACGACGGGACCGGCCACCACCGGCCCCTGCGCGAACGGCCCGATCAGCGACTTGGCCACCGCGAGGGGGTTGTCGCTGCCGCCGGCGATCACCACGAGCCGGCTGCCCAGCACCCCGGTGAGCACCTGGAGCTTGGCGTGCCGGGCGGCCCGCCGGATGGCCTCCACGGTCAGTTCGGAGTCGCCGTCCGGGGCGGTGCCCAGCACCACGCACACGTGTTCCGGCGCGTTCCAGCCCAGCGCGGCGGCCCTGCTCACCGCGCCCTCGTCGGCCTCCCCGCTGAGCACGGCGTTGACGACGAGCGACTCCAGACGCGCGTCCCAGGCACCGCGTGCCTCGGCGGCCTGGGCGTAGACCTGGGCGGTGGCGAAGGCGATCTCACGGGCGTAGACGAGCAGCGCCTCGCGCAGCACGCGCTCGTCCCCCGGGGCCGCGACCTCGTCGATCGCGCTCTCCATGACCTCGATGGTGGTGCGCACCATCTCGACGGTCTGGCGCAGGGTGATGGCCCGGGTCAGCTCGCGCGGCGCGGTCCCGAACACGTCGGTGGAGATGGCCTGGGGGGCGTCGGGATGCCGGAACCACTCGGTGAAGGCGGCGATACCGGCCTGCGCGACGAGCCCGATCCAGGAGCGGTTCTCCGGGGGCATCGCCCGATACCACGGCAGCGTCTCGTCCATCCGGGCGATGGCCTGGACGGCGAGGGTCCCGGCGGACTTCTCCAGCCGCTTCAGGGTCGCGGCGTGCGTCTGGGCGTCGTGCGCTGCGGTGGGGGACTTGCTGGTTTCGGGTTCGGGCACGGGACAAGACTGCCTTATCGGGACGCCGACGTGTGCCGCCGGGTCGCGCGCGCGGTCCGCGGCGGGTCCTCCGCGGGGCTACCGTGGTGGTCGTGATGGACGTACGGCGCGCGGGCGAGCGCTACCGCGGAGGGGATCCGCGGGCCGGGATCGACTCCCGGCACGCCTTCTCCTTCGGCCCCCACTACGACCCCGGCAACCTCCGTTTCGGCGCGGTGATCGCCTGCAACGAGGAGCGCCTCGCCCCGGGCGCCGGCTTCGACGAGCACCCGCACAGTCACACGGAGATCGTGACGTGGGTGGTCGAGGGCGAGCTGACCCACCGCGACTCCCTCGGCCGCGAGACGGTGGTGCGCGCCGGGGACGTCCAGCGGCTGAGCGCGGCGTCCGGTGTCCGGCACGTGGAGCGCAACGACGCCGCCGCACCGCTGACCTTCGTCCAGATGTGGCTGGCCCCGCGCGAGCCGGGCGGCGACCCGGTCTACGAGATCGTCCGGGGCATCGCCGACTCCACCCCGTACGCGGTCCCGGAGGCGGCCGCGATGCTGCACGTGCGGCGGCTGGCCGCGGGGGAGCGGACGGCGGTACCGGACGCGGCCCAGGTGTACGTCCATGTCGTCCGCGGCGCGGTACGGCTGGACGGCGCGGAGCTGGCGGCGGGGGACGCGGCGCGGATCACCGACGCGAAGGACCTGGAGGCGGTGGGGGTGACGGCGGCGGAACTGCTGCTCTGGGAGATGGCGGCGGCCTGACCGGCCCGCCGCCTCTGCGCCCCGCCCGGACCCCGCGGGTCAGCGGGCGAGTTCGGCGAGCACCGCGTCGGTGAAGGGGGGCCACGCCTCGACGGCCCAGGGCCCGAAGGCGCGGTCGGTCAGGGCGACGCACGCGATCCCCGCGTCCGGGTCGATCCACAGGAACGTACCCGACTGCCCGAAGTGCCCGAACGTCCGCGGCGAGGACGAGGCGCCCGTCCAGTGCGGCGACTTGCCGTCCCGGATCTCGAAGCCGAGGCCCCAGTCGTTGGGGTTCTGGTGACCGTAGCCCGGCAGGACGCCCTTGGTGCCCGGGTACTGCACGGTCATCGCCTCGGCGACGGTACGCGGATCCAGCAGCCGCGGCGCCTGCACCTCCGCGGCGAAGCGCAGCAGGTCCGCCACCGTCGACACCCCGTCCTTCGCCGGTGAGCCGTCGAGGCCGGTGTCCGTCATGCCGAGCGGCTCCAGCACCGCCTGCCGCAGATACTCGGCGAACGGGATGTCCGTGGCCTTCGCGATGTGCTCCCCGAGCACCTCGAAGCCCGCGTTGGAGTACAGCCGCCGCTCCCCGGGCGCCGACATCACCCGGTGCTCGTCGAACGCCAGCCCCGAGGCGTGGGCGAGCAGATGACGGACCGTCGACCCCGCGGGGCCGGCCGGCTCGTCGAACTCGATCGCCCCCTCCTCGTACGCGACGAGCGCGGCGTAGGCGGCGAGCGGCTTGGTGACCGAGGCCAGCGGGAAACGCCGCCCGACGGGACCGTGGGTCCCCAGGACCGTGCCGTCGGCCCGTACGACACCCGCCGCAGCGGTGGGAACCGGCCAGTTCTCGATCAACGCCAAGCTCTGTGCAGACATGACGTCGAGCCTAAGCGGACCCGAGCCCGGGCTCGCGACACCCCCCGCCGGCCCGATCACCGTCCGCCGCGTGCCGTGCCGCGCCGGGGCGCCGGCCGGCCCGATCACGCCACGCCCGCCGGCTTCTTCACGGCGTGGCTTGCCTGGAGTGCGCTCGAAGGTCATAGCGTGGAGGTCATGACGGTGATGCAGACGACGCCCGCGGCCGCCGAGCAAGCCCCCGCCTCCGCAGACAGCTGCTCCGCCCCGCCGCCACCGCATCCGCGCCCCGACGGCCGGGACAGCTACACCATCAGTGAGGTCGTCGCGTTCACCGGGCTGAGCGCGCACACCCTGCGCTGGTACGAGCGGATCGGCCTGATGTCCCACATCGACCGGTCGCACACCGGTCAGCGCCGCTACAACAACCGGGACCTGGACTGGCTCGGCCTGGTCGGCAAGCTGCGGCTGACGGGCATGCCGGTCGCCGACATGGTCCGGTACGCGGAGCTGGTGCGCGAGGGCGAGAACACCTACGAGGAGCGGCGCGACCTGCTGGTGGCCACCCGGCACGACGTCCTGGCCCGGATCGCCGAGCTCCACGACACGCTCGCGGTGCTCGACCGGAAGATCTCCTTCTACGCGGACGCCGGGCACGTCCACGCCGCGGAGCGGGCGGGCTGACCGTCCCGGCCGGGAGCGTCAGAACTCCGCGAGCAGCTCCGCCTTCTTCACCGAGAACTCCTCGTCCGTCAGCAGCCCGGCCCGGTGCAGCTCGCCGAGATGACGGATCCGCTCGGCGAGGTCGGCGGGATCGCGGCGCGGCGCCGGGACGGTGAGCGCGGCCGCGGGTACGGCCGGCGCGGCCGCCGTCCCGCCGGCGCGCACCGCGGCCAGCACGGCCGCGGCGAACGGCAGCGACTCGTGCACCGGTCCGTACCCCAGGCCGAACACCACCGCCGCCGGGTCCTGGTCCGCCTGCGCGGCCTGCTGCTCGGCCGGGTCCCGCAGCAGCAGTCGCAGATGCCCCTCGAGGACCTCGGGGGAGCGCCACTCGACCCCGGCGAGGCCGGTGACCGGGAAACTCTGGTCGCCGGCCTTCCACTTGGCCGAGGACGCGCCCGTCCAGAACCAGCGGAAGTTCACCGTCCGGCCGTCGAAGGACGCCTTCGCGTCGTACGCCTTGAACTGCCGGGGCGCCTCGGGGGCGGGCACCAGATGGCGCTCGGCCGGGCCGGACTCGGTGAGCAGGGCGCGCAGTTCGTCGGCGTAGTACTCGGCGAGCGTCTCGCGCTCGGCCGGCAGCACCAGCCGGTAGGGGTCGGCCCCCTCCTTGAGCTGCCCGTCGGCCGCCTCCATCAGCGGGTCGGCGCCCGGCCGGGGCTCGGCCCGCAGCACGACCGTGCCGCGTCTGCCGGGGGTGAGGGTCACCGCCTCGATCGCCGCGAGCGGGACGCGCCGTTCACCCAGCGCCTGGAAGAGCTTCGGTGTACGGATCCCCCGTTCGTAGCGGATGAGCACGGAGTCGGACTCGAACTCCCAGGCGGCATGAAATCCGGCCAGTACGTCACCCATACGGCTCATCGTATGCGGCACGAGCTCCTCCGTCGCCTCCCCGGGCAGACCGCGATTTCTGCGTCTCTACGCGCGTTCTGCCGTCGCCTTGCCGGGCAGGCCCGCCCGGCACCCCTTGTCCTGCTGGGCGCACCGGACCGACCGGTACGCGCCCGTGCCGATGTCGGCGAGGTTGCGCAGGCTGTCCGTGCCCGGCTCGAAATAGCCGCTGTGCCCCTGCGCGTCACGCGCCGACAGCACCCGGGCGCCGAACGCGGGGGAGACCGGGTCGGCGCCGTGGCCGAGGCCCCCGACCTCCAGGTGCGGCACGTCCTGTACCCAGTCGCTCGCGTCCCGCATCGCCCACACCCGGGCGGAGGTGCCCAGACGGTCGACGCTCGGCACCCGCATGCCGGGGCTGGCGGCCACGGCTATGTCGACCACCCGGCGGGGCATGTCGCGCGCGGCGACCCCGCACAGCACGGAGCCGTAGCTGTGGCAGAACATGGCGACCGGCGCGTCGCCGGGCAGCGCGCGCAGCAGCGCGTTCAGCCGGACGGCGCCGTCCTCGGCGCGCATCGCGGTGGCCGAGTCGATGCCGAGTCCGGCGGGGGCGGTGTAGTCGGCCCAGGCGATCACGGCGGTACGGACCGCGGGGCGCACGGCCCGCTCGGCGGCGTAGAGGGACTTGGCCATGCCGACCGGCGCCGAGTACCTGCGGTTGGTGCGCTGGAAGGTGAGCAGGTCGGTGTCGACGCCGGGGACGACGACCGAGATCCGCTCGGCCGCGGTGAGATCCCCGAACACCTCGGCGGCGCGGCCGGAGCTCTCCGGGTCGAAGGCGAGGATCTTGCGGCCGCCGCTCATCATCGACTCGAAGCGGTGCATCCTGCGCCCCGCCTCCTGCTGCCCCGCCGGGCTGAGCCGGCTGTCGTGCATGCGCGCCCGCTCGACCTCGCGGGCCTGTCCGAGCGCGACCCGGTTGGCGCGGTAGCGCAGCCGGGCCGGGGCCCCGTTCATGTTGCCGACCGCGAGCGGGTAGCCGGTCGCGAGCGCGTTGCGCTGCCCCGGGGTGAGCGAGGCGAAGAACCGGGACAGCCGGGCGGGGGCCGAGTGCGGGTCGGGCAGCCGGTGTCCGCCGATGCTGCCGTGCTGCCAGGCCGTCAGCGAGGCCTGGAGGGCGGTCGTCTCCCGTTGCTGGCGCAGAGCCGTCCAGCCGGTGGTCGCCAGCATCACGAACACGACGGCCAGAGCGAGCAGCGCGCGCCAGACGTTGAGTTGCGGGGAGGTGCCGAAGGAAGTCACTGGGAGGACACCCTAGGAGAACGAGAGGGCCACGCGTTAACCGAGTGACAGGGATCACGTTTCGATGTGAGTGTCGATGGTCCCGGGGGACTTCGGGCACCGCCGGAGCGAGGTCCCGGCCCGTTCTCAGGCGGGATCGGCGGGCGCGCGCCAGTGTCCGGTGAGGGCCACGCCGACCTGGTCGAGGTAGCGGGCCGTCAGCTCCCGGATCGCCCGCGGGCTGAAGTCCTCGCCGGTGCTCCACTGGCGTTCCGTCACCCGGATCACCCCGCCGAAGACGGCCACCGCGAGGCGGGGCCGCGGATCGGTGTCCAGGTCGAGTCCCTCGCGCTCGGCCAGCACGCGCGCGATGCGCTCCTCCGTCTCCGCCGAGCGGCGCAGATGGGCGGCGAGCAGGGCGGGCGTCGACTCGATCGTCCGGTACATCCGTACGTACAGCTCGACCGGTACGACGGCCTCGATCGCCTCGCTGAGCCGGTCCCAGTCGTCCAGCAGCGCGTTGCGCAGGGCCTCCATGGGAGCCTCGCCCGGCGGACGCGCCGCCACCGACGCGACGAAGTGCGCCTCCGCCATCTCCTGGACGGCGAACGCGGCGTCCTCCTTGCCGGCGAAGTGGCGGAAGAAGGTGCGCTGCGAGACCTCGACGGCCTCGGCGATGTCGTCGACGGTGGTCTGCTCGTAACCGCGGCCGGTGAACAGGTCGAGGGCGGCCCGCAGCAGCGCCTCCCGGGTGCGCTGCTTCTTGCGCTCGCGCAGTCCGGGCGGTGGCGCGGTGTCCATGGGGTCTCTCCTGCCTGTTCGGTACGCGGCGTGACAGTTACCGACTTGTGAACTGGTTTGTCAATTGTCAGTGGCTGTCACTAGCCTCGAAGGCATGACTAGTCAGACCACCATCGACACGACGGGGCCGGGGGACAAGGCGCCGGCCGCCGCCCCGTCCGGTCCGGGCCCGGAGGCCACCGGACTGCGCGGGCACCCGTGGCTCACCCTCATAACCGTCGCCGTCGGCGTCATGATGGTGGCCCTCGACGGCACCATCGTGGCCATCGCCAACCCGGCGATCCAGAAGGACCTCGGCGCCACCTTCGCCCAGGTCCAGTGGATCACCAACGGCTACTTCCTCGCCCTCGCGGTCTCCCTGATCACCGCGGGCAAGCTCGGCGACCGCTTCGGCCACCGGCAGACCTTCCTCATCGGCGTCGTCGGCTTCGCCGCCGCCTCGGGCGCCATCGGCCTGTCCGACAGCATCGCGCTCGTCGTCACCTTCCGCGTCTTCCAGGGTCTGTTCGGCGCGCTGCTGATGCCGGCCGCGCTGGGCCTGCTGCGGGCCACCTTCCCGGCCGAGAAGCTCAACATGGCCATCGGCATCTGGGGCATGGTCATCGGCGCCTCCACCGCCGGCGGCCCGATCCTCGGCGGTGTGCTCGTCGAGCACGTCAGCTGGCAGTCGGTGTTCTTCATCAACGTGCCGGTCGGCGTCCTGGCCCTCGTCCTGGGCAGCCTGATCCTGCTCGACCACCGGGCCGAGAACGCCCCGCGCTCCTTCGACCTCCTGGGCATCGTGCTGCTCTCCGGCGCGATGTTCTGCCTGGTCTGGGCCCTGATCAAGGCTCCGGCCTGGGGCTGGGGCGACGGCAAGACGTGGGCCTTCGTCGTCGGCTCCGCCGTGCTCTTCGCGGCGTTCGGCTTCTGGGAGACGAAGGTCTCCGAGCCCCTGATCCCGCTGGCGCTGTTCCGTTCGGTCCCGCTGTCGGCGGGCGTGGTCCTGATGGTCCTGATGGCCATCGCCTTCATGGGCGGCCTGTTCTTCGTGACGTTCTACCTCCAGAACGTGCACGGCATGAGCCCGATCGACGCCGGCCTGCACCTGCTGCCGCTGACCGGCATGATGATCGTCGGCTCGCCGCTGGCCGGCCTGGCGATCACCAAGCTGGGCCCGCGCGTCCCGCTGGCGGGCGGCATGGCGGCCACCGCGATCGCCATGTACGGCATGTCCACGCTGGAGACGGACACCGGCAGCGGTGTCATGTCGGTCTGGTTCGCCCTGCTGGGCCTCGGCCTCGCGCCGGTCATGGTCGGCGCCACCGAGGTCATCGTCGGCAACGCCCCGATGGAGCTCTCCGGTGTCGCCGGCGGCCTCCAGCAGGCGGCGATGCAGATCGGCGGCAGCCTCGGCACGGCCGTCCTCGGCGCGGTCATGGCGTCCAAGGTGGACAGCGACCTGCCCGGCAACTGGACGGCCGCGGGCCTGCCGCCGCTCACCTCCGCGCAGCTGGACCAGGCCTCCGAGGCGGTCCAGGTCGGCGTGGCGCCGGTGGCCCCGGGCACCCCGGCGGCGATCGTCGCGAAGATCACGGACGTCGCGCACGACACCTTCATCTCCGGTATGGGCCTGGCGTCCCTCGTCGCCGCCGGTGTCGCGGTGGTGGCGGTCTTCGTCGCCTTCCTCACCAAGCGCGGTGAGAACGCCGAAGCGGGCATGGGAGCAGCTCACATCTGACGGGAATCTGGCGGCGTTTTCACCGTAATTCCCCTATGAGGGTGACAACGCCAGAGAATCCTGTCCACCGGCAGGCGCCGCACGTCACAGTGGGTCAAGTCCTCCGGTACGGCATGTTCCACAGGCATGTCCGTACGGCAAGGAGGCGGCCGGGCTGCGGCGCGCTGCCGGAGGGGGGCAGCGCGCCGAGGCCCGCGAGCCCCGGTCCGACGGCCCGCGGGCCCATGACTTGGCGGCCCGATCGGGGGTACCCGCACCTCCGAACCCCGATGCACATCCAACAGATCCCGGGGTTCTGGGAGTTGATGATGGCGGGCTTCGGACAGCGAACACGCGGATACCCCCGCTCACGCGGCCGGATGGGACCGCGGAGCGGGCCGGACCGTGCGACCCTGGCAATCATCGGAGTCATCTGCGCGATCGCGGGCTTCTTCACCCTGGGGATCATCCTGGGTCCCGCGGCGGTCGTCTGCGGCTGGCTCGCCATGGGCCGTACCTGGTCCGGCGCCCGGCCGATCCCGGCCCTGGTCGCCCTGGTGCTGGGTGCCATAGACACCCTCATGGCGATCATGTGGCTCGCGGGCGGCGTCTAGCCGCCCCTGCGGTGAGACCGGACGCGCCGGAGGGCGGGCGCGGCGGCACCCGCGAACGCGGGTGCGCGTCCGCCCCTCCGGCGCGACGCCGGTCCTCCGCCGCCGACGCCGGACTCCGGTGGCGACGCCGGTCGTTCGCTCCCCGGGATGCCGCGCCCGGCGTGACCGACCCTTTCCCCGGACTTCCAGGGTTCAGCGCGTCTGTTCCCCGCCGACCGGCTCCCGTACGGCCGCCGCCCGCGACAGCGCCGCGACCTCCGCGCGCAGCGCCCGGACCTCCTCCGTCAGCCGCTCGATCGCCTCCGTCCGGCGCCGCTCCTCCACGTCGTCCTTCTCGAACCGGGCGATGAACCACGCGGCGATGTTCGCGGTGACCACACCCAGCAGGGCGATCCCGGACAGCATCAGCCCGACGGCGAGCACCCGGCCCATCCCGGTCGTCGGCGCGTGGTCCCCGTACCCGACGGTCGTCATCGTCGTGAAGGACCACCACACGGCGTCACCCAGCGTTCGGATGTTCCCGTTGGGCGAGTCCCGCTCCACCGACAGCACGGCCAGCGAACCGAACATCAGCAGCCCGACGACCGCCCCGCCCACATAGGTCGTCAGCCGGATCTGGGAGGCCATCCGCGCCCGCCGGCCCACCAGCATCAGGGTCGCCACCAGCCGCAGCAGCCGCAGTGGCTGAAGGATCGGCAGCACCACCGCGCCCAGGTCCAGCCAGTGCGTACGGACGAACTCCCGCCGGTGCCCGGACATCGCCAGGCGCACCAGATAGTCCGCGGCGAACGCCCCCCACACCGTCCACTCGGTCACCGTGCACGCGACCGTCAGCGCGTGCCCGGCGGAGCTGTCCACGATCGGCACGGCATAGGCGAGGGCGAACACCACGGCGAGGGCCAGCAGCGGCCGCTGGGTGCGCTGCTCCCAGCGGGCCTGTCCCGATTGTTCCTGCATGAGCGCATCGTAAGGAACGCATAAGGGCGGCGGGACCGATCGGCCCCACCGCCCTGACGTGCGCTCAGGCGCGCGGTGTCACGCGTCGCCCCCGGCCGTCCCCGGATCCGCCGCCGCCACGTCGAGCAACTGGTACCGGTCGACGGCCTGCTTCAGGACCGAACGGTCGACCCTGCCCTCGCGCGCCAGCTCGGTCAGCACCGCGACCACGATCGACGGCGCGTCGATGTGGAAGAACCGGCGTGCCGCGCCCCGGGTGTCGGCGAACCCGAACCCGTCCGCGCCCAGCGACTGGTAGGTCCCCGGCACCCAGCGGGAGATCTGGTCCGGGACCGAACGCATCCAGTCGGAGACCGCCACGAACGGCCCCTCGGCCGTGCTCAGCTTCCGCGTCACGTACGGCACCCGCTGGTCCTCCTCCGGGTGCAGCAGGTTGTGCCGCTCGACCTCCACGGCCTCGCGCCGCAGTTCGTTGAAGGAGGTCGCCGACCAGACGTCGGCGCGCACGTTCCACTCCTCGGCCAGCATCCGCTGCGCCTCCAGGGCCCAGGGCACCGCCACGCCCGAGGCGATGATCTGCGCCGGGACCGTGCCCGAGGTGCCGGCGGCGATCCGGTGGATGCCCTTGAGGATGCCGTCCACGTCGACGTCCGCGGGCTCCGCCGGGTGCTGGATCGGCTCGTTGTAGACGGTGAGGTAGTAGAAGACGTTCTCGCTGTCGGGGCCGTACATCCGGCGCAGGCCGTCCTGCACGATGTGCGCGATCTCGTACCCGTAGGCCGGGTCGTAGGCGACACAGCCGGGGTTCGTCGAGGCCAGCAGCTGCGAGTGGCCGTCCGCGTGCTGGAGTCCCTCCCCGGTCAGGGTCGTACGTCCGGCGGTCGCGCCCAGGACGAATCCGCGCGCCAGCTGGTCGGCCATCTGCCAGAACTGGTCGCCGGTGCGCTGGAAGCCGAACATCGAGTAGAAGACGTAGACCGGGATGAGCGGCTCGCCGTGGGTCGCGTAGGCCGAGCCGGCCGCGATCAGGGAGGCCGTGCAGCCCGCCTCGGAGATGCCGTCGTGCAGCATCTGCCCGGTGGGCGACTCCTTGTAGGCGAGCAGCAGGTCGCGGTCGACGGACTCGTACTGCTGGCCGAGCGGGTTGTAGATCTTCGCGCTCGGGAAGAAGGAGTCCATGCCGAACGTGCGGTACTCGTCCGGCGCGATCAGCACGAAACGCCTGCCGATCTCCTTGTCCCGCATCAGGTCCTTCAGCAGTCGCACGAACGCCATGGTGGTGGCGATCGACTGCTGGCCGGAGCCCTTCTTCACGGTCGCGTACGTCTTGTCGTCCGGCAGGGTCAGCGGCTCGGCGCGCACCACCCGGGTCGGCACGTACCCGCCGAGTCCCTTGCGCCGGTCGTGCATGTACTGGATCTCCTCCGAGTCGCGGCCCGGGTGGTAGTACGGCGGCAGGCCGGACTCCAGCTCCTGGTCGGAGATCGGCAGGTGCAGCCGGTCGCGGAAGCCCTTGAGGTCGGCGACCGTCAGCTTCTTCATCTGGTGCGTGGCGTTGCGGCCCTCGAAGTTCGGGCCCAGCGTCCAGCCCTTGACGGTCTTGGCGAGGATGACCGTGGGCTGGTCCCGGTGCTCGACGGCGGCCTTGAACGCGGCGTAGATCTTCTTGTGGTCGTGACCGCCGCGGCCCAGGTGCAGGATCTGATCGTCGGTCATGTGCTCGACCATGGCGCGCAGCCGCTGGTCGTCGCCGAAGAAGTGGTCGCGGATGTACCCGCCCGACTCGGTGGCGTACGTCTGGAACTGGCCGTCCGGAGTCGTGTTCATCCTGTTGACCAGGATGCCGTCGCGGTCCTGGGCGAGCAGCGGGTCCCAGGTCCGGTCCCAGATCAGCTTGATCACGTTCCAGCCGGCGCCCCGGAAGACCGACTCCAGCTCCTGGATGACCTTGCCGTTGCCGCGCACCGGGCCGTCGAGCCGCTGGAGGTTGCAGTTGACCACGAACGTCAGGTTGTCCAGGCCCTCGCGGGCGGCGATGGTGAGCTGGCCGAGCGACTCCGGCTCGTCCATCTCGCCGTCGCCGAGGAACGCCCACACGTGCGACCTGGAGGTGTCGGCGATCCCGCGCGCGTGCATGTAGCGGTTCATCCGGGCCTGGAAGATCGCGCCGATCGGGCCGAGGCCCATCGACACGGTCGGGAACTCCCAGAAGTCCGGCATCAGCCGCGGATGCGGGTACGAGGACAACCCGTACGGCGCCCTCGACCTCTCCTGGCGGAACGCGTCCAGGTTGCGCTCGCTGAGGCGGTCCAGCAGGTACGCGCGTGCGTAGATGCCCGGCGAGGCGTGGCCCTGGAAGAAGACCTGGTCGCCGCCGTCCCCCTCGTCCTTGCCCCGGAAGAAGTGGTTGAAGCCGACGTCGTAGAGCGAGGCGGAGGAGGCGAAGGTGGCGATGTGGCCGCCGACGCCGATGCCCGGCCGCTGGGCGCGCGAGACCATCACGGCCGCGTTCCAGCGGGTCGCGTTGAGGATCCTGCGCTCGATCTCCTCGTTCCCCGGGAAGAACGGCTCGGCCCTGGTCGGGATGGTGTTGACGTAGTCCGAGCTGCGCATCTCCGGCACGGCCACCCGCTTCTCGCGGGCCCGCTCGATCAGCCGGAGCATGAGGTACCGGGCACGCTCCCGGCCGCGCTCGTCGATGGCGGCGTCCAGGGAGTCGAGCCACTCCTGGGTCTCTTCGGGATCGAAGTCAGGAACCTGACTCGGAAGGCCGCCAATGATGATCGGGTTTCGATCGGATCCGGAAGCCACGCTGGTCCTTACCTGTCAGAGGGCTGCTTTTGCTGTTCTTTCCCGGGTTCTCGGTCTGTCTGCGCCGTTCCCCATCGTGTACCTCAGTGCGACAAACGTCATCTCTACCGAGGGGTAACCCGGTTCTGTGTCACTTCCCCCTGATTCCCAAAGGGGCAAAGGGGGCACAAGGGTGTGGTGTGGTTCACTTCCGGCTGCTGCGGCGTGCCTGGAGTTGGGGCGACACGGCCCGGATCGTCACCGTTTCGGCGGTCTGAACCGTCGGGTACTTGCGCGATCCGCCCCGCCCGTGTGGACTACGGCCAATGCTTCGCGCACGCGCGTGGCTGAGATATTCACCAAGACATGATCAGGAGGCAACCCGTGAGCGCGACCGCGGACCACGCGGAGGAGCGGACGAGCCCTGCCGTCAGGCTGGGGTTCCAGCCCGAGCAGGTGGTCCAGGAGATCGGCTACGACGACGACGTAGACCAGGAACTCCGCGAGGCCATTGAAGAAGTTGTCGGCAGCGACCTGGTGGACGAGGACTACGACGACGTAGCCGATGCCGTGGTGCTGTGGTTCCGCGACGAGGACGGCGACCTGACCGATGTGCTGGTGGACGCCACCACGTACATCGAAGAGGGTGGCGCGATCCTGCTTCTCACGCCGAAGACCGGACGTGATGGCTACGTGGAGCCGAGCGACATCTCGGAAGCCGCGACGACGGCGGGGCTGTCGGCCTCCAAGAGCGTCAGCGTGGGCAAGGACTGGATCGGCAGTCGGCTGCTGACCCCGAAGGCGGCCAAGACCAAGAAGTAGGTCCCGTCCCACCCCCGGACGGGCTGACGGTCAAGGTCAGCCCGTCCGCAGGTTCGTCGTGCCCGATGCGTAGGCTGGGCTCAGCGCTCTCAGTGTCCTCGGCGTTGTCAGCGCTCTCACCCGAGCAGCCCACCGAAAGGGAAGCACGACGATGGCGATCCAGGTCGGCGACAAGGCCCCCGACTTCGAGCTCAAGGACAACCACGGCAGCGCCGTGAGGCTCTCCGACTTCCTCGGCAGCAAGAACGTGGTCCTGCTCTTCTACCCGTTCGCCTTCACCGGTGTCTGCACCGGTGAGCTGTGCGAGCTGCGTGACAACCTGCCGCAGTTCGCCGACCGCGACACCCAGCTGCTCGCGGTCTCCAACGACTCCATCCACACCCTGCGCGTCTTCGCCGAGCAGGAGGGCCTGGAGTACCCGCTGCTGTCCGACTTCTGGCCGCACGGCGAGGTCTCGCGCGCCTACGGCGTCTTCGCCGAGGACAAGGGCTGCGCGGTGCGCGGCACCTTCGTCATCGACAAGACGGGCGTCGTGCGCTGGACCGTCGTCAACGCCCTGCCGGACGCGCGGGACCTGAACGACTACGTCAAGGCGCTCGACACCCTGTGACGGTTCGGTTCCACGCACTGCGAGGTGCGGGAACCCGTCACTAGGATCGAGTCGTTGATCCGATGCCAGAGCACGCAGGGGCTCCCCGCCCCCGGACACCAATGGAGGACTCGTGGGAGTCAGCCTCAGCAAGGGCGGCAACGTTTCGCTGACGAAGGAGGCCCCCGGCCTGACGGCGGTCATCGTCGGCCTGGGGTGGGACGTGCGCACCACCACCGGTACGGACTTCGACCTGGACGCCAGCGCGCTGCTGCTGAACACGGCGGGCAAGGTCGCCAACGACGCGAACTTCGTCTTCTTCAACAACCTCAAGAGCCCCGACGGCTCGGTGGAGCACACGGGTGACAACCTCACCGGTGAGGGCGAGGGGGACGACGAGGCGATCAAGGTCGACCTGGCGACCGTCCCGGCCGACGTCGACAAGATCGTCTTCCCGGTCTCGATCTACGAGGCGGAGAACCGCCAGCAGTCCTTCGGTCAGGTCCGCAACGCGTTCATCCGCGTGGTGAACCAGGCCGGCGGCGCGGAGATCGCCCGTTACGACCTGTCCGAGGACGCCTCGACGGAGACCGCGATGGTCTTCGGCGAGCTGTACCGCAACGGCGCGGAGTGGAAGTTCCGCGCCATCGGCCAGGGGTACGCCTCGGGCCTGCGCGGCATCGCGCAGGACTTCGGCGTCAACGTCTGAGACCCGATCGCAAGGCATGACGTTCCGTCCGGCGCCGTCCCGTTTACGGGCGGCGCCGGACGCGCAGGACAACCGAAGAAGCACGACCTAGGGGAGGACCAGCATCATGGGCGTCACGCTTGCCAAGGGGGGCAACGTCTCCCTGTCCAAGGCCGCGCCGAACCTCACACAGGTGATGGTCGGGCTCGGCTGGGACGCGCGTTCCACCACCGGAGCGCCTTTCGACCTCGACGCCAGCGCGCTGCTGTGCAAGGACGGAAGAGTCCTGGGCGACGAGTGGTTCGTTTTCTACAACCAGCTCACCAGCCCGGACGGCTCGGTGCAGCACACGGGCGACAATCTCACCGGTGAGGGCGAGGGCGACGACGAGTCGATCATCGTGGACCTCTCCAAGGTGCCCGTCCACTGCGACAAGATCGTTTTTCCGGTGTCGATCCACATGGCCGACGAACGCGGTCAGACTTTCGGTCAGGTCAGCAATGCGTTCATCCGCGTCGCCAATCAGGCGGACGGCCAGGAACTCGCCCGTTACGACCTGTCCGAGGACGCCTCCACGGAAACCGCGATGATCTTCGGTGAGCTCTACCGCTACCAGGGCGAATGGAAGTTCCGGGCGGTGGGACAGGGGTACGCGTCGGGTCTGCGGGGTATCGCCCTGGACTTCGGGGTCAACGTCTCGTAAAGCCGCGACGGTGAGCGGGCCGGGCCCGGTCACCGGGTGGACCGCGGCTCTTCAGGCAAGGCACATGGGCCCGCCCGTGTTGTCCGGAGAGCTCTCCCTCTAGACTTCGGGGTCAACACTTCGTAAAGCCGAGTGTGGCGCGGGGGAGGCGCTCACCCGGACTCCGTCCGGGACGTTCCCCCTCACACAGGATTGGGTAGCCAGTGCTTCTGAAAACCTTCGGCTGGTCGTTCGCGGTCACCGCGCTCGGCTTGGTCGCAGCGGTCTTCTACGGGGGGTGGGAGGCTTTCGGCATCGTGGCGATCCTCTCCGTCCTGGAGATCTCGCTGTCGTTCGACAACGCGGTGGTCAACGCCGGAATCCTGAAGAAGATGAATGCCTTCTGGCAGAAGATCTTCCTCACGGTCGGTGTGCTGATCGCCGTCTTCGGGATGCGGCTGGTCTTTCCCGTCGTCATCGTCGCCATCAGCGCCAAGATCGGACCGATCGACGCGGTCGACCTCGCGCTCAACAACAAGGACCAGTACCAGCAGCTGGTCACCGACGCCCACCCGGCGATCGCCGCCTTCGGTGGCATGTTCCTGCTCATGATCTTCCTCGACTTCATCTTCGAGGACCGTGACATCCAGTGGCTGCGCTGGATCGAGCGGCCGCTGGCCAAGCTCGGCAAGGTCGACATGCTGTCGGTCTGCATCGCCCTGGTCGTCCTGCTGATCACCTCCTTCACCTTCGCGGCCCACGCCCACCAGCACGGCGGCGCGCACGTCGACAAGGCGCAGACGGTGCTGATCGCGGGCATCGCCGGCCTGATCACGTACATGGTCGTCGGCGGGCTCTCCGGCTACTTCGAGGACAAGCTGGAGGAAGAGGAGGAGCGCGAGCACGAGGCGGAGGAGGAGGCCGAGCGGACCGGCCGGAAGAAGCCGGCCGTCGTGCTGGCCGGCCAGGCCGCGTTCTTCATGTTCCTCTACCTCGAGGTCCTGGACGCGTCGTTCTCCTTCGACGGGGTGATCGGCGCCTTCGCCATCACCAACGACATCGTCCTGATGGCCCTCGGCCTCGGCATCGGCGCGATGTACGTCCGCTCGCTCACCGTCTACCTGGTCCGCCAGGGCACCCTCGACGACTACGTCTACCTGGAGCACGGCGCGCACTACGCGATCGGCGCGCTGGCCGTGATCCTCATGGTCACCATTCAGCACCAGATCAACGAGGTCATCACCGGCCTCGTCGGCGTCGTCCTGATCGCCCTGTCCTTCTGGTCCTCCGTGCGCCGCAACCGCGCGCTGGCGGCGGCCGGAGGCGAAGCGGGGTCGGACGAGAAGGCCGAGGTCTCGTCCGGGGTGTGACGACCGGCGGACCGGGGGAACGCTTCGAGCGGGGCGGCAGGCGACAGAGGTCCGCCGGCCGCCCCGCCGGCATTTCGGGTGTGGGTGAAGGCAGGGGTGGGGGCAGGGCATGGGCTTCTTCGACGGGCTCTGGCGCGGGCGTGCGCTCGAATTCGACTCGGGCAGCGCGGCGAGCAACGCGATCGAGCTGACCAAACGGCATCACTATGTCTCCCTCACCAAACAGGGAGCGTCCACCGGCAACCTGCGCATCAACCTGACCTGGCGGATGCGGACCTCCGACTTCGGCGGCAACCAGCGCGAGAGCCTGCTGCGGCACCCCTTCAAGGCGCTCAAGCCCCCGGAGGTCGTCGGCCACAGCCAGAGCATGGTCAACGTCGACCTCGACCTGGGCTGCCTGTACGAGCTCGCGGACGGCACCAAGGGCGTCGTCCAGCCGCTCGGCGGCTACCTGGGCGACGTCAACGCGCCGCCGTACGTGAAACTCAGCGGCGACGACCGCTTCGGCTCGGCGTCCGGCGAGACCATGTACATCAACCTCGACCACCGCGACGACATCAAGCGTCTGCTGGTGTTCGTCTACATATACGACCAGACACCCGCCTTCGACCGTACGCACGCCATCGTCACTCTGTATCCGAGCAACGGTCCGCGGATCGAGATCGGCCTGGACGAACGCCATCCGCAGGCCCGCTCCTGCGCGGTCGTGATGATCGAGAACGTCAAGGGCGAGCTGATCGTCCGGCGCGAGGTGAAGTTCGTCTACGGCTTCCAGGCCGAACTGGACCGGCTGTACGGCTGGGGACTGCAATGGGGGCGGGGCTACAAGACGAAGGTCGAGGGCTGACGCCCGGTTCCGCAGGCCGGGCCGCGGACGGGTTTCGGGCGGGTCCGGCACGGCCGGGAGCGCCAGGCCTCCCGTACGGGCCGCACAGGGCCCGCACAGAGGCCGCACAGGGCCCGTACGGCCCCGCGCCGGCGGCCGCGGAACCCGGTGCGGTCAGCGGCCGATGAACTGCGGGCCCTGCGGAGGCAGCCGGAACTCCCCGAGGGCGGCCGGGACGGGCTGGGGATAGCCGTACGCGGGCTGGCCGGCCGGGTGCGGGTAGCCGTAGGCCGGCTGCGTCGTCGCGGGCGGCTGCGGATAGCCGTAGGCGGGCTGCGCGGGGACGTTCGCGGGCTGCTCCGGGGGCAGCGGCTGGGAGGTGGTGGGCGGCGGGGGCTGGACGGACTGCGACTCCTGCACGGCCTCCGCCTCGTCCACGGAGATGCCGAAGTCGGTCGCGAGGCCCTTGAGCCCGTTCGAGTAGCCCTCGCCCAGGGCCCGGAACTTCCAGCCGTCCCCGCGCCGGTAGAGCTCACCGCAGATCAGCGCCGTCTCCTCGCCGGTCTCCGGCTTGATGTCGAAATAGGCCAGCGGTTCGCCCTCGGTGACCGCGGCGTCGTACAGCACGATGCGCAGTGACCGTACGCGATCGAACGTGACGCCGTCCGCCGAAGCGACGAGCAGAATCTGGCCGACGCTGGGCTCGACACCGACCAGATCTGTCTGGATCGTATCGGTGAGGCCCTCGGCCACCCGCTTCTTGCCGAGCCGCCAGACCTTCCCGGAGGGGTGCCGGGGCTGGTTGTAGAAGACGAAGTCCTCGTCGGAGCGCACCCGTCCGTCGGGGCCCAGGAGCAGTGCGGACACGTCCACGTCGGGGGCGCCCTGGTCGGGCGTCCAGCGCAGCACGGCGCGCACCGTCGTGGCCTCGAGAGGGGCGTTCGACCCCTTCAGCATCGCGTGCGTCATGCGGTCATCCTGCCCTCTCGGTCCTGATCACGACAATGTGGGGGTGAATCCGGGCATGGTGACCCACTGTGTTTGTCGGCGTTACCTGAACTTCACGCCCGGAGGGAACCTGCTCCTTGGATCCCTACGTACTATTACCGGCCACACGTAGACACTTCACAGGCCAGATCCATGCGCCGTTCCATCACCATGGGGGAGCTCAATGCGTCATTTCGGGCACATCGCCCCTGAGGTGCGGAAGCGCCTCTTCGTCCAGGAGCCGTGCGAGTTCACCACGGACTCCCCGGCCCGGCTGCTGTCCGCGGCCCTGGGAGCCACGCTCTACAGTCCGGCGATCCGCCCGCGGCTCGCCGACGACATCGTCAAGCAGGCCGAGCGCGGCGTGGTCTCGATGGTGCTGTGCCTCGAGGACTCGATCGCCGACGCGGACGTCGAGCACGGCGAGGAGAACCTCGTCCGCCAGTTCGCCGACCTCGACGCGCGCACCGGCCCCGACCTTCCGCTGCTGTTCATCCGGGTCCGTACCCCCGAGCAGATCCCCGACCTGGTCCGCCGCCTCGGTCCCACCGTCCGGCGGCTGTCCGGGTTCGTCATGCCCAAGTTCACCGAGCAGCGCGGTGTCCCCTTCCTGGAGGCGCTCGCCGCGGCGGAGTCGGCGAGCGGCCGGCGCCTGTTCGCGATGCCGGTGCTGGAGTCGCCCGAGCTGCTGTACCGCGAGTCGCGCGTCGACACGCTGGAGGGCATCGCCCGCGCCGTCGACAAGTTCCGCGACCGGGTGCTCGCGCTGCGCCTGGGGGTGACCGACTTCTGCTCCTCCTACGGTCTGCGCCGGGCCCCCGACATGACGGCGTACGACGTCCAGATCGTCGCCTCCGTGATCGCCGACGTGGTGAACATGCTGGGCCGCGCCGACGGCACCGGTTTCACGGTGACCGGACCGGTGTGGGAGTACTTCCGGGTCCCGGAGCGCATGTTCAAGCCGATGCTGCGGCACAGCCCCTTCCTGGAGGGACAGGCCGTCGAGCTGCGCGAGATACTCATAGAGCACGCCATGGACGGGCTGCTGCGGGAGATCTCCCTGGACCAGGCCAACGGCCTGCTCGGCAAGACCTGCATCCACCCCTCCCACGTGCCGGCCGTGCACGCGCTGTCCGTCGTCAGCCACGAGGAGTTCAGCGACGCGGCGGACATCCTGCGGCCCGAGCGCGGCGGCGGGGGTGTGCTGCGGTCGGCGTACACCAACAAGATGAACGAGGTGAAGCCGCACCGCGCCTGGGCCGAGCGGACCATGCTGCGCGCGGAGGTCTTCGGCGTGGCGCACGAGGACGTCAGCTTCGTGGACCTGCTCGCCGCAGTCATCTCCGGCTGAACCGGCCGGGCACCCGGCCGGCGAGCCCGACCGACGAACCCGGCCGGCGATCCGGCCGGTGAATCCGACCGACGAACCGGCTATACACAAGGGACGTATGAACAACGCAGTGAACGACGGGGTCTGGTCCGGAACCTGGGTCGCCGAACGGCTCGGGCTCGAACTGGTGGGCGACGATCAACTGGACGACCTGCTGGGGCTGGCCCTGCGCCGCAACCCCAAGCGGGCCCACCTGCTGGTGTCGAACGTGCTGGGCAAACACGTGCCGCAGTCCCCGGCCGTCGTCTACGGCCATGGCTTCGACCTCGGCCGCCGGGTGCGCGACCTGCTCGGCGACGAGGAGGCGGCCCGGGCGGTCGTCCTCGGCTACGCGGAGACCGCCACCGGCCTCGGCCACTGCGTCGCCGACGGCGTGGGCCTCGCCCCCTACCTGCACTCCACCCGCCGCCCGGTCCCCGGCGTGGACCAGGCGGGCGGCTTCGAGGAGTCCCACTCGCACGCCACCTCCCACCTGCTGCTGCCCGAGGACCCCGCGCTGCTGCGCGGCGACGGCCCGCTGATCCTGGTCGACGACGAGTTCTCCACCGGCAACACCGTCCTGAACACCATCCGTGAGCTGCACGGGCGCTACCCGCGCCGACGCTACGTCGTGGTCGCGCTCGTCGACATGCGCTCGGCGGCCGACGCGGGCCGGCTGGCGGACTTCGCCGCGGAGATCGGAGCCCGGGTCGACCTGGTGGCGGCCGCCTCCGGGACCGTACGCCTGCCCGAGGGCGTGCTGGAGAAGGGGCAGGCGCTGGTCGCCCGGCACGAGTCCGCCGCGCCGGCCGCCCCCGGCCCGGACGGCCGGGTCGAGCGCGTCGACCTGCTCTGGCCGCGCGCCGTGCCCGACGGCGGACGGCACGGCTTCACCCCGGGTCACCGCGCCCGGCTGGAGTCCGCGCTGCCCGCGATGGCGGTCCGGCTCGCCGAGGCGATACCCGGCGACGCCCGGCGCGTCCTCGTCCTCGGCTTCGAAGAGCTGATGTACGCACCGCTCAGGCTGGCCCGCGAACTCGAACGGGCCGTGGCCGCCGAGGTGCGCTACTCCACCACCACCCGCTCGCCCGTCCTGGCCGTCGACGACCCCGGCTACGCGATACGCAGCCGCCTGGTCTTCCCCGCCCACGACGACCCGGCCGACGGCCCCGGCGAGCGCTACGCCTACAACGTGGCCGGCGCGGGCTTCGACGCGGTCGTGGCGGTCGTGGACTCGGCCGCCGACACCCCGCCACTGCACGCGCCCGACGGCCTGCTCGCCCAGCTCGCCGCGCACGCCCCGCACGTCCTGCTCGCGGTCGTGCCCTCGTACGTCCCCGAACCGCCGCACGTACCCGAAAGGCCCGCCATGCTGCCCGAGCCCCTTCGCGGCCCCGCCTTCTCCTCGTACGCGCCGGAGGAGGTGGGCTGGCTGCTCCAGGACCTCTCGGACGTCACACTGGAGGCGCCGACCGAGGAGCGCGAGGAGGCCATCCAGAGCGGTGGCGCCCACTACGCCGAGTCGCTGCCGGTGGAGTACCAGCCGAGCGAGCACTACCAGCGACTCTTCCACGCGGCGCTGGCCACCTCGGCGGCCCGGATCGCCCACGCCGTCGGCGTGGTCACCGAGACCGTGCTCGCGGAGCGCGCGCAGACGCGCTCCGGCGAGGAGAACGCGGCGGCACGCCCGGTCCTGGTCTCGCTGGCCCGCGCGGGCACGCCGGTCGGCGTCCTGATGCGCCGCTGGGCCCGGTTCCGCTACGGCCTGGAACTGCCGCACTACGCCGTCTCGATCGTGCGCGGCCGGGGCATCGACGCCAACGCGCTGCGCTGGCTGGCCGCCCACCACGACCCCGCCGACGTGGTCTTCGTCGACGGCTGGACCGGCAAGGGCGCCATCACCCGGGAGCTCGCCGACGCCATCGAGGAGTTCGAGGAGTCCGAGGGCATCACCGGCTTCGACCCGGAGATCGCGGTGCTGGCCGACCCGGGCTCGTGCGTACGCACCTACGGCACCCGTGAGGACTACCTCATCCCCTCCGCCTGCCTCAACTCGACCGTGTCGGGCCTGATCTCGCGCACGGTGCTGCGCGCGGACCTGGTGGGCCCGAACGACTTCCACGGCGCGAAGTTCTACCGCGAACTCGCCGGTGCGGACGTCTCGGTGGACTTCCTCGACACGGTCGCCGCGCGCTTCGGCGAGGTGGTGGACGCGGTGGACGTGGCGGTCAAGGAGCTGCTGGCCGCCGACCGCACCCCGACCTGGGAGGGCTGGGCGGCCGTCGAGCGGATCAGCGAGGAGTACGGCATCCACGACGTCAACCTCGTCAAGCCCGGCGTCGGCGAGACCACCCGGGTGCTGCTGCGCCGGGTGCCGTGGAAGATCCTGGCCCGCGCCGGGGCGGGCGCCGACCTCGACCATGTGCGCCTGCTGGCCGAGCAGAGAGGCGTGCCCGTCGAGGAGGTCGACGGACTGCCCTACACCTGCGTGGGGTTGATCCACCCCAAGTACACCCGCGGGGCGACCGGCGCCGACGGCAGGGCGGTGACGGTCTGATGCCGGTGCTGGTGGCGAGCGACCTCGACCGTACGCTCATCTACTCCGCGGCGGCGCTCGCGCTGACCATGCCCGACGCGCGGGCCCCGCGGCTGCTGTGCGTGGAGGTGCACGAGAACAAGCCGCTGTCGTACATGACGGAGACGGCGGCCGCACTGCTCACGGAGCTGGGTGACACGGCGGTGTTCGTGCCGACCACCACCCGGACCCGCAAGCAGTACCTGCGCATCAACCTGCCGGGCCCGGCGCCGACGTACGCGATCTGCGCCAACGGCGGCCATCTGCTGGTGGACGGCGTGTCGGATCCGGACTGGCACGCGCAGGTGACCGCGCGGCTGGCCGACGAGTGCGCGCCGCTGGCCCAGGTGCAGGAGCACCTCACCCGCTCGGCGGATCCGGTCTGGCTGCGCAAGCAGCGGGTCGCCGAGGACCTGTTCGCGTATCTGGTCGTGGAGCGCGAGCTGCTGCCCGAGGAGTGGGTGAAGGAGCTCGCGGCCTGGGCGGAGAACCTCGGCTGGACGGTGTCGCTCCAGGGCCGCAAGATCTACGCGGTGCCGAAGCCGCTCACCAAGAGCGCCGCCGTGCGTGAGGTCGTCCGCCGCACCGGCGCCGAACTCACCCTCACCGCGGGCGACTCCCTGCTCGACGCGGACCTGCTGCTGGTGGCGGACCGGGGCTGGCGGCCGGGCCACGGCGAACTGGCCGACGACGACTGGACGGCCCCCGCGGTCACCGCGCTGCCCGAGCGGGGCGTGCTGGCGGGCGAGCGCATCCTGCGGGAGTTCCTGCACGCCACCCGCGGCTGAGCGCCGGCCACCGCCGTACGGCATCGCACGGTGCCGTACGGCGGCGCGCGGCGCTGCCGTGCCGCGGGGCGAGATGGTGCCGTGCCACGGGCGGGGCGGTGCCGTACAGCGAGGCGCGGCGACGCCGTGCAGCGGGGCCCGTCCCCGGAGTCCGGTCGGCCGTCAGCCGCAGCAGCCTCCGCCGCAGCAACCGCCGCCGCCCCCGCCCGCCCTGGGCGCGGGGGCGGTCGCGGCCGCCGACCCGCCCACCGCGACCGTTGAGAGCAACTTCACTGTGTCGGCGTGTCCGGCCGGGCAGTCGGCCGGATCGGCCGATTCCGCCATGGGGCGGCTGAGTTCGAAGGTGTCGCCGCAGGTCCGGCAGCGGTATTCGTAGCGAGGCATGGCTCAAGGCTAGGGCCTGCCCGGCGCATCGAGTCGCAGGAAGGCATCGATGTCGTATCGGTCCAGGTGAGCGGGGTCCGGGGCGTCCGGCCGCAAGGCGGAGGACGGTGTCGGCGCGATGGGGCAGTCGGCGACCGACGACGACGCCGCAGCGACTCCCGCCGCCGGAGGAGGGCGTGCCGGCCTCCGCGTCCGGCGGTCCGATCCGTCGAACGGGTCCTCACCGGCGCGACCGTAATGTGCGGTCTTGGTTTGTCATGCGATCGCTTCTGTCTCTTTCTTGTGCGGAGAATTCGCAAAGATCGCTGGTAATTTGGCAGAGCCGCGATGAGCCGCAGGGTTTGACCCTGGTCCGGTGACACAGGGGGATAACCGCCGTACAGGCGGTAGTTGTGTCGACCCGCGCGAGCACCACGGAGTGCGGAGGGAGACGCAGTCGTGACCGACGAAGGGCAGGGGGCGGAGGCCCACGGGGGTGACGGTCCGCCGCGCGGTCGCCGCGCGGCGCCGAATCGTTCCCGCCGTCGACGTGCGGAGCCGGAGGCGCCGGTCGGCGCGACCGGGGCGCCTGACCAGGAGCCGCAGCCGTCCGACGTCACCATGCAGCTGCGGTTCGAGCCGCCGGTGCCGCCGACGTCCGCGCCGCCGCCTCCGATGTCGGACGTCACCATGCAGCTGCGGTTCGAGCCGCCGCAGCCGGCCGACGCCACCATGCAGTTGCGGTTCGAGCCGCCTCCGCCGGCCGACGCCACCATGGAGCTGAGGGTGGTCAAGCCCTCGGAGCTGCCCGCCCGTTCCACCGGCCGACGCGGGACCCCGTCGGCCCCGGCTGCTTCGCCGGTCCCGCCCGTCGGCCGTCTCGCCGCGGCGGCCGCGCCGCTGCTGGCCGCGCTGGCCCGTCTCCTGGCGCCGGTGACAGCACGACTTGCCCCCCTGACGGAGCGTCTGTCCCCTTATGTGCGGCGGCTGGAGCCGTACGCCCGCAAGCTCAGACCGCAGTACCCGCGCCCCGGCCGCGCCGACTGGCGTCGCTGGATACCCTCCTGGCGGCAGTCGGTGGGCGCCGTGTTCTCGGCCATCGGCATGACCGGCGCGCTCCTGGTCGTCGCGTACGCGGCCACCGACATCCCGCAGAACCTCAACTCCTACGCCACCCAGCAGGACAACGTCTTCTTCTGGTCCGACGGGACACCCATGGCCCGCACCGGCTGGGTGCAGCGGCAGGACATGCCCCTGAAGGACATACCCGAGGACGTCCGCTGGGCGGTGCTGGCGGCCGAGAACGCCAGCTTCTACTCCGACCCGGGCATATCCCTCTCCGGCATCGGGCGCGCCCTGTACCGCACGGTCGGCTCGGGCGACACCCAGGGTGGCTCCACCATCACCCAACAATACGTCAAGAACGTCTATCTGACCCAAAATCAGACTATCAGCCGCAAGTTCACCGAAGCCATGATCTCCCTCAAGCTCGACAACCGGATGAGCAAGGACAAGATCCTCGAGGGCTACCTCAACACCAGCTGGTTCGGCCGCGGCACCTACGGCATCCAGCGCGCCTCCCAGGCGTACTACGGCAAGGACGTCGGCGAACTCGACGTCAGCCAGGCCGCCTTCCTGGCCTCCCTGCTCAAGGGCGCCGGTCTGTTCGACCCGTCCCTGAGCAAGGCCAACCACGCCCGCGCGGTGGAGCGCTGGGGCTGGATCCTCGACCGCATGGTGGACCTCGGCAAGCTGTCCCCCGCCGAGCGGGCCAAGTACAAGACCTTCCCCGAGCCGCTGAAGCAGTCGAAGACCTTCTACACCGGAAGCCAGAGCGACTATCTGGTGGAACTGGCCCAGCAGTACGCCAAGAAGGCCGCCGGCATCTCGGACAAGGACTTCGACCTCGGCGGCTACCAGATCTACACGACGTTCGACCGCAAACGGGAGACGGCGCTGACCAACGCCGTCGCCAAGGCCCGCAAGCAGGCGAAGCGAAAGGACGCGGACCTCGCCGAGGCCGCCCACTACGGCGCCTCGTCGATCGCCGCCGACGGCCGGATCCTCGCCGTCTACGGCGGCCCCGACCACCGCACCCAGGGCTACAACGAGTCCAACGCCACCACGGTCCCGGCCGGTTCGGCCTTCACCCCGTTCGTCTACGCCGCCGGACTCGAGCACGGCGTCCGCACCTCCCGCGACACCCCCGCCACCCCGATCACCGGCGACGCGCTCTACAACGGCGACGACAACGTGCCCGTCACCACGCCGGAGGGCCCGTACTGGGACCGCAGCGGCAAGAAGGTCGCCGCCCGCAACGACGGCGAGAGGTCCTACGGGCGGATCAGCCTGCACCGGGCGCTCGCCGACTCCGTCAACACCCCGTTCATGCAGCTCGGCATGGACACCGGCCTCGACACGGTGCGTGCCACCGCGGAGGCCTCCGGGCTGCTGTCCTCCAGCTTCGGCGCCCAGGTCCCCGCGCTGTCCCTGGGCAACTCCACACCCAGCGCGATCCGGATGGCGAGCGCCTACGGGACGTTCGCCGACGCCGGCCGGCACACCGAGCCGTACTCGGTGAGCCGGATCACCCGCAACGGGTCCAAGGTCGTGCTGAAGAAGCCCGAGTCGCGGCGCGCGGTGCGGGCCAAGGTGGCCGAGGAGGTCAACTCCGCGCTCTCGGACGCGTTCCGCACCGCGCATCCCACGGCCGCCCCCGCCTCCGCGGAGGTCACCGGGAAGATCGGCACCACCCAGGACGACACGGCCCTGTGGTACGTGGGCACGGCCAGGTCCGTGTCGACGGCGGTGGTGGTCTACCGCATCGACCTGGGCAAGAGCCTCGAACCGCTGCCCCTGGAGGGGATCGCGGGCACACCCGCCGACAGCGTCCCGTACGACATCTGGTCGGGCGCCATGAGCCCGCTCGGCTGACCCGGCCCCGGGCACTCGCCATCCACCCCCCACGGAGAATGAGCCGCGCATGAAGTCACCATCCGGCCGCCGCCGCGCAGGCCGTGCCCCGATCCGCGCCACCCGGCCCGGGTTCCTCACCCTGGCGGTCCTCCTGGTCGCGGCGTCCCTGGTCGCGGGCTACCTGGTCCTGACCCGTTCCGACAGCACCGCCCCGACGGCGTCCGCGGGCAAGCAGACGCTGCCCAAGGCGAAGAAGACGCCCTGGGACGGGAAGACGAAGGTGCTCGGGGACGGATCCACCTCCTACACCGGCCCGCAGCCCGGCGAGTTGAAGCCCGTACCGCTGAAGAAGGGCGAGAAGCCGCCGCAGTTCGTCGTCTTCTCCTGGGACGGCGCCCTCCAGGGCGACGACGAGCTGTTCTCGCACTACCGGGAGCTGGCCAAGGAGTACGACGCCCACATGACGTTCTTCCTCACGGGCATCTACCTGCTGCCCAAGAGCAAGAGCGACCTCTACAACCCGCCCCAGCACTCACGGGGTTCGGCCGCGATCAGCTACGCCACCGACCCGCACATCCGCACCACGCTGGAGCAGCTCGGCGAGGCCTGGAAGGACGGCAACGAGATCGGCACCCACTTCAACGGGCACTTCTGCGGCGCCAAGGGCGGCGGCGACTGGAGCGTCGAGGAGTGGAAGAGCGAGATCGACCAGTTCTACGACTTCGTGGAGCACTGGAAGACCAACACCGGCTTCACCGACATCGCCCCGCTGCCCTTCGACTTCAAGAAGGAGGTGACCGGCGGTCGCGCCCCCTGTCTGGAGGGCCAGGCGAACCTGCTGAAGGCCATCAAGAGCTACAAGTGGGCCTACGACGCCAGTTCGGCCGGCGACTTCCAGATATGGCCGAAGAAGAAGGACGGCATCTGGGACTTCCCGCTCCAGATGCTCCCGTACGAGGGCGGCAAGTACCAGGGCCTGTCCATGGACTTCAACTTCCTCTACAACCAGTCCGAGGGCGAGACCGAGGGCGACGCGGCCAAGTACCCCGAGTGGGAGCAGGAGACCGTCAACTCGTACATGGCGGGCTTCAACCGGGTCTACTACGGCAGCCGGGCACCGCTGTTCGTGGGCAACCACTTCGAGGACTGGAACGGCGGCATCTACATGAAGGCCATCGACCAGGTCATCAAGAACGTGTGCACCAAGGAGGGCGTCAAGTGCGTGTCCTTCAAGGAGCTGGCCGCGTGGATGGACGTGCAGAAGCCCGAGACCCTGGAGCGGCTGCGCAGTCTGGACCCGGGCCAGTCGCCCGACTGGTCGACGGTGGTGGAGTGATCGCCCTGTCGGACGCGGCAGTTGTGGCAAATGCGGACGTCGCGACAGCCCTGACGCGGTAATCAAACCTCAACCGCAGCCCCCTTCACAGGAGCCACACACGGCGTGCGAAGATGCCGTTCCCGGCGTCCCCAGTGCCGGGTTAGAGGGGAAACATCAGTGAAGTCAAGGAAATTGAAAGGGACGCGCCGTCGCGTCACGATAATCGGGGCGGCCGCCGTCTCGGTCGTCGCCGGTGCTGCGCTGCTGCCCAACTGGATGGCCGGCGCGGCGGTCGTCGACGACCCCAAGGTGGACGCCAAGACTAAGGCGACCTTCCAGCGGCTGGCGGACGCGGTCTTCACCGACCGTACGGACGCCCTGGTCAGCAGCAAGCAGGGCAACCGTGCCAAGCCGCTGACGGACACCTTCTCCGGAGGCGTCAAGATGTCCTCCGGGCAGGCCCACAAGCAGGACTCGGCCCTGTCCACGCTGGACCAGCGCAAGGACCTGCTCGCCAAGCTCGGCGAGAAGTACAGCAAGGGCAGCACCACCGTCACGCTGGACGCCACCAACGTGAAGGGCCGTACGGCCAAGGCCGCGGTCACCGAGACCACGACCCTGACCTACGCCAAGGTCCGCGGCAACGAGCCGAAGACCACCGGTTTCCAGGCCCACCACGAGCTGACGTTCACCGCGGACAGCCACGGCAACTGGCAGCTGACCGGCATCAAGGAGACCGACACCGGTTACCTCGCCGTCAACCAGGTGGCGAACCCGGCGTCCAACCCGGCGGTCAAGGCCTCGCCCTCCCCGACGGGCAAGGCGACGGCCAAGGCTTCGGCCTCCCCGACGGTGAAGGCCTCGGCCTCTCCGACGGTCAAGGCGTCTGCTTCCCCGACGGTGAAGGCCTCGGCCTCCCCGACGACCGCCGACACCACCACGCCGGACACCCCGCGCGCGGCCACCACCCGGCCGGCGCCCGCCAACCCCAAGAGCTTCACCGGAACCACGTACGACTACAAGGCCATGGCCGCGTACGCGGAGAAGTACTGGAGCACCTACAACACCGACTACCCGGACTACAACGGTCACGGGGACGGCGGTGACTGCACCAACTTCGTCAGCCAGTCGCTGAAGGCGGGCGGCTGGAAGCACGTCCCCGGCTACGTGTACGACTACACCAAGTGGTTCGGCAACGCCGACATCCAGTCGGACTCGTTCGTCGGTGTCAACGAGTTCTCGTGGTTCGGGCTGAACTCGAAGCGGGTCACCCCCCTCGCGAACGTCTACCAGGCGGACATCGGTGATGTCATCCAGATGGACTTCGACAAGGACGGGTCCAAGGACCACACGATGATCGTCACCTACCGCAGCCCCGACGGCGTGCCGTACGTGACGTACCACTCCACGAACACCTTCCGCCGGTCGGTGGCGAGCCTGGTCGCGTCGTACCCCAACGCCGCGTTCTACGCCTACCGCACCTGAGAAGCCCGCGCCCGCCGCGCCCGCTCGGTCCGTCCGGACCGTCCGGGACGGTGGGCGTGTCCGTGGGGCCGGCCCGGGCCGCTCAGTGTCCCGAGCCGCGCTCCTCGCGGATCCGCGAGACGACCTGTGCCGCCGACCGCCGCACCGCCTCCGTCTCCGTCAGGAAGTGCCAGTAGTCGGGGTGACGCCCCTCCAGGGTGCCGATCGCCCGCTCCAGCCGGGCCACCGCGTCGTCCAGCGGCCGCGCGTCCCGCGGGTCCGGCGTCGTACGCCCCGACATGGCCAGCCGCTGGGCGTCCCGGATCGCGAACCTGGTGCGCTCGATCTCCTGCTGCGGGTCCTTCTGCACGGCGTTCAGCCGGGTCAGCCGGTCACCCGCGGCCGACACCGCCTCGTCGGTGGTGTTCAGCAGCGCCCGCACGGTCGACAGCAGCGCGGTCGCCTCGGGCCAGCGCTGCGCCTCCCGCGCGGTCTGCGCCTCCGTCAGCTTCGCCTCGGCCTGCCGCACGTTCTGCGCGGCCTGCTCCGGCACGCCCTGGAGGTCCTGCCAGCAGGCGGCCGCGAACCGCCGCCGCAGCTCGCTGAGGACCGGGTCGACCTGCGCGGCACGCGTGGTCAGGGCCTGGGCCCGGGTACGCAGCGACACCAGCCGGTGGTCGATCTCGGCGGCCTGCTCCGGCAGCCGGCCGGCCTTCGCGCGGATCGCCTCGGCCTCCCGGGAGACCCGCTCGGCCCGCTCCAGGGTCCCCGCGACGCCGTGCTGTCCCGCCCCCTGGTTCAGCCGGGTCAGCTCCGGCCCGAGGGCGGCGAGGCGGGCGGCCAGGTCGTCCGCCCGCAGCCCGGCCGCGCGGGCGCCGTCCAGGGCGTTCGAGGCGGCCAGCAGGGCCTGGCGGGCCCGCTCGACGGCGGGCGCGAGCCGGGCGAGCTGGGTCTCGGCCTTGCCGAGCAGCGGCCCGAGCCCGTCCGTGAACCGGTCCAGTTCCTGCTTGACGCGGTCGAGTTCGTCCTTGGCCCGGGTGAGTTCGGTCCGGGCGCGGACCGCCGCCGAGGCCTCCAGGTCGTCCCGGTCGAGGTCGTGCGCGTCCACGGTGTTGATGTACTGCTGACTGGCCTCGTCGATCCGTCTGCCGAGCGCCTCGAAGTCGGCGACCGCGCGCCGGGCCGCGGGGGTGCCGTCGACGGCCGTGATCGTCTCGATGGAGATGCGCAGATCGCGCTGGGCGGTGTCCAGCTCGTAGAACGCGGACGCGGCGGCGTCCTTCGCGGCCTGCGCCTCGGCGCGCTGGCTCTCCGCCCGCCCGCCGAACCAGCGCCGGGTGCCGCCCCCGGCGAACGCGGCGGGCAGCGCGAGGGCGACGGCGAGCGGCAGACCCATCAGCGCCAGGGTGTCCCGCACGTCCCGCAGCGCGCGTCGCACGGGACGGGGTGCCCCCGGCACCGACGGCGAGTACGGCTGTCCTGGTGTCGCCGTCACATCCCTCTCCCGTGCTGTCATCCGCCCTGCCCGGTGTCATTCTCCCACCGGTGGAGGACGAACACACCGGCCGGTCGGTTCACGGTACGGACCGTGACTTTCCCCCCGGGCCGGCGCGTGCCGGTCCGCCACCGGGCGGCGGCGGCCCCCGACCGGGGCGTTCCCGCGAAACGCGTTTGCCGGACAGTGCCCCCGGCGATGTAGGCTGTCGACTCGTCCTGGGTGCGTAGCTCAGGGGTAGAGCGCCTGCCTTACAAGCAGGATGTCGGCGGTTCGAAACCGTCCGCGCCCACCGGGACCGGCCGAAGTGCCGGTGCGAAAGGCCCCCGCGGATTCCGCGGGGGCCTTTCGTGTGTCCGGCGCCCCGGCGCGTGCCGCCGCTCTCGCGGGTGCCGGCGCCGTCGCGCGGGCCGACGGCGGGGACCGTCAGGGGGCGACGCCGTCCGCGGGCGCGGCCTCGTGGGCGTGCTTGAGCCGGGTGCGTGCCTCCATCCGGTCCGCGGCCGCGACCTCGGCCCAGAACCGGTGGCAGCTGACGAACACCGCGAGCTCGTGCTCCCGCTGCCGCAGCTTCTCCACCTCGGCCTGTTCGTCCGCCGTCCAGCCCGGGGAGGCGGGGCGCTCCACCTTGCGCCAGCCGTTGTCGTCGCTGAAGCCGTCCAGCGGCTCGACCGACCAGGGGAGCCGCTTCAGCAGGGCCGACAGTTCGCCCCGGACCTGATGCAGCTCCTCCTGACCGGCGCGGAGGTCACTGGGGAAGTCATAGGTCGTAGCCACGCGACAATGCTACGCCTGTTCGATTTTGCGGTGCGAGCTCCTTCCGGAAGGTTCATACGAACGAGTGTTCCGAACTGACGTTCGATCGTAGAGGGTGTGCGGAGGGCGGGGCCGCGAGGTCGCGGGAGGTCCCGCGGTCAGTGCGCGGCGTCCGCCAACTGCCCCACCACACGGGCCGCCACGGGTACCGGAATGCCGTGCCGTCCGGCCGCCCGCAGCAACGCCCCGCCGATCGCGTCCAGTTCGAGCGGACGGCCCGCCTCGGCGTCGCGCTGCATCGACGATCTGGTCCCCGGCGGGAAGGCGTCGTAGCGGGCCAGCGCCGCGGCCGGGTCGGACGGGCCGCCGCAGGCCCGGCTCACCGCGGCCGTCTCCGCCACCAGGGCCGCCAACTCCTCGCGGTGGTGGGTGCGGATGTCGCCCAGGGGGAGGCCGTAACGGGTGGTGAGCAGGGCGAGGGGAGCGAGGAACGACATCTTCGCCCACAGCGCGGCCACCTCGTCGGGCAGGACACGGGTGGCCGGTCCGGCGGCCGTGAACGCCTCGGCGAGCCGGTCCAGTCGGGCGCGCGGGACCGGGTCGCCGGTCAGGTCGACCTCCGCGAACGGACTGCCGTGCTCGATCACCCCGGGCGCGACGCGGGTCGACTCGACACGGATGACGGCGGGCGCCACCCGGTCGGGGCGGTGGCGCCCGCGCAGGGCCGCCGGATGCTCCACACCGTTCAGGAACGGTACGAGGAGGGCGTCGCCGAGGGCCGGGGGCGCGACCCGGGTCAGGGCCGCGTCGAGCGCGGTGTGCTTGACGGCGATCAGACAGGCGTCGACCGGCTCGCCCAGTTCCGCGGCCGCCTCGACCCGGGCCGTGAAGTCGCCGAACAGAGCGCTGCGGACGCGGATCCCGTCGGTACGCAGGGTGCGGGCGGTCTCGTCGCCCGCCAGGCAGATCACCCGGTGCCCGGCGCGGGCCAGCAGCGCGGCCAGCAGGCCGCCCACGCCGCCCGGACCCAGGACGGCCACGGTGAGTTCGTCGTTCGCCATGATGGATGGCTCCTCTCGTCGGTCGGCCCCGTCACGGTGGCTGCCTCGACGAGGATCATCGCAGCGGCCCTCGCGGCGACTTGCCGCGGGGCCCGTGCGCGGGGGTCCACACTGGAGTCATGTGCCGCAGCATCAAGACGCTCCGTCCGCCCGCGTTGCCCGAGGAGGCCACGGAGGAGGAGATCCGCGCCGCCGCTCTCCAGTACGTGCGCAAGGTCTCCGGGTTCCGTGCGCCCGCCGCCCACAACCAGGAGGTGTTCGAACGCGCCGTGGACGCCGTCGCGCGGGCCACCGCGGAACTCCTCGACGGCCTGGAGGTCCGCGGACAGGCGGTCCGCCAGGGGGGCTGAGCGCTTCGGGGCCGGAACGGGTTCCGGCCCGGGTGAACCGGGCGCGCGGCGGCCCGCTGGGCCGGTGGACCGGGACGCGCTGCCGGGCCTGTGCGCGTGCCGCGCGGGCGCGTGCGTCCTGTGTTCCGCACGCGTCCGTGCGCCCGGACCCGCGTCTGCGCCCGGCACGTACGTGTCCCGCGCGCGTGCGGCGCCGGGCCCGTGTCTGGGCTCGACGCGTGCCCGCGCCGGACGCTGGTGTGTCCCGCGCCCTGCGCTCGACTGGTGCGTGTGCCGGACGCGGGTGTGCCCGGGGTCCGTGCCTGCGCCTGGCGTGTGTGCGTGCCGGAACGCGTCCGCGCGCCCGTCCCGTGCGTGTGCCGGACGCGTCCGTGCGCCCGCCTCGTGCGCGTGCCGGACGCGGGATGGACGCCGGATCGGGGCGGATCCGGTGCGGGAGCCCGGCGCTCGGGGGCTACGACGCCGGCTGGCGTCGCATCAGGAGTGCGGCTCCGGAACCGGCCCCGAACAGCGCCAGCACCGACACGCCCGTGGCCAGCCAGGTGGCGCCCAGCCACTGCGCGCCGAAGTAGCCGAGCGCGACGCTGTAGACGGCCCAGGAGAGACCGGCCAGCGCGGACCAGGGCAGGAAGTCGCGCACGCGGCGGCGGGCGGCACCCGCGCCCAGCGAGACGACCGAGCGGCCGGCCGGGGCGAAGCGGGCCAGCACGACCAGGGCGCCGCCGCCCCGGGCGAGGGCCGCGCCGAGCCGCTCCTGCGCGACGCGCAGCCGACGCGAGCGGGCGATCGCCCGGTCGAGGCGCTCACCGCCGCGCCAGGCCAGACGGTAGGCCGCCATGTCACCGAGGACCGAGGCGGTGGCGGCGGAGAGGATCAGGAACAGGATGTCGGGGACCCGGGCGGGCACCTCCCCGGCCACGGCGGCGCCCGAGCCCGCGGCCGCCGCCGTGGCGGCCGTGATCACCAGTACGCCGCTCGGCAGCACCGGCACGAACACATCGAAGAGGACCGATACGGCCACCATGGCGTATATCCATGGACTGCCCGTCAGCGCCCCCACAACCTCCAGCACCGCAAACTCCCTGCTATTCCCCCCGTGGCCCTGCCGCGCCGCGAGGTAGCGGGGCTGCGGCAGGGGCGGCCATGACAGCCATACAGCGTACGCCGGAAGTGTGACAGGAGTTCCAGGTGGGGCGGGCGGATTTTCGATAAGGGCATGCACGGCACGCATCACCTGTAACCGGCAAAGGGTATGTACGCCCCCGATCCAGGCTCCCCGGCCGCGGTCAGCGCAGGGCGCTCAGCGTGCGCCAGTGCTCCCAGTCGACGTTCCAGTCGCCGAGACCGTTGTTCAGCGCGACCGCCCCCTTGGTCTGCGCGCCCTTGACCTCGAACGGGTCGCCCACACGGACCCGTTCGTAGAGCCACCGGGCGTCCGCGTCGCTCATGCCGATGCAGCCGTGGCTCTTGTTGGCCACGCCGAAGTAGGCGGCGTTCCACGGAGCGGCGTGCGCGTAGGTGCCCGACCAGGTCAGCCGCACCGCGTAGTCGACCTCCTGGTCGTAGGCGTCGCCGAGGCCCACGGTCTCGGAGTTCATGCGGATCGTGCCCTCCTTCGCCAGCACCACCTCGGTGCCGCGCCAGGAGCCCGTCTCGGGGCCGGGCGTGCCGCCGGACACCGGGAAGGACCGTACGTCGTGGCCGTCGCGTTCCAGGGTGAGCCGCTTGCTGTCGAGGTCGACCTCGAACACCTGCCGTGCGCCGACGGTGAAGCCGAGCCGGTAGTCGCGGACGAACCAGCCGCCGTCCGGCCCCGAGTCGGTGCCGTTCAGCCGGGCGTCCAGGGTCACTTCGGTGCCGGGACGCCAGTACTCCCGGGGCCGCCAGTCGACCCGGTCCTTGCCCGACCAGTCCTTCAGCCAGCCCCAGGAGCCCTCGGTGCCGTTCGAGGTGGTGACCCTCAACTGCCGCTCCACCGCCGCCCTGTCGCGCACGGGGTGGTCGAAGACCAGCGAGATCGGCTGGGCCACGCCGACGGTCGTGGTGTCGCCGGGCCGCCAGTCCACCTTGTTGACCCGGCCCGCGGCGGCCGTGCCGAAGGACGCCCGCCGGGTCCCCGTGGTGCCGTCCTGCGCCCGGGTGTCCGCCTCGACGGTGTAGGAGGCGCCGGGCACGGCGTTGCGCTCGGAGGTCCAGGTCCGGCCGCCGTCCGTCAGCGTCCCGCCGAGCCTGCCGCCGTGGGCGTCGCTGACGGTGACCGAGGTGAGCGTGCCGCCGTGGGCGGTGACCACGACCGGCCTGCCCGCCTTCGCCCGGGTGCCGTCCGGTGTCACGGTGACGGTGACCGTCCCGCCGTGCGCGCTCCCGCCGCCCGCCTTCGCGTCCGCGCCGGCGGCCGTCGTGCCGCCGGACGAACAGGCGGCCAGGGCCGCGGTCAGCAGGGCGGCGACCGCCCCGGCAGCGGCGGCGCGGGAGCGGACCGGACCGCCGCGGGCCGCGGGCCGGGCCGGGCTCCTGCGGACCGCGTGACGTATCTGGCTCAACGGAAATACCTCCGTGGGAGTCGAAGCACACCGGGAACGAACTGGACCCTAGGGCGCGAGAAGCGCCGCACCACGGCGTGCGGGCCGTGTGACGGCGGTTGCCGGGAAACGGTCGTCGTCCCGTCACATACGCCGCTCGGGACGGTCACGGACGGCTGTGAATCTTCCTGGCGTCCCGAGCCGAACGGCCCGGTTCCCACCCGACATCCACGGCCCCCGAGGAGGCGCAGTGTCAGCGCTGCTCGTGACGGCAGGACGCGGACAGCGGCAGACGTGGCTGGGTCCCGTCTCCGCCGAGGCGTACCGCGCCTTTCTCGCGTCCGGCGCCGGAGCCGCCCTGGCTCCCGGCTTTCTCCAGTGCCCGTCCTGGGCGACGGTGAAGGACGGCTGGCGGTCCCGACTGCTGGGCTGGGGACCGCGGTCCGGCTCCGGCGCGGGACGGCTGACCGGAGTGGCGCTGGTACTGCTGCGTCAGTTCCCGGGCACCCGGCGGTACTTCGCCTATCTGCCCGAGGGGCCGGTCGCCGACTGGACCGACCCGGACCTCGACGACTGGCTCTCCCCGCTGCTCGGCCATCTGCGCGCCCTGGGCGCGTTCGCCGTGCGCATCGGGCCCTCGCCCGCCCACCGCCGGTGGAACGCCGCCGCGCTCAAGGCGGCGGCCGGCCCCGGACGACGTCTGTCCGACCTGCTCGACTGCGAGGTCGACCCGCTGGGCACCGCCGTCGCCGAGCGGCTGCGCGCCCGCGGCTGGCGGCGGTGCGGCGACGGGGGCGACGACGGGGACGCCCAGCCACGCTATGTCTTCCGGGTGCCGCTGGCCGGACGCACCACCGACGACCTGTGGTCCGGGCTCAACCAGGAGTGGCGGCGCAACATCCGCCGGGCGCGGCGGTCGGGTGTGCGGGTCACGGTGGGCGGGGTTGCCGAACTCCCCGATTTCTATCGGCTGCTGAAGGTCACGGAGGAACGCGACGGCTTCCGCCTCGGCCGCTCGCTCGCGTACTACGAGCGCCAGTACGCGGCCCTCAACGCCGAGGAACCCGGCCGGATGAGGCTCTACCTCGCCCGTCACGAGGGCGAGATCCTGGCCGCCCACACCATGATCACCGTGGGTCGGCGGGTCTGGTACCAGACCGGGGCCTCGGCCGACCACCGGCGCGAGGTCCGCCCCTCCAACGCACTCCAGTGGCAGATGATCCTCGACGCCCACGCCCGTGGCGCGGACGTCTACGACATGCGCGGGATACCCTCCACGCTCGACCCCGGCGAACGTTCGTACGGGTTGCTGCGATGGAAGCTCGGCACCGGAGGACAGGTCGCCGAGACGCTGGGGGAATGGGAGACACCCTTGAACGGTCCCGCCAACCACACGCTGTACCGCGCGTTCCAGATGTACCTGGCCCGGCGATGAGCGCCGCCCCGCCCCGGACCGCCCCGGACGACTCCGGCCCCGGCCCCGCCGACAGGACGGACCCGACGGGCCCGACCGGCCCGGCGGACCCGACCGGCCCGGCGGACCCGACCGGCCCGGCGGACCCGACCGACCCGCACGACACGATGGACACGAAGGACACGCGTGAGCGGCCGGCCCGCCGTTCCGGGCCGGTCCTGCGCAGCGGCGCGGTCATGGCCGCCGGGTCCCTCGTCTCCCGCGCCACCGGCTTCGTACGCTCCGCCGTGGTCGCCGCCGCGCTCGGCGCGGGACTGGCCGCCGACGGCTACGCGGTCGGCAACACCGTCCCCAACATCGTCTACACGCTGCTCCTCGGCGGCGCGCTCAACGCCGTCTTCGTCCCCGAACTCGTCAAGGCCGCCAAGGAGCACGAGGACGGCGGAGCCGCCTACACCGACCGGCTGCTCACCGCCTGCACGGCCGCGCTGGTGCTGATCACGGCCGGGGCGGTGCTCGCCGCGCCCGCCCTGGTGGCGGCCTACACCGACTACACGGGCGCGCAGGCGGCGACGACGGTGGCCTTCGCCCGCTCCTGTCTGCCCCAGATCTTCTTCCTCGGCCTGTTCACCCTGCTGGGGCAGGTGCTGAACGCCCGGGGCCGGTTCGGCGCCATGATGTGGACCCCGGTGCTCAACAACGTGGTCGTCATCGCCGTCTTCGGCCTGTACCTGGCCACCGTCGTGGACGGCCACCCGCTCACCCCCGACGAGACCGCGCTGCTCGGCTGGGGCACCACCGCCGGGATCGTCGTCCAGGCGCTGGCCCTGCTGCCGTCCCTGCGCGCGGCCCGCTTCCGCTGGCGGCCCCGCCTCGACTGGCGTGGCAGCGGGCTGTCCCGGCCGCTGCGCTCGGCCGGCTGGCTGGTCCTGCTCGTCCTCACCAACCAGCTCGCCTACTGGCTGGTGACCCGGCTCGCGACCTCGGCGGGGCAGCGCGCGGCGGCCCAAGGGATCGACGGCGGCGCCGGGTTCAGCGCCTACGGCAACGCGTACCTGCTGTGGGCCGTCCCGCACGGCATCGTGACCGTCTCCCTGGTCACCGCGCTGATGCCGGGCATGAGCCGCAGGGCGGCCGACGGCGACACGGCCGGTCTGCGCCGGGACGTCTCGTACGCCCTGCGCAGCACCTCGGCCGCCGTCGTGCCCGCCGCGAGCGTGCTCCTCGCCGCGGCCGGGCCGGTCATGGCGGTCGCCTTCCGGTACGGCAGGACCGGCGCGGACGACATCGCGGTCATGGCGGGGGCGCTGGCGGCCTTCGCGCCCGGACTGATCGCCTTCTCCGGGCAGTACGTCCTCTCCCGCGCCTTCTACGCGCTCTCCGACACCCGTACGCCCTTCCTGCTCAACCTGGTGATCGCCGGGCTCAACGCGGGCCTGTCCGCGGCCGCCTGCGCGCTGCTGCCCGTGCGCTGGGCGGTCACCGGGATGGCCGGGGCGTACTCGGCGGCGCTGTTCGTGGGGTGGGCGGTCACCGCCCGCGTCCTCGACCGCAGGCTCCGGGCGGCGACCGGCGTCCGGCGCGCGCCGTGGCGCTCCCCGGCCGTGGCCGGACTGGCCAGGCTGGTGACGGCCGCGGTCCCGGCGGTCCTGCTCGGCCACGCGGCGGCCGGGCGCACGGCCTTCCTCGGCCCGCCGGTGTCGGCGGCGGCCGGTACGGCGGCCGTCCTGGCGGTCTTCGCCCTGCTGGCCCGCCCGCTGCGCCTGACCGAACTGGAGGGGGCGCTGCGGGCGGTGCCCCGGCCGCGGCGCCGCCGGGGCTGACGCGGGGGACCGGCGGGGGAGCGGCCACCGGTCAACCCGGCGCTCGAGCATGCGCCTTGGTGTTTCCGGGCGGCCGTCCGGGCGCTCCCGACGGCCACTTGACCTCCCGAGTCCGTCATTTGATCTTCCATGTCAGCCACTTGATCGAATGGAATACTCCGCACATGCCACGTGTCCTGCTCATCGAAGACGACGCCGCCGTCCGCGAAGGCATCGAACTCGGCCTGCGCCGCCGCGGGCACGAGGTGCGCAGCGCCCCCACCGGCGAGGCCGGGCTCGAGGCCATCGGCGGATTCCGGCCCGACCTGCTGCTGCTGGACCTCATGCTGCCCGGCATCAACGGCGTCCAGGTCTGCCGCCGGGTGCGCGAGGCCGGACAGCTGCCGATCATCATGCTCACCGCCCGCGGCGACGACTTCGACGTGGTGGTCGGGCTGGAGGCCGGGGCCGACGACTACATCGTCAAACCCGCCCGTACGGAGGTCATCGAGGCCCGCATCCGGGCCGTACTGCGCCGTATCGACGAGCCGGGCGGACGCCCCACGGTGGAGACGCACGGCGACCTCACCGTCGACCGTGCCGGGCTGACCGTCGCCAAGGCCGGGCAGCGCCTGGCACTCGCCCCCTCCGAGCTCAAGCTCCTGCTGTACCTGACGGCCGCGCCCGAGCAGGTCTTCAGCCGGCAGCAACTGCTCGAACAGGTCTGGGAGCACAGCTACCACGGCGACGCGCGACTGGTCGACGCCTGTGTACGACGCCTGCGCCACAAGATCGAGGACGTGCCGGGCGAGCCGCGCTACATCCAGACCCTGCGGGGCTTCGGCTACCGCTTCGGACCGTTCCCGCACACCGAGCGGAGTTGAGCCGTGATGCCGGACCCCGGCCCGCACGCCGACGTGGACGGGCGGCGCGACACCGCCCCGGTGACCTCGTGGTGAGACGCCGCAGGACCCTGATCGGGCTGCGCACCCGCCTGGTGCTCGCCTTCCTGCTGGTCGCCGCGGTCAGTGCCGGGACCACCGCGACCCTCACCTACCGCGAGGCCCGCACCGCGATCCTCCAGCAGGCCCAGGACACCGCGGTGTCCGCCTTCCGCGAGCGGGTCCAGGAACTGGGCACCCCGCTGCCCATGGATCCCAAGGTGTTCCAGGCGCAGTTGCGCCGCCTCGCCCGGCAGGGCAACCCCCATCCCTGGGTGGTGTTCGCCGAGTACGGCTCGCTGCGGATCTCCTCGGCCTACGAGCCGGTCTCCAGCGTGATCACCCCCGAGCTGCGGCGCGCCGCGCACGCCCACGCGCGCGGCAGCTTCCAGCGGGTCGACAAGCACGGCACCCCCTGGCTGACCGTGGCCGTCCCGACCGTCTTCCGCGTCGGCGGGACCGTGCGCCCCACCGGGCTGATCCTGTACGCCGTGATGCCGCTGACCGACGAGGAGGCCAACGTCCGGGCCATGCTCACCGCCGCCCGCGACGGAGCCGTCCCCGGTCTCGCGGTGGCGCTCCTGCCCGCCCTGCTGTCGGCGCGCAGCGTGCTGCGCCCGGTCCGCGAACTGAGCACCGCCGCCCGCCGGATGGGCGACGGGCGCCTGGACACCCGTATCCAGGTCCGGGGCGGCGACGAACTGGCCGATCTGGCGGGCACCTTCAACGAGACCGCCGCCGAACTGGAGCGGACCGTCGGTGAACTGCGGGCGGCGGAGGCCCGTGCCCGCCGCTTCGCCTCCGACGTCTCCCACGAACTGCGCACCCCGCTGGCCGGGATGCTGGCCGTCACCGAGGTGCTCGACGAGGACGCGGCCCGGCTCGCTCCCGACACCGCCGCCGCCGTCCGGCTGATCAGCGCCGAGACGGGCAAGCTGGCGGTCCTGGTCGAGGACCTGATGGAGATCTCCCGGTTCGACGCCCGCGCCGCCGAGCTGAACACCGACGAGGTCGACATCGCCCAGACCATCCGCAAGACCCTGGCGAGCCGCCGCTGGACCGACCCCGGCGAGATCGTCACGGAGCTGCCCGACGGCATCCGGGCCCGGATCGACCCCCGGCGCTTCGACATCGTCGTCGCCAACCTCGTCGGCAACGCGCTGCGGCACGGCAGCGCGCCCGTCGTGGTGCGGCTGCGCACCGAGCCGTACGACGCCGGGACGCCCGGGGCGACGGGGCCGGGCGGGGCCGCCGAGGCGGGCGGCGCGCACGGTACGGGCCCGCTGCCCGCCCGGCTCGTCACCGAGGTCGCGGACGCCGGTCCCGGCATCCCCGCCGACGCGCTGCCGCACATCTTCGACCGCTTCTACAAGGCGGACGCGGCCCGCGGCCGTTCGGCGGGCAGCGGCCTCGGCCTGGCCATCACCCTGGAGAACGTACGGCTGCACGGCGGCACGATCCGCGCCGCGAACGGCCCGCACGGCGGCGCCGTCCTCACCGTGGAGATACCCCTGACCGGCCGGGAGGCGACGGAATGAGCCGGACGGGCCCGGGCCCGGCCGTGGGTACACGCTCGCGCGTGGGGCGTGCCGTCGCGGGCTGTGCCGCGGCGTCCGCGCTGCTCACCGGCTGCGGAGTGCAGGCGAGCGGCGTCGTCGAGGCGGGCGGGCCGGCCACCGTCCCGGTCTATCCCGCGTACAAGCAGCGGGCGGTGCTGTTCTTCCTCGCCGCGGACGGCCGGCTGACACCGGCTGTCCGGTCCCTCGTGCCGGACGTCTGGGCCGCCGACGTGCCGGTGACGCTCCCGAAGACCCTCGCCATGCTGCTCGCCGGCCTCTCCGACGAAGAGCGCTCGGCCGGACTGCACACGGACCTGCCGCCGAGCGTCGCCGCCGGGCCGGAGGTGAAGTCGGCCCCCGGCACCCTGATCGTCCGCCTCTCGCTGGACGTGCGGCCCCTGTCGACGGGCGCGCGCCGCCAGCTCGTGTGCACGGCCGCCTACGCGCAGGACGGGGACGGCACCGCGAAGGTCACCCTCGTCGGCGACGACGGCGTCCTCCCGGCGGCCGGCTGCTGACCGACCGGCCCGGCAGGGGGCCGGCGGGCGCCCTTCCCCGGCGTCCCGTGCCGCACGGGACGCCGGGGAAGGGCGGGAGGCAGCCTGCTCAGCAGCCGTTGAGCACCGAGGTCAGCTTGGTCTTCTCGGCGGAGTCGACCTTGAGGTTGTAGTAGTACTTCACCTGCACCCAGGCGCGGACGTACGTGCAGGCGTACGAGCTGAGCGGGGGCATCCACTCGGCCGGGTCCTTGTCGCCCTTGGACTGGTTGACGTTGTCCGTGACGGCGAGCAGCTGCGGGCGCGTCACGTCGTTGGCGAAGGCCTGGCGCTGGGCCGTGGTCCAGGCGCTCGCGCCGGAGTCCCAGGCCTCGGCCAGCGGGACGAGGTGGTCGATGTCGACGTCGGAGGCGGCGGTCCAGGTGGCACCGTCGTACACGGAGTACCAGCTGCCGCTGGTGGCGGCACAGGCGGAGTCGGTGACGACGTTGGAACCGTCGCGCTTGAGGATGTACTCACGGGTGTTGCAGGTCCCGCTGATGGTGATCCAGGTCGGGAACAGGTCCCGGGAGTAACCGGTGCGGCTCTCGGTCGCCACGGTGAGCGAGGCGAGGTAGGTGCGGGCCGTGGCGGCGCTGACCGGGGTGGGGAGGGCGGCGGAGGCGGTCGGGCCGTTGAAAACACCGGCCAGGGCTATCAGTCCGGTGAAGGCCGCGAGTATGCTCAGCCGTCGACGCGCGTAGACCTTTGGCATGCGAACTCCCTTGGTGTGTGGGGGTGTCGGAGTACGGGCGAACGAATGCTCGCGGCGGCGTGTAGCCGTGAGGTAAGTGCGCGGTTAGAAAATAATGACGCGTGCATGACATGACAAGGTTTACGGCAAAACTTTCCCCGGGCTGTGGGCCGCCGGGCCGCGGGACTTTCGTCCCTGGGGGCCGGCCGGGGCGTCGCGTACGATGGTCGGAGCAGAAGGGGAGTAGCTCTTCGCCGGACCGTCGACATACTGCTCAGCTCGTCTGAGCCGGCGCCCGGAGGCAGGCCTCGATCACGGGGCCGGCCAGCGAGACCTTCGGCAAGCAGTGCACACCCGCGCCCATCGGTGCGGGTCCTGTGTGCTGCCGTGCCGAGGTGTCGTGAAGCAGAGCGCAGCACTCTCGGCGGGGCAGCCCCGACCGATTGAGGAACCTTGATCAGCCTTACCGTGACGGCACTCGTCTTCGGCATCGTCTTCCTGGCCGAACTGCCGGACAAGACCGCCCTCGCCGGCCTCGTCCTCGGCACCCGCTACCGCGCCTCGTACGTCTTCGCCGGTGTCGCCGCCGCGTTCACCCTGCACGTCGTGCTCGCCGTCGCGGCGGGCAGTGTGCTGACGCTGCTGCCCCAGCAGATCGTGCACGCGCTGACGGGTGTGCTCTTCCTGGGCGGCGCCGCGGTGCTGCTGATGAAGAAGGACGACGGCGACGAGGAGATCCGCAAGCCGGAGAACCAGTCGTTCTGGAAGGTCGCCGGAGCCGGCTTCATGCTGATCCTGGCCGCCGAGTTCGGTGATCTCACCCAGATCATGACCGCGAACCTCGCGGCCCGTTACGACGACCCGCTCTCCGTCGGCCTCGGTGCGGTGCTCGCGCTCTGGGCGGTCGCCGGACTCGGCATCGTGGGCGGAAAGGCGCTGATGAAGCGGGTTCCGCTGGCGCTCATCACCAAGGTCGCGGCGCTGCTGATGGTGGCGCTCGGAGTGTGGAGCCTGTGGGAGGCGATCGCGGGCTGAGCCCCGGCTTCCGAGCCCCGGGCCGGTCCCGGCCGGGGGCCCGGTCCCGCCCCGGTCGCGGCCCCGGCCCGGCTGAACATCGGGTGAACGCCGCGCGGGCCGGTGGCGCAAACCGTGAGTTCTTTTGTACCGTAGAGAAACAAAGTGGTCCCCGCTCGTTTTCCCTGACCGGCGAGCGGGGCCGCCTTGTCCCCCCATGCTTGGAGTCTGCCGATGACGGCCACCGCCGTACCCACCGTTCTCACCGTCCGTGCCTTCCTGCTGGACATGGACGGCACCCTCGTCAACTCGGACGCCGTCGTGAACCGCGTCTGGCGCGGCTGGGCCGACCGGCACGGGCTGGACGGCGACGAGGTCATGAAGGTCGTCCACGGGCGGCAGGGGTACGCGTCGATGGCCCTGCTGCTGCCCGACCGGCCCATGGAGCAGAACCACGCGGAGAACGCCTGGATGCTCGCCGCGGAGACGGCCGACATGGACGGCGTCGTGCCGGTGCCCGGGGCGCCGGAGTTCCTCGCCGCCCTGAGCGGGGTGCCGCACGCGCTGGTGACGTCGGCGGACGTCGCCCTGTCCACGGCGCGGATGGCGGCGGCCGGCCTGGCGCTGCCCGACGTCCGGATCACCGCCGAGTCCGTCGCGGTGAGCAAGCCGGACCCCGAGGGCTTCCTGAAGGGTGCCGCCGAGCTCGGGATCGCTCCCGCCGACTGCGTGGTCTTCGAGGACTCCGGCGCCGGGATCGCCGCGGGACGCGCCGCGGGGATGCAGGTCGTGGGCGTCGGGCCGAGGGCCGGGCTGCACGCGCCCGACGTGGTCGTACAGGACCTCACACGGGTACGGGTGGAGCCGGCGGGCGACGGAACGGTGCGGCTGCACATCGGATAGCGGGCGGCCCGGCGCCGCCGTACCCCCCGGACGCGCCGTGCGCGCCCGTGGACGCGGCCCTGCGCGCCCACGGGGTCCGGTCACGGCTACGAGGTCTCCGCCTCCAGCATCGCCCGGGTCTCCGGGCCGTACACGCCCGCCTCGTCGCCGCGCACACCCCTGGCCCACTGGTAGGTGCGCAGGGCGTAGTCGACACGGTTGGTGAACCGGCCGTCGATCCTGTTGTTGTAGAGACGCAGCTGCTGCAGCCGCTGCTGGAGTTCGGCCACCTCCGGGCCGTGGTCGCCGAGGCGCAGGACCGGGGCCGCACTCTGGCCGCCGCCCCCGGGCGCCGGGGAGGCCGTCGTGCCGGTGCTCGTCGCGGTCGCGGTCGGCGAGGCCGGGCGGGACGGCGAGGGGGAGGCGCTGGGCGCGGACTCCGACTCCGACTCCGACGGCGACGCCGAGGCGCTCTCGCTCGGCGACGACGACGCGGACGGCGAGGCGGACGTCGACGGCTGCGCGGAGTCCGCGGTCGCGTCGGCGGAGTCCGCGCCCGCCCCGTCGGCCGAGGCGTCCGGCGCGGCCACCCGTACGTCGGCCGAGGCCGCGGCCTCCTGCGTGGGCGTGTCGGAGGAGAACAGCCCGCCGGTGAGACCGGCCGCCGCCGCCACCGCCACGACCGCACCCGCCCCGAGCAGTACCGCGCGGCGGCGGCGTCCGGCCCGCGGCGCGGGGGTGTCGTACCGGGTGTCGTACGTCACGTCGAAGGCGGACGCTCCCGTCCGCGGCTCCCGCTGCGCCCCCTCGAACAGGCTCAGGTCCTCGGCGTCCGGCACGCCCGGCGGCGGTGCGAGGGGCGTGGGCAGCCCCCGGGCCGCCTTGACCCGGCGCAGGGTCGTGGTGACGTCCGCGCCGGCCGGCGGCACGGCCGCGGACTTCCGCACCGAGCCGTCCGGTGCCGCCGCGGGTTGCTCGGCCTGCCCGGTCTGCTCGCTCGGCCCGGACCGCTCGGGGTGCGCGGAGTGCCGGTCGAGGCCGGCCGGGCCGTCCTCCGGTTCGACGTACGGCCGTATCCGCGTCGGCGGGTCGAAGCCCTCCGCCGCGGCGGCCTCCGCCGCGCGCGCGTCGTGCGGCGCGTCGGCCGTCTGCCGGGCGCACAGGCACGACGGGGTGTCGTCCGCGGCCCGCGGCTCGCCGCACCACGGGCACCATCGCCCGCCTCCGTGCCCACCTCGGTTCGGACCGGCCGCGCCCCCGGTCCCACGTTCGTCCAGTTCGTCCACGTGCGCGCCCGTCTGCCGGGCGCACAGGCACGACGGGGTGTCGTCCGCGGCCCGCGGCTCGCCGCACCACGGGCACCATCGCCCGCCTCCGTGCCCACCCTGGTACGGGCCGGCCGCGCCTTCGGTCCCACGTTCGTCCACGTGTTCGTTCCCTCCCGATGCGAACTCCAGAGATTATGCAGATCCTTTGTGCGGCCCCTGACCGGACGCCCCCCGGAATCCGAGGTTCCGGGAGGGCTCAACAGGCCATAAACGGTCAGACCCACCACGATGGAAAGGTCACGATTGCCTCAGGAGGTCTCCATGGCCGTGGACGAGCACGCCAGGACGGGGGACGCGGCGCAGCAGCACGTGTCCGGCAACATCCTCGTCTCGATCGGCGCCCTGTTGCTCGGCATGTTCCTCGCCGCCCTCGACCAGACCATCGTGTCGACGGCGCTGCCCACCATCGTCAGCGATCTCGGCGGGCTGGAGCACCTGTCCTGGGTGGTCACGGCGTATCTGCTGGCCTCGACCGCGGCGACCCCGCTGTGGGGGAAACTGGGCGACCAGTACGGGCGCAAGAGGCTGTTCCAGGCCGCGATCGTGATCTTCCTGGTCGGCTCGGCGCTGTGCGGCATGGCGCAGAACATGCCGGAGCTGATCGGCTTCCGCGCGCTCCAGGGACTGGGCGGCGGCGGGCTGATGGTGCTGTCGATGGCGATCGTGGGCGACATCGTCCCGCCCCGGGACCGGGGCCGCTACCAGGGCCTGTTCGGCGCGGTCTTCGGCGCGACCAGTGTGCTCGGCCCGTTGCTGGGCGGGCTGTTCACCGAGCAGTTGAGCTGGCGCTGGGTCTTCTACGTCAACCTGCCGGTCGGTGTCGTCGCGCTCGCGGTGATCGCGACCGTCCTGCACATCCCGCGCAGGTCCACGCCGCACGTCATCGACTACCTCGGCACCTTCCTGATCGCCGCCGTCGCGACCTGTCTGGTGCTGGTCGCCTCGCTCGGCGGTACGACCTGGCCGTGGGCCTCGCCGCAGATCATCGGCCTGCTGGTGGTGGGCGTGGTCCTGGCGCTGGCGTTCGTGCTGGTCGAGCGGCGGGCGGCCGAGCCGGTGCTCCCGCTCAAGCTCTTCGGCATCCGCACCTTCACGCTCGCCGCCGTCATCAGCTTCATCGTCGGTTTCGCCATGTTCGGCGCGATGACCTACCTGCCGACCTTCCTCCAGGTCGTCCACCACATCTCCCCGACCGTCTCGGGCCTCTACATGCTGCCGATGGTGATCGGCATGCTGCTGTCCTCGACGCTCTCCGGTCAGGTCGTCAGCCGCACCGGCCGCTGGAAGGTGTTCCCGGTCGCGGGCACCGGCATCACGACCATCGGCCTGCTCCTGCTGCACCAACTGGACGAGAACAGCTCCACCGCCGAGATGAGCGTCTACTTCTTCGTCTTCGGCCTGGGACTCGGCCTGGTCATGCAGGTCCTGGTCCTCATCGTGCAGAACGCCGTGCCCTACGAGGACCTCGGCGTCGCCACCTCCGGCGCGACCTTCTTCCGCTCCATCGGCGCCTCCTTCGGCGTCGCCATCTTCGGCTCGGTCTTCGCCGGGCGGCTGGCCGACAAACTGGCCGACGCCTTCCGGGGCGCGCATCTGCCGCCCGGCCTCTCGGCGGACTCCCTGAAGGCCGACCCGCGCGGCATAGCCGCCCTGCCGGCCCCCCTGCGCCCGGCCGCCCTGCACGCCTTCGCCGCGTCCATCACCGACGTCTTCCTCTACGCGGCTCCCGTCGCGCTCCTCGGCTTCGTCCTGGCGTGGTTCCTGAGGGAGGACCCGCTGCGCGGCTCGGTCACGGCGCCCGACCTCTCGGAGACCCTCGCCGCCAACCCCGTCGAGCGTTCGTCGTACGACGAGGTGTGCCGGGCGCTGTCGACGCTCGGCACGCGCGAGGGACGGCACGAGATCTACCGGAAGATCACCGACCGGGCGGGCTACGACCTGCTGCCCGCCGCGAGCTGGCTGCTGCTGCGGATGAAGAAACAGGGCTCGGTCGAGCCGGGCGTGCTCGCCGAGCGCACCTCGATCCCGCTGACGGTCGTCATCGACGCCGCCCGGCAGACGGAGGAGCGCCGACTGGCCGTCCGCGAGGGCCTCGAGCTCAGCCTGACCGCGCAGGGGCGCGTGGTCGCCGACCGGCTGGCGAAGGCCCGCGAGGAGTCGCTGGCCGAGCTGCTCGGCGACTGGTGGGGGCCCGACCGGCCCACCGACCTGATCCAGCTCGTCAAGGAACTCAACGACGAACTGTGCGGCTCGGACCAGGAGCAGCCGCACAGCGGGGCGGCACCCGTCGTCCGCGGGGCGCCCCGGGGCGTCAGCTGAGCCCCCCGGCTCCTTCCGACGCGCCCTCGGCCCTCCCGGGCGTCCCGGCCGTCCCCGGCGCTCCGGGCGTCTCGTTCGTCCCCAGCACTCCGGACGTCTCGGCCGTCCCCGGCACCCCGGGTGTCCCGTCCGTCCCCGGCACGCCGGGCTCCACGAGCTGCTTCCGGAACCAGTGCTCGGCGTACTCGTCCTCCTTGTACGGCCCGGTCTCGGTGTAGCCGAGCCGGGTGTACAGGGCGCGCGCCTCGACCAGGTCGCCGCGGGTGTCGAGCACCAGCCGCGTGGCACCGAGGGCGCGGGCGGCGTCCTCGGCCGCCGACACCAGCAGCGCGGCCCCGCCCCGGCCGCGCATCCCCGGATACAGGAACACCCGGGTCAGCTCGGCCGTCGTGGCCTCCAGCAGCCGTACGCCCGCGCTGCCGGCGGGCTCGCCGCCGTACCGCGCGACCAGCAGCCGGCCGCCCGGCGGGGCGAGTTCGGCGCCCGTGTTCGCGGCGATCTCGCGCTCCAGCTCGTCCGGGTCGGTGCGACGGCCCTCGTGCAGCAGGTACCAGCGGTCGCTGACCTCGGTGTAGTACGCCCGCCAGAGGGCGGCGGCCACGGGCGAGTCGACGGCTTCGGGGGCGACGGTCCAGGTCATGACCGACATTCTCGCCAGCGGGCCCACCCGGCCCGCAACCGAATACCGGGAGGCCGGGCCGCCGCACCCGGTCGCCCCCGGGGCCGGTCCGGCGCGGCCGCCGTTTGCGGGGTGCCTTCCGGGTAACCCGATCCAGGAACCGGCCCGTTGGGCCGAGACACGGAAGGCAGCCATGTCGACAGGCATGATGATCGTACTGATATTGATCGTGGTGGCCGTCGTCGCGGTGACGGCCGTCCTGGCCCTGCGGGCCCGAGGCGCGCACGGCGGCGGCCTGAAGCGACGCTTCGGGCCCGAGTACGACCGGACCGTGGCCGGATACGACGGCGATGTGCAGGCGGCCGAGCGGGAGTTGACCGAACGCGTCGAGCGGCACGGCGGACTGCGCGAGCGGCCGCTGGAGCCGGCCGAGCGCGAACGGTACGAGGCGCGCTGGACGGCCGTCCAGGAACGGTTCGTCGACTCGCCGCGGGACGCGGTCGCCGACGCGGACCGGCTCATCGCGGAACTGGCCGGCGCCCGCGGCTTCCCGGACGGCGCGCAGTACGAGGAGCAGCTCGCGGCGCTCTCCGTGCACCATGCCGACCAGGTGCAGGGCTACCGCCGGGTGCACCGGGTAGTCGTCGTGCCGGCGAGGGCCGGGGGCGACGGCGCGGGCACGGAGGAGATGCGGGAGGCGCTGGTCGAGGCCCGCGGTCTCTTCGCCGAACTGGTGGGCCCGGCGCGCCAGGGTCACGGCCGCCGCGAGACGGACCACCGCTCCGGGACGGCGCCGCAGGACCGGCGCACCCCGACCCGAGCCAACGGCCACGGCGCCCCGTGGACGTTCAGCAGGCGTCAAGCGAAGGGGAGTTGAACGACATGGCCGATACCGAGCGATCGGTGACCGACGCCACGGGCACCGACCCGCGGCAGCCGTCCGGCACGCCCGAGGCACCCGGGGCGCGCAGGACGGGCGAGACACGCGGAACCGGCGCGACGACCGGAACACCTGCCGCCCCCGCCGCCTCCAGGACGCCGACGGCGCCGGCCGCGCCCGGGACGGCCGAAGCGGCCGAGGTCCCCGGGCCGACGCGGACCCCTGAGCGGCACCGCCCGGCCGGGCCGACCGCGTCGGCCGAGTCGACGGCGCCGGCGGGGACGACCGCGCCCGGAGCCGACACCGCGGGCCGCGGCCCGGACACCGTCGGCCCCGCCGCGCTCTTCCCGCACGACGAGTCCGACAAGCTCACGCTCCGTCTCCGGCAGGCGGTCGCCGCGTTCGTCGACGAGCCCCGGGGCTCCGTGGAGGAGGCCGACCAGGTGCTGGAGGAGATCGCAGCCCGCTTCACCGAGGCCGTGGCCAGGCACCGCCGGATGCTGCGTACGTCCTGGCAGTCCCCGGACGAGGCGACCGGGAGGGCCGCGGGGAGCACGACGGAGAAGTCGGCCGGGGCGCGCACGACGACCGGCGCCGACACGGAGCAACTCCGCCTGGCCCTGCGGGACTACCGCGAACTGGCGGAGCGTCTGCTACGCGTGTGACCCGCGCGCCGCGTCGTCCGGGGCACCCGCGGCCCGCGGGGCGCCCACGCCGCCCGTAGTGCCCGAGGCCCGGGTGGTCTCCGCACTCCCGGCCGCCCCCGTACCACCCGTGGTACGCGTACCACCCGCAGTGTCCGAGTCGATCGCCGCCCGGCGCTCCCGCCACTCCCGTACGACCTCGTCGACGTCGTACGGCTTCTTGCCCAGCGGGGGGCCGGGCGGCGGCTTGAACATCATCTCGCGGATCTTCGCGTTGACGTCCGTGAGGATCCTGCGGACGATCAGCTCGGTGGGCGCCGCGTAGGCCGCCGCGAGCGCGTCCTCGGCCTCCTTGCGCAGCGCCAGCGCGGGCGGCAGCACGGAGAGGCCCTCGCGGGCCATCTTCCTCTTGATCCACCACAGTTCGTCGTACGCCGTGTCCGTGACCTCGGGCAGCGGCCGGCCCGCGCCCGTCAGGTGGGCGAATTCGCCCCGCGCCTGGGCGTCACGGATCTGCTTGTCGACCCAGGACTCGAACGGGACCCCCGGTGGCTTTCGCTCGGTCATGAGTCCATTGTGCCGGACGCGGTACCGCCGGGCGATTTATCATGCGGCGGCGGTGCGCCAACCAGGCCGCCGTACAAGGACATTCCAGAAGGAGCGCACGTGCTCGAACTCACCATGGCCTCCGTCTCCGGGGCGGACGTCGGTGCCACGGCCGGCATGCTCATGGCCGACGCGCCGAGCGATCCCGGCGCCGTGCTGCGGGTGGGCCGGGATGCTTCCGTCTGCCGGCTCGCGACGCCGGACGACTGGCTGTTCGTCTCGCGGGTCCACCTGGAGTTCCTGTGCGGCCCCGAAGGAACCTGGCATGTGTCGTGGCTGCACGGCTCGCAGCCCGACCCCTCCTCCGAGGTGCTGCTGACCGTCGGGGAGTACGCCCAGACGATCGCGTACGGCGGGAGCGTGCAGCTGCCGCGGGGCGGGGCCGGCGAGATCATCATCCGGGACCGCACCGGCCCGCGCAGCGTCAACGTGGGCTTCTACCACGAGGCGTAGCCCCGCGGCCCAGGGCCTGTCCGACGGGCCCTACTCGGGCTCCTCGGGCTGCTCCAGCACCCGGGCCAGCGCGAAACCGTCGTACCCCTTGCTGCCCACCGTCTGGATCGCGGTGGCGCTCAGCCGCGGGTGCGCGGACATCATCTCGACGGCGGCCCGGGTGCCCTCGACGTCCGGCTCGCTGCTCTCCGAGTCGATCACGCGGCCGCCGCGTACGACGTTGTCGACGATGATCAGGCTGCCCGCGCGGGTGAGCCGCAGCGCCCACTCCACGTAGTTGGCGTTGTTGGCCTTGTCGGCGTCGATGAAGACGACGTCGAACGGGGCCGGGTTCTCGTCGGCGAGCTTGGGCAGCGACTCCAGGGCGGGGCCGACCCGCACCTCGACGATCCGCTCCAGGCCCGCGCGGGCGATGTTGCGGGTCGCCACCTCGGCGTGCCGGGCGCTGTACTCCAGCGAGATCAGCCGGCCGTCGGCCGGGAGCGCGCGGGCCAGCCAGATGGTGCTGTAGCCGCCGAGCGTGCCGATCTCCAGGATGGTGCGGGCCCCCTGGATCTCGGCCAGCAGTTGCAGCAGCTTGCCCTGGGGCGGGGTGACGGCGATGTGCGGGAGCCCGGCGGCCTCGCTGTCCCGCACGGCCGCCTTGAGGAACTCGTCCTCCGGCGCCAGATGGGTGGAGAAGTAGAAGTCGACGTCGTCCCAGAGCTGAGACCCGCTCATGCGCTCCACCTTTCGTGTCCCTGCTTGGCAATGCCAACGGTCGGAGGTGTCAACTACGTGGGCTGACGAATGCGGTCACGGACGAGTTCCCGTCGCCCTGCTCGCGGTCGGATTCCGGCCGGTCCGCAGGTCGGGGCGGAGCCGAGGGGACGCCGACGCGACGATGGGAGGGGCCACCTCGATGCCCCCTCCCATCGTCGCGCAGTCCGTCCGCTCACGCAGCCGACTCGACCGCCGGTGCCGACCCGGGCAGCGGCCGGCCCGCCGACTCCACCATGTACCAGACCGCGACGCCGCCGACGACGGCCGCGGCCATCAGGTAGTAGGCGGGCATCATCAGGTTCCCGGTCGCGCCGATGAGGGCGGTCACCACCAGCGGGGTGGTGCCGCCGAAGAGCGACACCGACACATTGAAGCCGATGGACAGCGAGCCGTAGCGGACCCGCGTCGGGAACAGGGCGGGCAGGGCCGCCGGCATCGAGGCCGTGAAGCAGACCAGGAGCAGGCCGAGCGCGCCCATGCCGAGGCCGACCGCGAGCAGGCTGCCCTGGCGGATCAGCAGCACGGCCGGGACGGACAGGGCCAGGAAGCCCGCGCAGCCGGCCGCGATCACCGGACGGCGGCCGATCCGGTCGGTCAGCGCGCCGGCGAAGGGCTGCACGATCATCATCAGCGCCATCACGCCCAGCACGACCAGCAGGCCGTGCGTCTCGTCGTACCTGAGCTCGCTGGTCAGATAGCTCGGCATGTACGACAGCAGCATGTAGTCGGTGACGTTGAAGACCATGACGAGCCCCATGCACAGCAGCAGCGTCCGCCACTGGCCCAGGACCATCTCGCGCAGCGGCACCTTCGGGCGGCTCGCCTCGGACTTCGCCACCTCCGCCCGGAACGCCGGGGTCTCCTCCAGACGCATCCGCAGATAGAGACCGACGATGCCCATCGGGCCCGCGATCAGGAACGGGATCCGCCAGCCCCAGGACACCAGGTCCGCGGAGGAGAGCAGCGCGGTCATGAGGGTCACCAGACCCGCGCCGCCGATGTATCCGGCCAGCGTGCCGAACTCCAGCCAGCTGCCCAGGAAGCCGCGCCGCTTGTCCGGCGCGTACTCGGCGATGAAGGTGGACGCGCCCGCGTACTCGCCGCCGGTCGAGAAGCCCTGCACCAGGCGGGCCAGCAGGAGCAGCAGGGGAGCGCCGACGCCGATCGCGCCGTACGACGGGATCAGGCCGATGGCGAACGTGCCCGCCGCCATCATGATCATGGTGAGCGCGAGGACCTTCTGCCGGCCGATGCGGTCGCCGAGCGGGCCGAAGACCATGCCGCCGAGCGGGCGGACCAGGAAGGCCGCGGCGAAGGCGCCGAACGTGGACAGCAACTGCGCGGTCGGGTTGCCCGAGGGGAAGAAGACCTTGCCCAGGGTGACCGCGATGTAGCTGTAGACGCCGAAGTCGAACCATTCCATCGCGTTGCCCAGGGCGGCGGCCTTCACGGCGCGCCGGACGAGGGCGGGGTCGGTGGTGGTGACCTCACGGGTCCTGCTGATGGTCCTGGGGGCCTGGGGAGCGGCGACGGTGACGGCCGACAAAGCTTCGCTCGCCTACCTTTCGACGGGGACAGGGACACGGCCTGGGGTGGCCTGGAGCCGACCATACGAGCCTTTGGTCCGCTTACGCCCGGTACGCAATTGGATGCATGATGCACCTAAAGGCCGCGTGTGCAGGGGTGTCCGCCCCGTCCGGGAGGCGTTTTCCGGCCGCCCGCTGTGACGCTTGTCGCTCTGCGCTTGGATGGTTCACCCCGTTTTGCCGGGATGGTTGGTGAGGACGGTCCGACCCGTCACGCACCGTCACCGGGAGGAGGTCGGCACCCGCTCTGCCGTACGGACCGGGGACGGCGAGGAGCGGCCGGGCCGGTCGCGCAGCCACCGCTCGGCTGGATGCTCCACGTACCGGTACAGCAGCGCCGCGAGGGCCAGGCTGACCGTCAGCGCCCCCGCCCAGAACACGAGCGTCGCGCCGCCCCGGGCGGGTTCGCCCCAGCGGAAGACGGCCGACCGGATCACGATCTCGTGGACGAGGTACCAGGCGAACGACCAGTGCCCCAGCCGGATCGGCCAGGGGCCGCCCAGCCCGGTGCGCCGCCCCTCCAGGTCGGCGCGGGCGGCCGAGCAGATGAGGGCCGCGAAGATCGGCGCCGAGAGCCACTGCGAGGCGGAGTACGGGCTGTACCAGAGGGAGTCCGCGACCGCGTGCGACCACGGGATCAGCGCCAGGTGCCAGCCGACGACGAGGGCGACGGCCGCCGGCAGCGGAAGGCGGGGCCGCCAGCCGCGCCTGAGCGCGAGCCCGGCCACCACGCCCAGCACGAACTGGAGGGAGCGCGTCAGCGGCAGGTAGTCGAGGGCCCACGCGCGCGTGGCGGGCGGCAGGCCCGACAGGGCCGGCCACAGCACGAGGGTGGCGCAGACGACGGCGACCGCCGTCCACAGCCAGGTCCGCGAGCGCCGGGCCGTGAGCACCGTCAGCAGCGCGGGGAAGACCAGATAGAACCAGGCCTCGTCGCTGAGCGACCAGGCCGCCGGGTTGCCGCCCCTGAAGACGACCGGCACCGGGAACCAGGCGTGCACCAGCAGCAGCGTCGCGGCCACCGCCGGGAGCGGGACGGCACGGTCCATGACCGCCCACACGGCGACCGACAGCGCGACGCTGACGGCGAGCAGCGGCCAGATACGGGCGAAGCGCCGCCACAGGAACACCCGGGCGGGGACGCTCACCCCGTCGTACGTCCAGGCCAGGACGACACCCGACAGCACGAAGAAGAACGTCACGCCGCTGCGGCCGTACCAGACGACCTCGCTGACGACCGGGACGGTGCCGACCTGGCGGGACAGGTGGTAGAGGACGACCAGCAGAGCGGCCCAGAAGCGCAGCCCGGTCAGCGAGGGCAGCCGGTCGCGACCGGCCCTGGGTGGTACGGAGGTCAATGCGCGGTCCTTCACCGTTCGGGGCAGCGGGGCGGTCCCACCCGCCGCGGCCCCGGGACCCGCGGCACGGGCCCCTCCGCACGCAGCCGCCGACAATAACACCGCCCGCGAAAACCGCCCGCGCCTGCTGGACGGCGGCCGGGTCGGCAGGCCCTAGGTGTATTGATCACGAGCGTTGTTGACAGTTGCTGGGCTTGATCATGGCGAAGACCTCCGGTGTGGTGGAGCTGTCTAGGACTGCACCGCACGGAGGTCTTCGTGTCCCACCGTAATGCCCGGCTGAC
>NZ_JBVJMD010000052.1:0-54648 GCF_055584385.1 Streptomyces sp. NPDC104096
GCCCCCCGCCCGCCCCGGCCTCGCCCCGGGGCAACGGGCGCGGGGGGGGGGGGGGGGGGGCGGGGGGGGGGCCCGGCCCCGGCCGGTGGGGCGCCGGCGCACCACGAGGCGCCCCTGCGCGGACGGTCCACGCGGCGGCGGGGACGAGGGCGGGGTGGGGACGGGGACGGGGTCCGGTCTCGGGCGGGCGTCCGCGGCCGTGCCGCCGGAGGCGGCCGGGGACCTCGCCGTACACAAGCCGCGGCGGACCCGGCGGTCGCCGACGCGGTGGCGGGCTGGGCGGGCGGCCCGCGGGGGCGGCGGGTCAGCGGGTGGCGTTCTCCGCCCGGGGGGTCTCCTCGGCCTCGGGGGCCGCGCCGTCGGTGATCTCCTCGCCCCGCAGGTCGCGGGCGAGGAGGGTCGCGCCCGCGACCGCGCCCGGCATCAGGAACACCGCGACGAACGGCACCAGGAAGGCCAGGCCCAGCGGGGTGCCGAAGCCCCAGACCAGGGTCTTGCGGGAGCGCAGCAGGGCGAGTCGGTCACGGAGGTCGACGCCCCGGCGCTGGAGGGCGACGGCGGCGAGTTCCTCGGTGAGGAAGAAGCCGGTGACGAAGAAGCCGAGCACCGGGACGACCGTCTGGCCGACCACGGGCAGGAAGCCGAGGGCGAAGAGCAGGACGCCCCAGACCAGGGCGCGCACCACGATGCGCAGGCTGTCGCGCGCCGAGATCCACAGTTCGCGCCAGAGCGGCAGCTGCGACTCGGGGGCGGTGCCGTCGGGCGAGACGTCGCGGTCGACCTTCTCGGAGAGGTTCTCGTAGAAGGGCTGCCCTATGAGGAGCGTGACCGCGGTGAAGGTGAGCACCGCCAGCAGCAGGCCGAGCGCGAACAGCACGGCCGTGAGGAAGCCGCGGAACAGGCCCTGCCAGGGGCTCGACCAGTCGTCCGCGAACGGTGTCGACCAGGAGACGAGGTCCTCGCCCCACAGGCCGAGGGCCACCAGTGCCGCCGTGTACAGGACGAGGGTGATCAGACCGGGCAGCAGGCCGAAGCCGTACTGCTTTCCGTGCCGGGCCACCCAGCGCTGGCCCTTCAGGAGATAGCTGAAACCCACCCCGAGATCGCGCATGTTCGAACTCTATCGGGTGAATCCCGATCGCCCTCCGGCAAGAGCGTCACCGTCCGGTACCGAACGCCCGGCCGCACCGGCGTCCGGACCGCACCGGACCGCGTCGGGCCCGGCACGGCCGCGCGGATACGCCGTACGGGGCACGGGCGACACCAACACCCGCTCGTCGCTGTTGAGTCGAACGGGTGTGTCTCGCCGTACCGATCTCGGGAAGCCCGCAGGAGGCGCGCAGGCGTCGAGCGTCTCCTGCGCGACCGCCCGAGAACCGGCTTCCGGGGACACCCGGACGCGACTTCCGAAACGACCCGAAGGGGGAGTCCCCCCAGCTCGGACGGGCATTGATCACCATGGCACACGCGCACAACGGCTGAAGTTGGAGGAGAGCGCATGACGCAGGAGATCCACGGCACCGTCGCGGACGGCTTCGAGGCGGTGCGGGCGGAGTTCGCGGCGCTCGTCGCCGGGGAACGGCCCGACTACGAGGGGCAGCTGACCGCGTACGTGCACGGGCGGCGGGTGGTCGACCTGTGGGCGGGCGCCGACGCCGACTCCCTCTACGGCGTGTACTCCTCGACCAAGGGGGCCGCCCATCTGGTCGTGGCGCTCCTCGTACAGGAGGGCACCCTCGAACTGGACCGCAAAGTCACCTACTACTGGCCGGAGTTCGGCTCCGAGGGCAAGGGGTCGCTGACCCTGCGGGACCTGCTCGCGCACCGGGCGGGGCTGGTCGGCACGGACACCGGCTTCAGCGCGGCCGAGCTCGCCGACGACCGGCTGATCGCCGAACGGCTCGCCGACCAGCGCCCGTTCTGGCGGCCGGGCACCGCTTTCGGCTACCACGCCCTGGTGATCGGCGCGTTGACGGGCGAGGTGGTACGCCGCGCCACCGGCCGTACGCTCCAGGAGGTGTACGAGGAGCGGATCCGCGCCCCGTACGGGCTGGACTTCTTCCTGGGCCTGCCCCCGGCCCACGAGCCGCGCTTCCGTACCGTGCAGCCGATGGCCCCGACCGCCGAGCAGCAGGCCCTGCTCGACGCGCTGCCGCAGGGGCCGCACACACTGGCGTCCATCGCCTTCAACACGCACACGGCCGAGCCGACCGACCTCGCGCTGCTGCCGAACCGGCCCGAGATCCGCGCCAAGGGCCCGGCCTCGGTCGGCGGGGTGGCGTCGGCGCGCGGGCTGGCGGGGCTGTACGCGGCGGCCGTCAGCGAGATCGACGGGAAGGCGCCGCTGCTGAAGGAGGACACGGCGGCGGAGTTCGGGCAGTTCCACTCCGTGGGGTACGACCTGGTGGCCCGTACCCACAAGTCGTACGGGCTGGGCTTCCAGGCCACCGCGGACACCTGGCACCCGTTCCTGGGCGCGGGGGCGTTCGGGCACAGCGGAGCGGGCGGCAGCCAGGCCTTCGCGGACCCGCGCAGCGGCCTGGCCTACGGCTACGCCCGGCGGCGCAACGCCTTCCCGGGCGGGGCCGCGCCGGAGAACGCCGCGCTGGCGGCGGCGGTGCACCGGGCGGCGCTGGCCGTGTGAGGCGGCGCCGGCCGCCTCACCCGCACGCGCGAAGGCCGCGCCCCCGCTCCGGGGCGCGGCCCGCCTCGCCGGTCAGAGCTTGACGATCATCTTTCCGGTGTTGTCGCCGCGCAGCACCCCGAGGAACGCCTCCAGGTTGTTCTCGATGCCCTCGACGACCGTCTCGGCGTACTTGAGCTCGCCGGAGCGGACCCAGGCGCCGACCTCCTGGACGAACTGCGGCTGAAGGTCGTAGTGGTCGCCGACGAGGAGGCCCTCGATCCGGCCGCGGGTCTGGATCAGCCGGGCCAGGTTCCTCGGGCCGGGGGCGGCCTCGGTGTTGTTGTAGACGGAGATCATCCCGCAGATCGCGATCCGGCCGCCCCGGTTCAGCGAGCCGATGGCCGCCTCCAGGTGGTCGCCGCCGACGTTGTCGAAGTAGACGTCGACGCCGTCGGGAGCGGCCTCGCGCAGCTGCTCGGAGACCGGGCCGCTCTTGTAGTTGAAGGCCGCGTCGAAGCCGTACTCCTCGACGAGCAGCTTGACCTTGTCGTCGGAACCGGCCGACCCGATGACCCGGGAGGCGCCCTTGAGCTTGGCGATCTGCCCGACCTGGCTGCCCACGGCACCCGCGGCCCCGGAGACGAACACCGAGTCGCCCTCCTTGAAGGAGGCGGTGCGCAGCAGTCCGGCGTAGGCGGTGAGGCCGGTCATGCCGAGGACGCCGAGGTAGGTCGACAGGGGCGCGGCCCCGGGGTCGACCTTGACGGCCTGCTCGGCGCCGACCGTGGCGTACTCGCGCCAGCCGCCGAAGTGCAGCACGTGGTCGCCCGGGGCGATGCCCTCGGCACCGGAGGCGACGACCTCGCCGACGGCGCCGCCCTGCATGGCCTTGCCCAGCTCGTAGGGGGCCACGTACGACTTGGCCGCGCTCATCCTGCCGCGCATGTACGGGTCCACGGAGACGTAGGCGTTGCGCACCAGCACCTCGCCGGGGCCGGGCTGCCGGATCTCCGCCTCGACCAGGGCGAAGTCCTCGGGCTTCGGCCAGCCGACCGGGCGGCTGAGCAAGTGCCATTCACGGCTGGTGGCGGGGAGCGTGGGGGTCTCGGACATGGGACCTGGGCCTTCCTCGGTGTTTCGCACGGTCAAATACTTCAGTACCTGAAACAACCATGCGCCTGAATATTTCATGATGTCAAGTAACGGAGTACCCTCGGAGGCATGCCCACCTCACCGCGGACGCCCCGCCCCGACGCCCTGACCATGGACGTAGTCGAGCTGATCGGCGAGGTCGTGGCCCGGTTCTACGAGGACTACGAGACCGCCGCCGGTGACCACGCCCTGACCGGCGCACAGGCCCGGCTGCTGAACCTGCTCTCGCTGGAGGCGCTGCCCATGCGCAAGCTGGCCCAGAAGCTGAAGTGCGAGCCGTCGAACGTCACCGGAATAGTCGACCGTCTCGAGTCCCGCGGTCTGGTCGAGCGCCGCCCGGACGTCGCCGACCGCCGGGTGAAGCTGGCGGCGGCCACGGACGAGGGCGTCCAGGTGGCCCGCAGCCTGCGCGAGTCCCTGCGCTTCGCCCGCGAACCGCTGGCGGGGCTGAGCGAGGAGGAGCGGGTGGTGCTGCGGGGGCTGCTGCGCCGGATGCTGGAGCCGGGAACCCCGCAGTAGCCCGCCCGGCGGGCGATGGGCACTCCGCAGGAGCCTGCCGGGCAGGCGGCGGGTCAGGCGCGGAAGCCCGCCGCGGGAGCGATGGGTGCGCCGCAGGAGCCGGCCGCGCACGCAGCGGGTGCGCCGCAGGAGCCTGCCGCGGGAGCGGCCGGTGCGCCGCTGAGCCTCAGCTGCACCACCACAGGATCTGGTTGCACGTCTCCGAAGGGGTCGGATCGGGCGTCGGTTCCGCGCTCGTCGGCCCGGCCGACGCGGTCGGGTCCGCCGTGGGGGTCGCCCCTGAGGACGTCGAGGCGGTCGGCGCGGTCGAGACCGGGGAGGTGCTCCCCTCGTCGGCCGGGTCGGCGGAGCCCGACGCGTCCGCCTTCGGGGACTTCGTCGCCGCCGGAGCGGCCGAGCGGGAGGCTGGGGCCGAGACCGTGGGGGTGGCCGCCGCGCTGTCGAGGGTGCGGGCCGACGCGGACGCGGACGCCCCGTCGGACGCGCCGTCCTCGGCGGAGGGGTCCACCGCGGCCGCGGGCTGTTCGGAGGAGAAGCCCGGCGCGTCGACACCGAGCTCGGCGAGGCTCAGCCCGCCGGCCGCGAGGACGAAGCCGGTGGCTATCAGCAGGGTGCGCCGGCGGCGTCGGCGGTGCGCGGCCGCCTTGCGATCGCGACGGCTGACGACGGGCTCCTGATCAAGCTCCGCCGGGTCGTCCGCGTCGTCCGCGTCGTGTTCGGGCCCTTCGGTCCGCCCGGTGTCGTCCGCCCGGTACTCGGGGTCGTCGGGCAGTCCGGCGCCGCCCGCCCAGTGGTCCCGCTCGCCGTGCTCCGGCTCGAAGCCCTGATCGTCGGCCGGCTCCGCCTCGCCGGCCGGGCGGTCCGGTTCGCCGGAGCGCCCGGCTTCGGTCCGCCCGCGCCTGCGGCCCCCGCGCCCCTGTTCCCGGCGCCGGGCGGCGCGGCCGCCCGGTTCCGGGTGCGAACCGGCGCCGCCGCGCTCGCGGGCACCCTCGCGGGACGACCCACCGGCGTCGCCGGTGTCGTTGTCGTCCGCGTCCGCGCGGAGCCGGTCGGCAGGGGTGCCGCACCCCGGGCACGCGAAAGCGCCGTTGAGGTGCCGTCGGCACGAGTGGCAGTAGTCCATGACGCGGGAAGACTAAGTTCCCGGGGGGCGGCGTTCCTAGGGGGTGCTGTGGAATTTTTGTGGGAGAACAGGTTTAACGGCGCGAGATGCCGTACAAAGCGCCCGACGCGGCGTGAAGCATCCGGCATTGACCCGAAAGTGGACTTCGAAACTATCGAAACCGTTATGCGTCCGACCCATTGACACCCCGACCGCCCCGTCCTTACTGTCACGCCAGCATTTCGAACGTGTGACGAAATATCGAACACATCGAAACGCCAGCCAACCGAGCCGACGAAGCAGCAAGGGGCAACTGTCGTGCGCATCACCGGAATCAGCACACACGTGGTCGGGACGCCATGGCGCAACCTGACCTACGTCCAGGTGCACACCGACGAGGGGATCACCGGAGTCGGCGAGACCCGGATGCTGGGCCACACCGACGCTCTGATCGGGTACCTGCACGAGGCCGAGGCCAATCACATTCTCGGCTCCGACCCGTTCGCCGTCGAGGACCTGGTGCGCCGTATGAAGTACGGCGACTACGGGCGTGCGGGCGAGATCGTGATGTCGGGCATCGCGGTGATCGAGATGGCCTGCTGGGACATCAAGGGCAAGGCGCTGGGCGTGCCGGTGTGGCAGCTGCTCGGCGGCAAGGTGACCGACAAGGTCAAGGCCTACGCCAACGGCTGGTACACCACGGAGCGCACGCCCGAGGCGTACCACAAGGCCGCTCAGGCGGTCGTGGAGCGCGGGTACAGGGCGCTGAAGATCGACCCCTTCGGCACCGGGCACTTCGAGCTGGACCACGAGCAGAGCCTGTACGCCGTCTCGCTGATCGAGGCGGTCCGGGACGCCATCGGGCCGGACGCCGAGCTGATGCTGGAGATGCACGGCCGCTTCTCCCCCGCGACGGCCGTGCGCCTCGCCCGCGAGCTGGCCCCGTTCAAGCCCGCGTGGCTGGAGGAGCCCTGCCCGCCGGAGAACCTGAAGGCGCTGGAGAAGATCGCGGCCAAGGTCGACATCCCGGTCGCCACCGGTGAGCGCATCCACGACCGGATCGAGTTCCGGGAGCTGTTCGAGAGCCAGGCCGTCGACATCATCCAGCCCGACGTCGGCCACATCGGCGGCATCTGGGAGACCCGGAAGCTGGCCGCGACCGCGGAGACCCACTACATGCTGGTCGCCCCGCACAACGTCGGCGGGCCGGTGCTGACCGCCGCCTCCCTCCAGGTCGGCTTCACCTCGCCGAACTTCAAGATCCTCGAACACTTCAACGACTTCGCGGACGCGGAGATCAAGAAGGTCGTCAAGGGCGCCCCGCAGGTCGTCGACGGCTACTTCCACCTCTCCGACGCGCCGGGCCTCGGCGTCGAGCTGGACGTCGACGCGGCCGCGGAGTTCCCGCAGCAGCAGGCCCGCTTCGACCTGTGGGCCGAGGGCTGGGAGCAGCGCAAGCCGAAGGGCACGCAGCAGTGAGCACCGCGGAGAGCGGCGCGCAGGGCGCCGCCGTGGTCGTGGAGGCGCCCGGCGAGCACCGCGTCACCGCGCACGAGCCGCGCCGGCCGGAGGCCGGGGAGGCGCTGGTGCGCGTCCACGCCACCGGGATCTGCGGCAGCGACCGCGAGGTGTACCAGGGCAACCGGCCCGAGGGGTACGTCCGCTATCCGCTCACCCCCGGTCACGAGTGGTCGGGGACGGTGGAGGCGGTCGGCGCCGGGGTGCCGCAGTCGCTGGTGGGCCGCAAGGTCGTGGGCGAGGGCTTCCGCAACTGCCAGGTGTGCGACCGCTGCCACGCGGGCGAGACGACGCTGTGCACCGACGGGTACGAGGAGACCGGCTTCACCCAGCCGGGGGCCATGGCCGCCACCCTCACCCTGCCGGCCCGGCTGCTGCACGCCCTGCCGGACGACGCGGACCTCACGGCCGCCGCGCTGCTGGAGCCGGCCGCCTGCATCGCGGCCGCCGCCATCAAGGCGAACGCGCGACCGGGCGAGCGGGTCGCGGTGGTCGGCACCGGGACGCTGGGCATGTTCGCCGTGCAGTTCCTGCGGGCGGGTTCGCCGGGCGAGCTGCTGGTGGTCGGCACCCGCGACGACCGGGAGGCGCTCTCCCGGCAGTTCGGGGCCACCGACTTCCGCACGAAGGACCAGGAGCTGCCCGGCGACTTCGACGTGGTGATCGAGACGGCGGGCTCGGCGTCGGCCGCCCGGACCGCCGCGGCGCTGCTGCGGCGCGGCGGCCGGCTGGTCCTGACCGGGATCCCGGCGCCGGGCGCCGACGGTCTCGACCCCACCGACCTGGTCGTACGCCAGCTGGAGGTGCACACCGTCTTCGGTGCGCCGCCGGACGCCTGGGCGCACACGGTGCGGGTCTTCGCGGCGGGGCTGCTCGATCCGCTGCCGCTGGTCACGCACGAGCTGCCGCTCACCGAGTTCTCCGCGGCGATCGAGCTGGTGGGGTCCGGCGACCCGAAGGTCGGCAAGGTCCTGCTCCGCCCCTAGGGCCACGGACGGGCCGCGGAGTCCGCTCCGCCCCCTCCCGTGGCCGTACGGCGGCACGCAGGCCCCCGCACGACCCCCGCCGGCTCCACCCCCGGCCGTACGCCGGCACGAAGGCGACCTGACGGCCCTCGTGCCGGCGTACTCCCCGCCCGTTCCGCGCCTAGAGCCGCGAACCTCGTCCGAAATACCGAACAAGAAGGACAGCTTGTGACCGACTCTTCCGCCACGGCAGCCCGTCGACCCGGCGAGCCGGCGCTCGCCGCACTGGGTCTGGGCGCACCCGCCCTCGACCCCGCCGACGCCTCGCCCCACAGCTTCCCGGGCGGTGGCCGCTGGCGCACCGAGATCCCCTCCTGCGAGGGCCCCGAGGCGCTGGCCGTCGTCCTGAAGGAGGCCTCGCGCCTGGACGTGCCGGTCCACCGGATCAGCCAGGGCAGCGGCGTGTGGATGCTGACCGACGCCGAGATCACCGAGATGGTCGACGCGACCGCCGAACGGGACATCGAGCTCTGCCTGTTCACCGGTCCGCGCGGCACCTGGGACATCGGCGGCTCGGTGCGCACCGACTCGCGCGGCGGCGGCACCCGCGCCCGCGGCCACGACGCCGTCGCCGGGTGCGTGGAGGACGCCGTCCGGGCCACCGAACTGGGCGTCAAGTGCCTCCTCGTCGCCGACGAGGGCGTGCTGTGGACGCTGCACCGGGCGCGTCTGGCCGGCATCGTCCCGGCGGACACCACCCTGAAGGTGTCCGCGCTCATCGGCCCGGTCAACCCGGCCGCGTACGCGGTCTACGAGGGGCTGGGCGCCGACTCGGTCAACGTGCCCAGCGACCTGACGCTCGATCACCTCACCGAGATCCGCCGGGTGTCGGCCGCCCCCATGGACATGTACATCGAGGCCCCCGACGATCTCGGCGGGTACGTCCGGATGTACGAGGTCGCCGAGCTGATCCGGCGCGGCGCACCGCTCTACCTGAAGTTCGGCCTGTCCAAGGCGCCCGGAATCTACCCGTACGGGCACCACTTGAGGGATCTGACCCTGTCCACCGCGCGGGAACGGGTGCGGCGCGGCCGACTGGCCCTGGACCTGCTCGCACGGCACGGCGTCGACGGCGACATGGCACCCCTGGGGTCCCGCCTGCCCGGCGCCCTGAAGCGGTTCGAAACTTCCGCATAACGTTCCGGCCAATCCCCCTTCACAAAAGACGACGCAGTCGAACACAATCCCACAACCGCTCCTCGGACTTGCTGCACCGTTCGAGCACCCGCACCACGCCAGACCGAGCCCTGCTCCACACACATCAAGGATGATGATCATGCGTACTCGCAGAGCCGCCCTCGCCGCCATAGCCGGAGCCGCCTCCCTCGCGCTCACCCTCACCGCCTGCGGTCAGAGCGGTGAAGGCGGCAGCAAGGACGAGACGGGCAGCAGCAAGGGCGGGACCATCGGCATCGCGATGCCGACCAAGTCCTCCGAGCGCTGGATCGCCGACGGTGCCAACGTAGAGAAGAACCTCCAGGCCAAGGGCTACAAGACCAAGCTGGTCTTCGGTGAGGACGACCCCGACCAGCAGGTCTCGCAGATCGAGAACCTGATCACGCAGGGCGTCAAGGCGCTGATCGTCGCGGCGATCGACAACAAGTCCCTGAACAACGTGCTCCAGCAGGCCGCGGACGCCCACATCCCGGTCATCGCCTACGACCGCCTGATCCTCGGCACGAAGAACGTCGACTACTACGCGTCCTTCGACAACACCAAGGTCGGCGAGCTCCAGGCCAACTACATCGTCGACAAGCTCGGTCTGGCGAGCGGCAAGGGCCCGTTCAACATCGAGCTGTTCGCCGGCTCCAACGACGACAACAACACCAAGTACTTCTTCAACGGCGCGATGAGCGTGCTCCAGCCGTACATCGACAGCAAGAAGCTCGTCGTCCAGTCCGGCCAGACCGGACTCACCCAGGTCACCACCCTGCGCTGGGACGGCGCCACCGCTCAGAAGCGAATGGACGACATCCTCACCAAGTCGTACTCCAGCAAGAAGGTCGACGCGGTCCTCTCGCCGTACGACGGCATCTCCATCGGCATCCTGTCGGCGCTGAAGTCGGACGACTACGGCTCCAAGGCCAAGCCGCTGCCGGTCCTCACCGGCCAGGACGCCGAGCTGGCCTCGGTGAAGTCGATCATCGCGGGCCAGCAGACGCAGACCGTCTACAAGGACACCCGCGAACTGGCCAAGGTCGCCTCGAACATGGTCGACGCGGTCCTCAACGGCAAGAAGCCGGAGACCAACGACACCAAGACCTACGACAACGGCGCCAAGGTCATCCCCGCCTACCTGCTCCAGCCGGTGAGCGTCGACAAGACCAACTACCAGTCGGTCCTGGTGGACGGCGGCTACTACACGGCGGACGAGCTCAAGTAGCCACCGGTCCCACCGACTTCTACTGATTGGAAGGCACGACCATGGCGGGACCCGTCCTGGAAATGCGCTCGATCGTCAAGACCTTTCCCGGCGTCAAGGCACTGTCGGACGTCACGCTGACCGTCCGCCAGGGCGAGGTCCATGCCATCTGCGGGGAGAACGGCGCCGGCAAGTCGACCCTGATGAAGGTCCTCTCCGGCGTCCACCCGCACGGCAGTTACGAGGGCGAGATCCTCTTCGAGGGCGACGTCTGCCGCTTCCGGGACATCCGGGCGAGCGAGCAGCACGGCATCGTGATCATCCATCAGGAACTGGCGCTGGTGCCGTTCCTGTCGATCGCGGAGAACATCTTCCTCGGCAACGAACACGCCAAGCGCGGGTTCATCAACTGGAACGAGACCCTGCGGCACGCCAGCGAACTGCTGCGCCGCGTCGGCCTCGACGAGCACCCCGAGAGCCGCGTCGCCGACATCGGCGTGGGCAAGCAGCAGCTCGTGGAGATCGCGAAGGCGCTGTCCAAGGAGGTGAAGCTGCTCATCCTCGACGAGCCGACCGCGGCGCTGAACGACGAGGACAGCGGCAAGCTCCTGGACCTGATCCTGGAGCTGAAGAACCAGGGCATCACCTCGATCATCATCTCCCACAAGCTGAACGAGATCCGCCGGGTCGCCGACTCGGTGACGATCCTGCGCGACGGGCGGTCCATCGAGACGCTCGACGTGAAGGCGGCGGAGACGACCGAGGACCGGATCATCAGCGGCATGGTCGGCCGCGACCTCGACCACCGCTTCCCCGAGCGCACCCCGCACCACCCCGAGGAGGGCGCGGCCCCGGCGCTGGAGATCCGCGACTGGACCGTGCACCACCCGATCGACCAGCAGCGCAAGGTGGCCGACGAGGTCTCGCTCCACGTGCGGCGCGGGGAGATCGTCGGCATCGCCGGCCTCATGGGCGCCGGCCGCACCGAGCTCGCGATGAACGTCTTCGGACGGACCTACGGCCGGTACGCGGGCGGCACGGTCCTCAAGGACGGCAAGGAGATCCGTACCAAGACCGTCGCGGAGGCGGTCGGGCACGGCATCGCGTACGTCACCGAGGACCGCAAGCACTACGGCCTCAACCTGATCGACACGATCAACCGCAACATCTCGCTGACCGCCCTGGACAAGGTCGCCAACCGGGGCATGGTCGACGAGCACGAGGAGCGCCAGGTCGCCGAGCGCTACCGCAAGTCGATGAACATCAAGGCGCCGACCGTCTTCGAGCCGGTCGGCAAGCTGTCCGGCGGCAACCAGCAGAAGGTCGTCCTCAGCAAGTGGATCTTCGCGGGTCCGGACGTACTGATCCTGGACGAACCGACCCGCGGCATCGACGTGGGCGCCAAGTTCGAGATCTACACGGTCATCGACAAGCTGGCCGCCGAGGGCAAGGCGATCGTCTTCATCTCCTCCGAGCTGCCCGAACTGCTCGGCATGTGCGACCGCATCTACACCATGGCCGCCGGGCGGCTGACGGGTGAGTTCTCGCGGGCCGAGGCCACGCAGGAAGTGCTGATGCGTCAGATGACGAAGGACAAAGAGGTAACGCGATGAGCACCGATGTGACCAACAGCCCGGCCGAGGCACCACCGGGCAAGGGCGGCGGCGAGACCGGGGAGAACCTGGTGCGGCTGATGCTCGACGGCCTGCGCCGCAACATGCGCCAGTACGGCATGCTGATCGCGCTCGGCCTGATCGTCGCCCTCTTCGCCGTGTGGACCGACGGGGACCTGCTGCTGCCGCGCAACGTCTCCAACCTGGTCCTGCAGAACAGCTACATCCTGATCCTCGCGATCGGCATGATGCTGGTGATCATCGCGGGCCACATCGACCTCTCGGTCGGCTCGCTGACCGCGTTCGTGGGCTCGTTCGCGGCCGTACTGATGGTGGAACACCGGATGGCGTGGCCGCTCGCCCTGCTGCTGTGCCTGCTGGTGGGCGCCGTGGCGGGCTCGGTCCAGGGCTTCCTGATCGCCTATCTCGGCATACCGTCCTTCATCGTCACCCTCGCCGGGATGCTGCTCTTCCGCGGTCTGACCGAGATCCTGCTCAAGGGGCAGACCCTCGGCCCGTTCCCGGACGGCCTGCAGAAGGTCGGCAACGGCTTCCTGCCGGAGGTCGGCCCGACCACCAACTACCACAACATCACCCTGCTGCTCGGCCTCGCCGTGATCGTCTTCGTGGTCCTCCAGGAGGTCCGCGACCGCAAGCGCCAGCAGGAGTTCACCCTGGACGTGCTGCCGGCCAAGCTGTTCGCGCTGAAGCTGGTGGCGCTGGTCGCCGCGGTGCTCACCGTCACGATGCTGCTCGCCAGCTACAAGGGCGCGCCGATCGTGCTGCTGATCCTCGGCGTGCTGGTCGTCGGCTACGGCTACGTGATGCGCAACGCCGTCTTCGGCCGCCACATCTACGCCATCGGCGGCAACCTCCCGGCGGCGAAGCTGTCCGGCGTCAAGGACAAGAAGGTCACCTTCTATGTCTTCCTCAACATGGGCATGCTCGCGGCCCTGGCGGGTCTGGTGGTCGCCGCCCGCCTGAACGCGGCCTCTCCGAAGGCCGGCCTGAACTTCGAGCTGGAGGCCATCGCCTCGTCGTTCATCGGCGGCGCGTCCATGAGCGGCGGTGTCGGTACCGTCCTCGGCGCGATCATCGGTGGTCTGGTCCTCGGCGTGCTGAACAACGGCATGAACCTCCTCAGTGTCGGCACCGACTGGCAACAGGTCATCAAGGGCCTGGCCCTGTTGGCGGCGGTCGGGTTCGACGTATGGAACAAGCGCAAGTCCGGTTCGTAACTCATCTGGGCCCCACCCGAAAGGTGGGGCCCCTCCATTTGCAGGAGCCGCACATGGACATGAGCAGACGCACGGTCATCGCAGGAGCTGCGGCAGCGGGCCTCACCGCCGCCGCCATGGGCACCGCACACGCCTCGGGGGGCAGGAAGCCGGTGAAGGAGCTCTTCGGCACGCTCGCCGACGGCACCAAGGTCCACCGCTGGTCGCTGGAGAACGGCGGCACCCGGCTCAAGGTGCTGTCCTACGGCGGCATCGTCAACTCCCTGGAGATCCCCGACCGGCACGGCCGCCACCGCAATGTCTCGCTGGGCTTCGACAACCTCGAGGACTACGTCGCCAAGAGCCCGTACTTCGGCGCGCTGATCGGCCGCTACGGCAACCGCATCGGCAAGGGGCAGTTCACCCTCGACGGCACCGCCTACCAGGTCAACGTCAACGACGGCGTGAACAGCCTGCACGGCGGCGCCAAGGGTTTCGACAAGCACGTCTGGGACGTCGAGCCGTTCACGAAGGGCTCCGACGTCGGCCTGCACCTGCACTACACCAGCGTCGACGGCGAGATGGGCTACCCGGGCACGCTCCGGGCGAAGGTCACCTACACCCTCACCCGGTCCGGCGACTGGCGCATCGACTACGAGGCCACCACCAGCAAGGCCACCGTCGTCAACCTCACCAGCCATGTGTACTGGAACCTGGCCGGCGAGGGCAGCGGGTCGATCTACGACCACGAGCTGTCCATCGCCGCCGCCCGCTACACGCCGGTCGACTCGGGGCTGATCCCCACGGGCGAACTGGCGAAGGTCGCGGGCACCCCGTTCGACTTCCGCAGGACGAAGGCGGTCGGCGCGGACATCCGCGTCGCCGACCAGCAGCTCCTGTACGGCAAGGGCATCGACCACAACTGGGTCCTCGACAAGGGGGTCACCGCGCGGCCCGTGCACGTCGCGACCCTGCGCGACCCGTCCTCCGGCCGCTCGCTGAGCATCGCGACCACCGAGCCGGGCCTCCAGTTCTACTCGGGCAACTTCCTCGACGGCACCCTGGTCGGCTCCGGCGGCCGCATCTACCGCCAGGGCGACGCCCTCTGCCTGGAGACCCAGCACTTCCCGGACTCGCCGAACAAGCCGTCGTTCCCGTCGACCGTGCTGCGGCCGGGCCAGACATACCGGACGTCCACGGTCCATTCGTTCGGCGTGTGAGACCGGGCCGGGGAAAGTCACACTTCTTTCACCAGAGTTGAACAGCGCCTCCCAGGAATCCGTATGTAAGGGCGGCCCGTGCTCCCCCGCGCGGGCCACCCAATGACGACGGGCCCGGACGTCCCCTCCGGGCCCGCCCCATATGGAGGATCCATGCCCGACAACGTCACCTCGTTGTTCCGCAGCACAACGGCGCACAGTCCGTCGATGGCGGCGCTGACGCGGGAGGGCGACGGATCGGGCCCGGTGGACTTCTGCATCCCCTGCAACCCGTACTTCCCCACGCCACAGATGTTCGACGAGATGGCGTCCCGGCTGCGGGACATCATCACGTACTACCCGAGCAGCGCCGACACGATCACCGGCGAGCTGTGCAACCTGCTCCAGCTCCCGCCGCAGTGCGTGGCCATGGGCAACGGCTCCACCGAGCTGATCACCTGGATCGACCATCTGCTGGTCCGCGAGTCCCTCGCCGTCCCGGTGCCCACCTTCGGCCGCTGGACCGACCAGCCGATGGAGACCGGCAAGCGCGTCGACATGTTCCCGCTCCAGGAGTCCAACGGGTTCGTCCTGGACCTCGCGCAGTACGCCGAGTTCATCCGCAAGCGGGGCACCCGGGTCGCGGTGATCTGCAACCCGAACAACCCCGACGGCGGCTTCCTGCACAAGCAGCAGCTCGTGCAGTTCATGGACGCGATGGCCGATCTGGACCTGGTCGTCATCGACGAGTCGTTCCTGGAGTTCGCGGACGCGGAGGCGGAACCCAGCGTCGTCCAGGAGGCGATGCTGCGCCCGAACGTCGTCGTCCTGCGCAGCCTGGGCAAGAACTTCGGCCTGCACGGCATCCGCTTCGGCTATCTGGTCGCCAACCCGTCGCTGGCCGGCAAGATCCGCTCCATGCTGCCCAAGTGGAACCTCAACTCCTTCGCCGAGCACGTGGTGTTCATGCTCAAGGAGCACGGCACCGAGTACATGCAGAGCCTGCAACAGGTCCGCCGCGACCGTCTGGACATGGCCGGCCAGCTCGCCGCGCTGCCCGGTCTGACGGTCTACCCCTCGCAGGGCAACTTCCTCTTCGTGCGCCTTCCCGTCGGCGCCGAGGGCACCGTGGTCCGCGACCGGATGCTCACCGAGCACCGGATCCTGGTGCGCGAGTGCGGCAACAAGGTCGGCTCGTCCAGCCGCTTCCTGCGTCTCGTGGTGCGCCCCCAGGTCGACGTGCGTCGCCTGGTGACCGGCCTGGAGCAGGTGCTCTACGGGACCAGGAAGGGAGCCGCCGTGCCCGAACTCGCCACCGGGACCGGCTACAGCTCGGGTACGGCGGCGGTGGACCGGCTCGTCGGCGCGACGAACGGCGGGGGCATGCCGGGGCTCGCCGCCCAGGCCATGGCGGGCCAGTCCATGGGCGCTGGGGCGCCGATGCCGGTGGCGGCCCAGGCGGCGCCCCAGCAGGTGCCGCAGCAGATCCCCGCGCCGGCTCCGCAGCCGGTCCAGGCCCCGTTCCCGCAGCAGGTGCCGCAGCAGTTCCCGCAGCCGATGGCGGCGCCGGCCCCCGCCCCGTACCCCGCGCAGCTCCCGGCGGCCGCCCAGATGGCCGCCCCGGCCCCGGCTCCCGCGGCGATGGCCGGCCCGACCCCGCCCGGGGTCCCCGCCCGCGGCGGTCTCACCGCGGCCCAGGTCAGAGGCACCAACGGCCTCTCCCCCGCCCCGGCGACGGGCTGGCCCCAGGCGCAGAGCTGGCCGAACGCCGCGGGCATGGGCCAGACGGGCTGAGCCCGGCCGGCCCGGACCGGCGGGCCGGCGGCCCGTTCAGTACGCGACGGGCCAGCCGGTGCTCCAGTTCAGCAGGTTGACGCCGAGCTTGGGGGTGCCGCTGTCGTTGCCGTCGTAGTAGTGGTAGACGATCAGGTCGCCGTCGCTGTCGTTCATGATCGACTGACCGCCGGGACCGATGACGCCGCCGTGGGTCTCCAGCACCGCCGTGCCGCCGTTGTCCGTCATGGCGACCCCGCTCTTGTCGTAGTACGGCCCGGTGACGCTGGTGGCGCGGCCGACCTTGACCTTGTACGTCGACGAGGTGCCGGCGCAGCAGGTGTCGTACGAGGCGAACAGGTAGTAGTAGCCGTTGCGCTTGACGACGTACGGCGCTTCGACGGCCTTGGTGCCGGTGGGCCGGTAGGCGAGCGCGTAGCGGGTGGTGTCGCCGGAGTACTGCTTCCCGGTCGAGGGGTCGATCCGGATCATCTTGACGCCGGTCCACCAACTGCCGAAGGACAGCCACCACTTGCCGTCGTCGTCGACGAACAGGTTGGGGTCGATGGCGTTGTAGTCGCTGGAGGTGGTGGAGGTGTAGACGATGCCGTAGTCGCTCCAGGAGCCGGGAAGTCCGGTGCTCGAACCCGCGAGGCCGATGGCGGACCTGTTGGATCCGAAGGTCGAGACGGCGTAGTACAGCAGGTACTTGCCGCCGTGGTAGGAGATGTCGGGCGCCCAGGCCTCGGTGGCGTACGACGACCACCAGCCCGGCTTGGTGGTGAACGCGTCGGAGCCGGAGCTGAACGCGACGCGGTCGGTGGAGGTGCGGTAGGCGAGGCCGCCGCCGGTGGCGTAGAGCAGGTAACGGCCGGCGGAGGTGCGGATCATCGTCGGGTCGTGCACGACGGTGGAGCCGGTGACCGTGCCGGGGTTGGGATAGGCGGACGCGGTGGAGGGGGCCAGCGCCAGCAGGATCGCGGCCGGGACGGCGAGGAGCAGGGCCCTGCGGGAGGTGCGGCTCATACGGACGCTCCTTGGTGGGGGGATCACGAGCACGTTCGTCATGTCGAACGCAGGTCGAGTCGTCGGACGGGACCGTAGAATCGAACCCCTTGCGCGTCAATGGTCCGCGCGGCCACCGGGAGCCCACCGGGCCGCGCGGCCGACTCCGTACGCGGCTCACAACGCACTTGACTGGCCGTCATTTTGCACAACTGACAGCCGCCCGACAGCCCTCCGACAGCATCCCTCCCTACGGTGCCGTGTTCATGACAGACACCCCTGAAGAAACAGGAACCCGCATCGGACGCCGTACCGTGCTGATGGCCACGGGCGTCACCGCCGCGACGCTGGCCGTGGGTGCGGCCGTCGCGTCCGAGTCCCCCACTGCGGAAGCCGCCCCCGACCTGGCCCCCGTGGCCGCCGCGGCTGTCTGCACCCTCACCAAGGAGATGACCGAAGGCCCCTACTACCTGGACGGACAGTACGTCCGCGCCGACGTCACGGAAGGCAAGGCCGGCGCTCCGCTCAAGCTGGCGCTCACCGTCGTGGACGACGACACCTGCGCCCCGCTCTCCAACGCCCTGGTGGAGATCTGGCACTGCGACGCGCTCGGCGAGTACTCCGGGTTCGTCGGCAACAACGGCCACAGCGAGCCCGACGACGGCACCTTCCTGCGCGGCGGAGTGCTCACCAGTTCCAGCGGGCTGGCCAACATCACCACGATCTACCCGGGCTGGTACCGCGGCCGCTGCGTGCACATCCACGTCAAGGTGCACACCGGCGTCACCCTCACCTCGGACGGCTCGTTCACCGGCGGCCAGGAACTGCACACCGGGCAGCTCTTCTTCAGCGAGACGGTGACGACCGCCATGGCGAAGGTCTCGCCCTACTCGACCAACAAGGTCACCCGCACGACCCTCACCCAGGACTCGATCTACGACGGCGGAGGCGCCGCGTCCGGCCTCCTGACCCTCACCGCCCTGGGCAGCTCGGCCTCCTCCGGCTACGCCGGCACCCTCACCCTGGGCGTCGAGCAGTAACCGGCACTCCCCCACCCGAAAGACCCTGGGTGACCACGGACCGGCCGGCCGAGGTCACCCAGGGTCTGACCCGTCGGGGGGCGGTGCGACCCCCCGATCCGGCTCAGGACGCCGGGCAGTCCTTCCAGGCCATGTGGTAGACCGTGCTGATGTCACCGTCGGTCGAGTCCATCGTCATGAAGCTGACCTTGCCGGGCGCCGAGGTGCCGGCGTTCACCCGGAGTTCGGTGTTGATGTTGAAGTTGCGCTGGACTCCGCAGGGCGCCCAGACCAGTTGGGCCCAGTCGGTGCTGTCGGTGGCCTCCCAGTTGTCGTTCAGGGGGCCGCTGAACGGGTGGCTGCGGTACGCCGTGGCCGGGGAGCCCTGGAAGTAGTACGAGGCCCGCTGGGTGGCGCTCGCGCCGGGCTCCAGTGCGGCGAAGCCGCGGTAGTCGGCGCTGGCGATGGCGTACGTGAAGCCCTGCGGGACGTGGACGACCAGGTTGAGCTGGCAGTTCTTGCGGAACGCCGTGGGGTCGGAGTTGCCGCCGGCCTGGGCGAGGTAGTCGCTGTAGGTCACCGTGAACGCGGTGTTGTCCTCGGAGACGGCGACGGCGGTGGTGCCCTGGGGACAGCCGGAGCCGTTCACCGTGGCGACCGTGATGACGATCTTGTCCGGGGGCGGGTCGTCGAACACGGGGGAGGAGGCCTGCGCGGGAAGCGCCGAGGTCAGCAGCGCGGCGGCGGCCGCTCCGCTGAGCAGGAGTCCAACGGACATGGTTCTCCTAATGATTCGGTTCTTTCGGTGGGGGGTGGCACGCGCACGCCCGGCCTGTGGAGAAACCATGAGTACGCTGTGAAGGCCGGGGCGGTGGCATCGTAGGCGTCCGGAGGACGCGGCGGTCAGCCCCAACTCCGGCCATCCGGAATGCCTCTCTGTGACAAGACCGTGACTGGAGGTATGGCTTCCACCACGGCCGGACCGGCCGGATCCCTCCAAGATCAACAGATGCGCAGAAACCCCTTACCCCCGGTAATGACCGGCCGTCCCGTCGTCGCGGCACTCGCCGCCGCGGGTGTCGCCGCCGGTGTACTGGTCGGCTGGAATGGCCTGGACACGGTCAACGGGTGCGGTCTTCCGGTCAATCGGTATCCGTCCGAAAGCGCGCGGGACTGGGTCGACAACGCCGATGTCGTGATCGTCGGGCGCGCGACGCGCGAGTGGGAGAGCGGCCGCCGGGAACTGGCCGCCGGGGCGTACCGGTACCAGGTGGAGCGCACCGTGCGACTGACGCGGGAATCGGTCGTGTTCACCTCCGGGCGCCGCGCCCACCCCTCCCCCGGCCCCTCCGTCGACTACGTCGCCCCGGGCTGGAAGGTCCCGCGCTCCGACGCCGGCACCCGCGTCGACGACCTGACCGGCGACGCGCCCCGCGTGGTGCCCGGCCACGCCTACGTCCTCGCCCTGCGCTGGGAGGAGGGCGGCTGGGTGTCCCTCGGAGAGGGCGCGGTCGTACCGTTCGACGGCCACACCGTCGGCGACGGGGAGTGGTGCGGCCGGGTGCTGGGCACCGAGGACTTCGCCGAGGGCGAGCGCATGGGCCGCCATGACGACCACAGCCTGGAGAAGGCCCTGCTGGGACAGGGCACGGACGCCGTGGCCCGCGCGCTCGACCGGGCGGCCCGGGAGAAGCAGCCCTAGGGAGCACCGCCGCGGAGGTCAGCCCTTCGGCGGAGTCGCCGGAGCGATCGGCAGCTCCGCCTCGACCCCGATCTTGACTCCGTCGGCCACCTCCACCGAGGCGCCCGCCGAGAACGTCAGACCCTTGTCGTCCAGTTTGAAGCCGAACTCGAAGTCGATGTCCTTCAGCAGCTTGAAGGGGTCCGGCAGTTCGGCCGCCCCACCGGCACCGCCCTCGCCCCCGGCTCCGGCCTCGGAATTCGGTCCTGCCTCGGCGTTCGACTCGGCGTTCGCGTCCGACCCGTCCTCCGCGCTCGCCTCACCCTGCTCTTCGGACTGCTCTTCGGACTGTTCCTCGAACTCCTCCTGGACTTCCTCCTCGACCTCTTCCCAGAACTCCTCCTCGACCTCCTCCTCGACCTCTTCCCAGAACTCCTCGGCGACATCGGCCTGTTCGGAGAAGTCGAACTCCAGCGGCTCGGGCAGCTCCGTCTCGGCTTCGGCTTCCGCCGCCTCGGCCGCCCCCGCCTGCTCGGGCTGCTCGGCCTGTTCGGAGAAGTCGAACTCCGGCGGCTCGGGCAGCTCCGCCTCGGCCCTGGCCTCCGCGTCCGCCTTCGCCTCCGCCGCTTCGGCCACGGCTTCCGCCCTCGCCTCCGCCGCCTCGTCCCCCTCCGCCGCGGCCTCCGCTTCCGCTTTCGCCGCCTCGATCTGATCGGCCTGCTCGGCGAAGTCGAACTCCAGCGGCTCGGGCAGTTCGGCCTCGACGGCCGGCTCGGGGCCCCGCTCCGCGTCCGACTCGACGCGCTCCGGCGCCGACTCGACGGCCGGCTCGAGCGCCCACGACTGTTCCGACACGGTCAGCTCCCCTCCTTCAGTCCGGCGGCCCGGCGCGCCGGACTGTCGAGATACCGGCGGAACTGGCGGACCCATTCGGCCGCCCGGAGCGCGTGCGCGGGATCCGTCAGCGCCTTGGGATACGCCGCGGCGTGGACCGCCCGCAGCAGGGCGACCCGCCAGTGGTCGTCACCCGACGCGATGTGCCGCGGTCGCGCCGGCTCCCCGGTCTCGTCCAGGTACGCGGCAAGCCGCCGCCACCAGGCGACCGCGAACCGCTGCGCGGTGCCCTCCGTCATCAACTGCGCGAAGCCCACGGCCTGTCCGGCCGCCCGTCCGGCCAGGAACTCCAGGGAGCAGTTCACCGGGCAGAACCCGCACGGCGCCTGCGGCCGCAACGACTCCGCGACGACCGGGGAGGCCGCGGCCCATCGGGCGTGCCTGCGGGCGAGCTCCTCCCGGCCGGCCAGCGGGGCCCGGTCGACGCCCAGCCGCGCCGCGTCCTCGGCGCGTACGTCGGGGACCTCGACCAGGACCGGACGGTCGATGCGCGAGTGTGCCGCGTACGCCGACATCTTCGGCAGCACGGCGGCATGGTCCCGCTGGTCGTCGTTCATCAGCATCGTGTCGCCGACCAGCCGACGGTCCTCCTCCGCCTTGAGCTGATGGACGATCTTCAGCGCCGTGTTCTTGTACGCGTCGGGGATCAGCTTGGACGGATCCTGCTCGATCACCACCAGACCCTCGCCGTACTTGCGGTTCTCCGCGAGGGTGTTGGCGAACGCCTCCGCCGCCCTGGCCGTGGCGTCGCCCTCCTTCGCCGACCCCGCGCCCGGCTGCGGCCTCCGCAGCAGCCGGTGGGCCTCCTCGACCAGCGTGACGTGCGCCAGCCGCGAGGAGTCGCGGTGCACCTTGTAGTGCTCGGTCATCGCGTTCAGCAGCAGCGCCATCACCAACGCCTGCTGCTGGGCGTCGCCGAGCGAGGCGAGCTCCACCACCACCGGGCGGCTGAGCAGTTCTCCGATCGGCATGGAGCGGGGTGCCGACAGCACCGGCCCGCAGGCCCCTTCGGCCAGCGACCGCGCGCGCAGCCGGGAGGCGGCCACGATGTTGGCGCGTGCCTCGCCCGCGTAGTCGTAGCCGTCGGCAACGTTCTCCATGATGTCGACGAAGTCCGCCAGCACCGGCCACTCCTCGTCACCGCGCGCGGTGGCGTTGACGTCCAGTCCCTTGCGCCGGTACACGTCGGTGAGCGCCGTACGGTAGAGGAAGGGCAGCGGGTCCCATAGGCCGAAGGCCGCGTCGAAGCAGTCCAGCAGATTGCCCGCGTGGGTGGAGATCCGGACCCCGGCCGGCACCTCGAAGGGGTTGAGGCGCAGCGGGGCGGTCTCCTCGTCGCCGGCCGTCAGGACGAGCATGTCCTCGAAGCCGGGGAGGGTGGCGAGCCAACGGTAGTCGTCGTGGTCGGTGTTGACCGGTTCCAGGACGGTGAACGGGACCCGATGGTCCGCCCAGAGCTGACGGCACAGCGCCAGCGTCGAGTTGGTCTTGCCGGAGCCGCTGCCGCCGACGATCAGCGAGTGCCGGGTCAGGTCGTCCAGTTCGACACCGAGGGGCTTCCTGGTCCGGCCGTCGGCGGCGTGGCCGAGCACGACATGCGGCCCCCGGGGCGTGTACGCCAGGGTCGTCGCCTGCTCCACGGCCTGGACGGGGAAGCCGGGCACGAAGCCGTTCAGGGCCAGCGGCAGCCGGAAGACCGCGCTCGCCTCCTCCAGGTCGGCCAGCCATTCGAGCGGTTGCAGGGCGGGCGGCATCGACTGCGCCCAGCCGCCGTCGTCGCCCCACAGGGTGGAGTCCAGCCACCCGGTGTTCCCGGCGAAGACGGCTGCCTGCGCGGGGTCGGCCGGGCGCACCAGCCGGTAGGCGGGTCCCAGGGCGGCCGGGTCCAGCCGTCCGTCGGAGGCCGCCGGCGCGCCGCGCGAGACGGTCTCGCCGGCCAGCGAGGGCAGCGAGTCGTCGAAGGGCACGGGCGACCAGCAGGACAACCGCATCCGGAACGCGTCGCTCAGATAGCGTCGCCCGGCGTCGGCGTACAACTGCTCGGCACGCACCGCGAAGGCGTCCGCGGTCAGCTTGACCTTGCCGTGGTAGAGCGAGCCCGACTCGAACTCGCCGTCGCTGGCCAGGCGTTGGTAGGCGGTGGCACAGGTGGCGACGGCGGTGCGCAGCGAGGCCGGTACGGCCACAGGGGTGAGGGCGACGCTCAGCGCCAGCGGGTGGGGGTGCGCGGTGATCGCGGTGAGCAGGCCCTCCCAGTGCCGCGAGGCACCGGCGAACGGCTGGGTGGCGGTGTAGAACCGCACCCCGGCGTCGGGCCGGTTGGGGGTCTCGGTGAACAGCCGTCTGCGGATCTCTGCGGCGCCGCCGGGCGCGGCCGTGAACGGGACCATCACCGCGCGCAGCTCGCCCTGGTCCAGCGGTTCGGTCACCACGTGGGGCGCGGTGAGCGCGAGCCGCTCCGCCTCGGCCCGGGCGGCCGTGTCCGCCGCCGCCTGGTCCGGCGCCCACACCCGGGTGAGCAGATGGGCCTGGAGGCGGCCCGACGCGGGGTCCCAGAGCCAGCGCAGCTCCAGTACGGAACCGGCCGGGGCGCCGAGACGGCCCGCGAGGAAGTCCGCCTGTTCCCGGACGGCACGGGCCAGCCGATGGTCCTCGGGAAGTTCGGCGTACTCGTGGCTGCGGGTGAGATCACGGGCGGCGGTCAGCCGCAGCCCGGCCCAGGCCCAGTGGCCGTGCGGTGCCGCCGGAGCGGTCACCGCGGCGGCCTGCCGGGCCCGGGCGTGCGATACGGAGCCTGTGCTCACGGGGCGGGCGGAGCGGCCGGAGCGGCCGGGGCCGGCGGGTGGAACGGGGCGGGCGGCTGGGCCGCGCCGGGCCAGGCCGCCGGGGCCGCCGCGACCGGAGCGGCCGCGACCGCGGCCTGGGGCACGCTGACGGTCTCGACCGGGATGTCGTGGCCGAAGGTCTGGGTCAGCGGGACGTGCAGATCGTGGTTGGCGGCGTCCACGCCTTCACGGACCGCCGAGTGGACGGCCTCGCGCAGCGCCCGCGCCCGCTGCGAGGAGATCTGGCCCTTGAACTCGGCCTGGCCCTTGAAGGGGCTGGAGAGGGAGTCCTTGAGGAAGCGGACGAACATCGAGACGGGGCGCCGGCTGCTCCACAGGGACCAGCCCACGTAGAGACCGGTGCCGTACGCGAAGACCGAGACGTAGGCCTGGTACTCGCGGTCGCTGATGACCAGGAAGTTCTTGATCGTGGGGTCGTGCGCCGTCCGGAACCGGCGGGGCACCACCGTGACGGGCAGCTGGCGGGCCCTGACGACCTGGTAGATCACTCCGTAGGCGGAGTCCGCGGCGGCGGCCTTGCCGTCGACGACCAGCTGCCACTCCGACAGGCCCTGGCGGTCGGGTATGAAGAACGTGGCCAGCGAGGCCACCACCGGCGCGATCAGGGCCAGGTACGCCCCACTCGGGTCGCCCATCAGCACCATCAGGATGAGCGCGAGGGGAATCGAGAGGATCACGGCCGCCATGAATGTCCAGCGGGCTCGCTTGAGGAACCCACGGAGGTCGTCGGACTGAACGACGCCGGAGAGGTTCCCGTCGACCCTGTGGCTGTACTTGAGCTGGTTCCCCAAGTAGGTCGCGTTGGAGAGCGATTCGGCCTGGGCCGCGAAGGCCGGGGTGGTCATGGTTCTGGTGCTTCCTGTCGTTGTCGGGAGGGGAGGAACGGAGCGGGCGGGACTCAGGGGGTGTCGATCGCCAGACCGACGTCGCTGATCGCGACGGCCTTCCACCTCGCGTCGGGGTTGCTGGTCTCGATGATGTCGACGCTCACCCTGTCCGCGCCGACGGCCGTGGTCAGGTCGATCCACTGCATCGTCTCGTCGGGTTCGTCGATCACCTCGTTCCACTGGGCCTTCACCTCGCCGTCCAGGTAGAAGGTCCACTGCACCTTCGTCGCGGTGAGGTTCTCGGAGAACCTGTGCGTACCGTCGGGGTCGACCTTGGCGAAGCCGGGAATCAGACCCACCTTGGTCAGCGCGACGGAGCCGCCCAGGTCGAGGGAGAGCCCGCCTGTCGCCCCATCGCAACGCCAGGCGGTGTCGGGGTCGTTGTCGAGCACGTTCTCGGGCTCGTAGGAGAACGTACGGCCCTTGCTGTCCTGGCCGGGGTCCATGAGAGGGCAGTCCGAACTCGCCGACACCGGGGAGTAGAGCCCGGACGGTTCGAGGGTTCTGTCCACGAGCGCGTCCCCCACGGTGACGCCGTCCGTCGCGTCCGCGTCCTCCCCGGCGTACGCGTCCTCGCCGTCCTGGAGCGTGTTCGCCTCCGGGTCGGCCGACGGTGACGCCACGTCGGCCCGCGCCTTCGCGTCCGACGCTTGTCCGGACGACGTCGTACCGCTGTTGCCCAGCAGGAATCCGGCGACGAGCGACGCCGCCACCGCCGCCACGGCAGCGGTGGCGAGCCACAGCCGCCTGCGCGGCGGGGCGGACGGCGTCGTCGACGGCGCCTCGGCCGTGTCCACGACGGGGGCGACAGCCAGGGGTGACACAACAGCCGGGGCGGCCACGGCAAGCGGCGCGGGCGGAACGTTGGGAAGGGGCGCGGCGACCGGCGCGGGCGGAACCTCCGGTGCGGCAGCGGCGGCCGGGGCCGGCGGGGTCTCGGAGACGGGTTCCGGGGCCGCCTGCGGCACGGGCGGAGCAACGGGCGGCGGTGCGACAGGAGTCACGGGCTGCGGCGCGGGCGGAACGTCCGCGACAGGCGCGGCGTCCGGCGCGGGCGGCGGGGTGGCGGCCGCGTGCGGAAGTGTGGCCGTCGAGCCCTGGACGGTCTTGCCGCACTGGCGGCAGAAGAAGCGCGCCTCGGCGGCGGCCGTCACGCAGCCCGGACAGCTCTCCATGGATCCCCCCACGTTCGACACGGCACCACACAGCGGCCGGAAAGCTCCGTACGAACCCCCGACAACGTGTGGGACATGTAAAGAAAATGTGTAAGAGATCTTTTAGCATCGGCGATAGTGCCTGGTCAACGCCATGATCAAGTAAATATGGTCGCCCGTCAGGAAGTGAAGTTCCCGTGAAGACGACTGCTTCCGCCACGCCCTGCGTCACGAGCCCCGGCCCGCCCTCGCCCCCTCGGCGAACTGACCTTCACCACCACGTGGTTACGGGTCTACGGGTTCTCCCACGCCGCCGGTTCCGCCGCGAGGCGGCGTACCGGGTCCGGCAGCGCGTCCGCCGCGATGTCGGCGATCGTGACGCCCTCCAGGATCCTGCGCACATTGGCCCGCAGGGCGATCCACAGGGGCAGCAGCGGCTGCGCGGAGCCGGTGTAGGCGAGGTCGGTGGGGCGTTCGCCGCGCACCGACACGATCGGGCCGTCGACCGCGCGGATCACGTCCGCGACGGTGACGGTGCGGGCGTCCCGGGCCAGCCGGTAGCCGCCGCCCCCGCCGCGCCTGCTGTCGACGATCCCGCCGCGCCGCAGATCGCCGAGGATCCCTTCCAGGAACTTGTGCGGGATGTCCTGCGCGGTGGCGATCGTCTCCGCCTTCACCGGGTCCCCGTCCTGGCGTACGGCGAGTTCGAGAACCGCCCGTACCGCGTAGTCCGCCCGTGCCGAGATCCTCATGCCCCCATTGTGCGACGTCGAGGTGGGCACGACGACGCCTGCGGGCGCGAGCGCGTGGCGACCCCCGGGGGCGACTCCGACGTCGTACTCCGGCCAGAACAGGGGTCGTTCGGTGGCCGACAACGGCCGGAGGACGACATGACGCGGACACTTCCGGGCGCGTAATCTCGGACCGGCCGTGGGGCGGCGGGTGCCGGGGGAAGGCGGGGGAAGGGGGAGAGATGGCAGGCGGCAGTGGCTTCTCCATCTCCTTCTGGATCCCCACCGCGGTGCTGACGGTCGCCCTGCTGATCAAGCTGCCCACGATCATCCGGCTGTGGAAGGACCCGCTGCTGCGGGCCGTGGGCGGGCTGCTGCTGCTCGCCTGCTCGGTGTTCGTGTTCGTGGCGCCGTCGACGATCGCCTGGACCAACCGGGTCACCGGCGTGCCGAACATCTCCGCGCCCTGGGTGTACTCGCTGCTCACCGCGTTCTGCGGGTCCTGTCTGCTGCTGATCATCGCCTGGCGCAACGGCCTGTCCGACCGCTCGGCCGGGACCCGGCGCGCCATGCGGTGGGTGGTCCTCGGGTACACCGGCGTGATCGTGGTGCTGTGGGTGCTGTTCGCGCTGGCGGACGCGCCGGTGGAACGGCTCACCGACCTCGACACGTACTACGCCAACACGCCGTACATGCGCGAGATGATCGTGCTGTATCTGCTCGCGCACGCCGTGGCGGTGCTGATCACGTCCCGGCTGCTGTGGAACTGGGTGCGCACCGACGGACTGGACGCCTGGCTGCGCTGGGGACTGACGTTCCTCGGCGCGGGCTACGGCCTGAACCTCATCTTCGACGTGTCCAAGTCCGCTGCCGTCGTGGCCCGTTGGACCGGTCACGACCTCGACGTGCTGAGCACCGGGGTGGCACCGCCGGTGGCCTGTCTGTCGGCGATCGCGATCGCGGTCGGCTTCATCCTGCCGCACGTCGGCCAGTACCTGCACGACCGCTGGCGGATCCGGCTCGCCCACCGCGAACTGCGGCCGCTGTACCTGCTGACCCGCTCCGTCGCCGGCGGCGGTGTGCCCCGGCTGCCGCGCGGCACGGCCGAACTGCGCCTGACCCGCCGCGAGACGTTCATCCGCGACGTGCTGCTGCCGCTGGCGCGGCACATCGACGTGGAGTTGCGCGGACGGGCCTACGAGGCCGCCCGCGCCCTCGGGTTCCCGGCGCAGCGGGCCGAGGCGCTGGCCGCCGCGGTGGCGATCCTGGACGCCGTCGAGGGCTCCCGGGGGCGGCCGGACGGGGCCGGCAGCGCCGACGACGCGGACGCCACCGATCTGCTCCGGGGGATCGGGGCGGTGTCGCGGGCGCTGCGCAGACCGGACGACATCGACGCGGTACGCGCCCGGGCGGCGGCTCCGGCCGGTGCCCGGGCGGGCGGGCCGCCGCTTTCCGCACCGGAGGTGGGGTAGCTGAAGCGGGGTCTTTCCCGGCATATTTCGACGGTGCGTACGAAGCGGGAGATGCGCCGGCTCGCCGGCACGCTCATCGATCCCATCCGGATCCCGATCCCGGCCGACCCCGGGGATCTCTTCGACGCGCTCGTGGAGTCGGTCAGCCAGTGGCGGGGCCGGGAGGTCGTCGTGCACCGGCGGGTCTTCCCGCCGCACACCGCCAGCGGGCTGTGGCTGGACGGGCGTACCCACGACGACGTCGTCATCGACAAGCGGGCCGCCGTCTGGCACCAGATAGTGATCTTCTGTCACGAGGTGTGGCACATGCACCGGCAGGGAACGGAGTGCGCGGACGCGGGAGTCGACGGCGACGGCCCCCGACTCGTCGCGGCCCGCACCGACTTCAGCCTCGCCGACGAGCAGGAGGCCGACCAGTTCGGCATGCTGATGGGCCGTCGGCTGCGCACCTGGCTGGAGGCGCCGGCCGACTCCGTGTACGCCGCCGACAGCAACGGCACCCACGATCTGTCCGGGCGCATCGGAGCCGCCCTCAACTACCGCGGGACACGAGGATGAGCGGTCTGATCAACTATGTGAGCTGCGGGGTGCTGTGGCTGGGTCTCGTGGTCAAGGCCCCCGACCTGATGCGGCACCGGCACGACCCCTATCTGCGGGCCATCTGTGTGGTGCTGGGCCTGGCCGGCGCCTGCTTCTTCCTGGGCGCCCCGCCGACGGTCGGCGCCGTCAACCGGATCAGCGGGGTGCCGAACCTCGCCGCCCCGCTGACGTACGCGTCGATCACCGCGTACAGCGCCGCCGCCCTGATCCTGATCGTGTACTGGCGCGGCGGCCCGCACGTGCACCGCACCACCCGCCGCTGGGTGGTGGCGTACGCCTGCGTCCTGGTCGGCATCGCCGGGACGTTCGCGCTCGGTGACGCGCCCGTGGAACGCCGTACCGACCTGGACACCTACTACGCGACGACCCCGTTCATCGCCGAGATGATCGTGCTCTACCTGGCCGGGCACCTCGTGGCCGCGGTCGTGACCATGGTGTCGTCCCTGAGCTGGGCCCGCCAGGTGCGCGGCTGGCTGCGCGCGGGCCTGGTGACGCTCGGCATCGGCACGCTGTGCAACGCCGGCTACAGCGTGACCAAGCTCGCCGCGGTGGCGGCCCGCTGGTGCGGGCGCGACTGGTCGGGCCTGGGCACGACCGTCTCGACGGCGGCCGCCGGCCTCGGCGCCCTGACGACGGTCACCGGCATCCTGATCCCGCTGCTCGGACCCCGGCTGACCCAGTGGCACAGCTCCCGGCGGGCGTACGCCCGGCTCGAACCGCTGGAGCGGGAACTCGACGACGTCCTCACCCGCCGCGCGCTGCGGCTGCCCCGGCCCCGCTGGTCCTCCCCCACCACCCGGCTGATCTGGCGCCGCACCAGCATCCACAACGCGCTCGGCCACCTGGACGCGCTCTTCGACCGGGGGCTGTACGACCGTACCCGCGAGGCCGCGCTGGCGGACGCCGGCGGCGATCCCGAGCAGGCCGAGGCCGTCGCCTGGGCCGCCGTCATCACGGTCGCCGTGCGGGAGGAGCAGCACCGGACCGGACTGCTCGCGCGGGCCGCCGGGACCGGCGCGATCGCGGACCGCACGCCCGGCCCGGACGCGCTCGTGCGGATCGCCGACGCGCTCGCCTCCTCGCCGCTCGTCGCGGCCGCCCGGGTGTGCGGTGCGACCACCTCGGGCAGCGCATGAACGTCGTCCTCTACGTCGCCGCCGTCGGCCTCGCGCTGTCCGGCGCGGTGCTGTTCCGGCGGCCGCGCGCGGGGGTACGGGCCGTGCGCAACCCGCTGACCGTGTCGACGTGCGCGGCCCTCGCCCTCGCCTCGCTCGTCCTCGTCTGCTCGGCCCCGCTGACCCTGGCCGCCGTCAACGACCTCACCGGCGTCCCCAACTTCGGCGCCCCGCTCACCTACGGCATGCTCTCCGCCTACAGCTGCTCCCTGTTCGTCCTGCTGATCAACTGGCGCGGCGGGCCCCGCGAGCGGATCCGGCGCATGGTGCTGCGGGCCGTCGCCGCCTACGCGGTGCTGATCGTCGCCCTCGTCGTGCTGTTCACGCTGGCAAACGCGCCCGTGGAACGGCTCACCGACCTCGACACCTACTACGCCGGCACGCCGTACATGCGCGAGATGATCGTGCTCTATCTGGCCGGGCACAGCGTCGCGACCGTCGGGCTGTGCGCGGTGGGCGTCAAGTGGGGGCGCGAGGTCACCGGGCTGCTGCGGACCGGACTGCGGTTGATCCTGATCGGTTCGATGCTCGACCTGGTGGGCTTCCAACTGACCAAGTACACCGCCGTCGTGGCGCGTTGGGCGGGCCACGACCTCGACTTCCTGTCCACCGCGGTCGCCCCGCCGATGGCCTCGCTCGGCGCGCTGACCTGCTCCGTGGGGTTCGTGCTGCCCCGGCTCGGGCCCTCGGTCGCCGCGCACTGGCACAGTCTGCGCGACCTGCGGACGCTGGGGCCGCTGTGGTCGGCGCTGCGGTTCGCCTCCACCGCCCCGCCCCCGCCCGGTTCCTGGTGGCGGCTGCCGCGGGAGCGGTTGCAGTGGCGCGAGGTCGCCATCCACGACGCGCTGCTGACGCTGGCCCCCTACTTCGACGACCGGGTCCGGGAACGGGCGCTCGACTGCGCCCTGCGCGCGGGCCGCAGCCCGCACCGGGCACGGGTCGCGGCGGAGGCGGTCATGCTCGCCGCCGCCGCGCGCCATGCCGCCGCGCGGTCGCGGCCCTTCGACGTGCCGAGCGGGTACCGGCTGCGGGCCACCAGTGCCTCCGGGGCCGACGGGCTGACCGAACTGGTCGAACTGGCTCAGGAGTTCACCGGATCAACACCTGTCACCGCGGTACGTGAAGGTACTGTGACGGCGACCCCCGACCGACCCTGAGGAGCCTCATGACGCGCAGAGCTGTCGTCATCGGTGCCGGCCTGGCCGGCATGCTGGCCGCGGCCGCGCTGTCCGCCAGTGCGGATGAAGTGATCGTGCTGGAGCGCGACGAGCTGCCCGAAGGACCCGCCCACCGCAAGGGCCTGCCGCAGGGCCGCCACTCCCACGTCCTGATGGCCGGCGGCCTGGCCGCGATGGAGGAGGTCGTGCCGGGCGTGAGCATACGCAAGCAGCTCCTCGCCGCGGGCGCCCACGAACTGTCCCTGGGCCGGGACACGGTGGCGCTCACCTCCGAGGGCTGGTTCCGGCGCTGGGAGGACGAGGGCCCCCGGCTGATCGCGTGCAGCCGGGCGCTGCTGGATTGGGTGGTGCGGGTCGCCGTGGCGGCGGACCCGCGGGTGGCGATCCGCCGGGGCCGGGCCGTCGGCCTGCTGGGCGACGCGGACCGGGTGACCGGCGTACGCGTGGCCGCCGAGGGCACCGAGGGCGCCGACGAGTCGGACCTCGCCGCGGACCTCGTCGTCGACACGAGCGGTCGCGGGTCACGGGTGGTGCGCTGGCTGGGCGGGCTGGGCGTGACCGGCATCCGGGAACGGACCGTGGACACGGGCCTGGTCAACGCCACCCGCGTGTACCGCGCCCCCGACGGCGCCGAACGCTTCCCCATGACGGTCGTCCAGGCCGACCCGTACGTGTCCCGGCCGGGCCGCAGCGGGATGATCCTGCCGATCGAGGGCGGCCGCTGGATGGTCAGCCTCGGCGGAACGCGGGGCGGCGAACCGCCCGCCGACCCGGAGGGCTTCCTGCGCTACGCCCTCGACCTGCCCCACCCCGTGGTCGGCCGGCTGATCTCCCGCGCCGAGCCCCTCACCGACGTGCACCTCAGCCGCAGCACCCGCAACGACCGGCGGTACCTGGAGAAGGTCCGCGACTGGCCCGAGGGCCTGGTCGTGCTCGGCGACGCGCTGGCCACCTTCAACCCGGCGTACGGGCAGGGCATGACGGTGGCGGCGCTCGGCGCCCGGGTGCTGCGCCGGGAACTGGCGGGCGGCGGGATCGGCGCCGCCGGGCTGGCCCGCCGGGTGCAGCGCGGGGCCGCCCGGCCGGTCGACGCGGCCTGGGCGGCGGCCGTCGGCCAGGACGTCTGGTACCCGCAGACCCGCGGCGCCCGGCCCGGCCTCGGCGACCGCGTGCTCACCCGCTTCGCGCGCCGGCTGACCCTGGCGGCGACCGGCTCCCACGGCGCGGCGGCGGCCCTGTGGGACGTGACGAGCCTGCTGGCGGGCCCCGACCGCCTGGTCCGGCCGGCCACCCTCCTGGCGATCCTCAACGGCCCCCTGCTGCCACCGCTGTCGGGACCGCCGCTGACACGGGAGGAGCGACGGCTGGTGGAGGCGGCGGGCTGAGCGCTGCGGGCCGACCGGGCGGGCCCCGCACGCGACCGGCTACGGAATGCGGGGCCAGGTCGGCACGCGACCGACTGCGGGCTGCTGGGCCGGGTCGGCCCACGACCGGTTGGACGCTGCGGGCCGGGCCAGCCCTCGACCGGCTGCGGATGCTGGGCCAAGTCGGCCCACGACCGGTTGGACGCTGCGGGCCGGGCCCGCACGCGACCGGCGGCGGGCCGAGGGGGCGGCCCGGCCTCCCGGGGCGCCCCGGCGGGTCAGCCCGTGAACGTCGGCTGCGGCTGGCCCTCGCCCGCCCCCGGGACCACCAGCAGGCAGCCCGCGAGCGCCGACGGCGCCGACAGACCCGTACGGGCCGTGGTGACGTAGAGGTCCCTCAGGTCCGGGCCGCCGAAGGCGCAGGCGGTGACGCGCGGGGTCGGCAGGGTGACCACCCGGTCGAGGGCGCCGGACGGGGTGTAGCGGCGGACCGCGCCGCCGTCCCAGAGGGCCACCCACACACAGCCCTCGGCGTCGACCGTGAGGCCGTCCGGGAAGCCGGCGCCCTCCTCGATCTCCGCCAGCGTGCGGCGGTTCGTGACCCGGCCGCCGTCGTGGTCGAAGACGTCGATCCGGCGGGTCGGGCTGTCGACGTAGTACATCAGGCGGCCGTCGGGGCTCCAGCCGGTGCCGTTGCTGACCGCCACGTCGTCGAGGACCGTCTCGACCGCGCCGTCGCCGGTTATCCGGGACAGCGTGCCGCCGCCCGCGGCCTCGTCGTAGCGCATCGTGCCCGCCCACAGGGAGCCGTCGGGGGCGACGGCGGCGTCGTTCGCGCGGCGGCCGGGCACGGGGTCGTGGTGCAGCCAGCGCAGGGTGCCGTCCGGGTCGAGCAGGGCGACGCCGTCCCGGAGGTTCAGCACCAGTCCGCCGGCCGCGCGCGGCTTGACCGCGCCGACGTGCTGCGGGGTCGTACGGACCGTGCGGCGGCCGGAGGCGGGGTCGTAGGTGTGGATCCGCGAGCCCAGGATGTCCAGCCAGATCAGACGGCCGGCCGCCGCGTCCCAGGTCGGGCCCTCGCCGAGCGTCGCCTCCGCCCGGACCGCCACCTCGTACGCCGTCATGCCACGCTCCGGTGGCCCAGGCGCTCCGACAGTTCCACGGCGCCCTTGGCGGCGAGCTGCTCCAGCTCCACCAGGCGCTCGTCGCTCCAGCGGATCATCGGCACGGAGATGGACAGCGCGGCCACCACCCGCCCGGTCCGGTCGCGCACCGGCGCGGCCACACAGCTCACGTCCGGGTTGGACTCGCGGCTCTCCACCGCGACCCCGCGCCGGCGGATCTCCGCCAGGGCCTCGCGCAGCGCGGCCGGGGAGGTGATGCTGTTCGGGGTCATCGCGACGAGGTCGGCGTCCTCGGGCACCCGCGAGTCGAGCTCGGCGTCCGTCAGCGAGGCCAGCAGCATCTTGCCGACGGAGGTGCAGTGGGCGGGCAGCCGACGGCCGGCGGCGGACACCATGCGCACGGCGTGCGTGGAGTCGACCTTGGCGATGTAGATGACGTCGGTGCCCTCCAGGATCGCCACGTGCACGGTCTCGTCGCACGTCTCGGCGACCGACCGGGCGACCTGCTGCCCCTCGGCGGCGAGGTCGAGCTGCTCGGCGTAACGGCTGCCGAGCTGGTACGGGCGCACCCCGAGCCGGTAGCGTCCCGGCTGACCGGGCACCGGCACGATGTACTGGCGGGCGGCGAGCGTGGTGACCAGCTCGTGCACGGTGGTACGGGGCAGCTGGAGCCTGCGCACGACGTCGGGGGCGGAGAGCGTCCCGTCCCCGTCGAGGAAGAGCTCCAGAATGTCGAGAGCCCGGGTCACGGCAGGTACGAGTCGTCCCACGACCGGCCCCCTCCCTTGGTTCACTAGGTGACGGTGTTCACGACGGTGTTCACAACGGTGTTCACGACAGTGTTCTGCGGTGTTCACGATCGACGTTCGATATTTCAACAGCCGATCGGCATTGCGAACATAGGCTAGTCATAGTGGGGTTCCGCGGGCAATGGCCGGGGCTCCCGGGAGTGCGGGCGGTGCGCGACGATGGGTGCCATGCCGTCCCCGAAGCCTCCCGCCGGTCCCTTCACCGCCGCGGACTTCCAGCTGGTCCTGCTGCGTCGCATGGCCGACCACAACCCCGGCCCGGTGGACGACGCCCGCCGGCTGCTGGGCGCCTCGCTCACCGACATGCGGGAGGCCAACAAGCGCTGGCAGGCCATGCTGCGCTCCCCGCGGACCCGTTCCGCGGCCGCCCGCTACCGCTCGGTCCTCGGCCCGCCCGAGTCCGCCGTCGCCCGCCGGATCGGCGACCTCGACTGCGAGGCCCGGCTGTGGCCGCTGCCGCTCTGGCCCGACCTGCGCTTCGAGGTCCTCGTCGGGCCCGACGGGGTGGTGTGGAACGAGTGGCTGGTACGGGCGCCGGGCGCGCCCGGCGCCGCACCGCGCACCGTCGAGGACCTCGTCCCCTGGTCCTGCACGGTCGACGAGGCGGCCCGCGCCTTCGCCCCGGCCCGCCCGCTCCAGGGCACGGCTCCCACCCGGTGGGGACTGGCGTTCACGGCGCCCGGCCGGGACGGGACGGCGCACGAGGTCGTCGCCGAGTTCACCTGGGGACTGCTCCAGCGGACCGCGACGGCCCGGCCCGCTCAGGCGGCGCCCTGAAGCGGCGCGGGTCACCGCGCGCCCGGCCCACGACGGGCCGCGGGTCCCTCGGGCGCGCCTGCGGCGGACCGCTCAGGCCGACGCCAGCACCGCGTCCACCACCGGACCCACGGACCCCGGGTGCAGGAACAGGAACAGGTTCGGCTCGACCAGTTCCAGCTCCATCACCCTGGGCCGCCCGTCGTCCCCGTCCACCAGGTCCACCCGCGCGTACAGCAGCTCGGGCGCGCCCGGCACGGCGGCCAGCGCCTGTTCGGCGACGGCGAGTTCCGCCGGGGTCGCGGCCCACGGCTCCAGACCGGGGTGCGCCACCTTGTCCGCGTCGTAGGCCGTGCCGGGCGACAGCACCGCCCGCTTGCGGCTGGCGTGCAGGAAGCGGCCGCCGACGTACAGCAGGGCCCGTTCGCCGCCGACGTCTATGCCCGTGACGTAGGGCTGCACCATGGCGGTGTGCCCCTCGTCGTGCATCCGGGCCAGGTGCCGCAGGGCGCTCCCGCGCTCCTCGGGCGTGTAGCGGGCGGCGAACCGGGCACCGGCGCCCGAGGTGGGCTTGACGACGTACTCGTGGCCGTCCGGGAGGTCCGCCGGATCGCCGGGCGCGAGGTAGCGGGTGGGGACGACGGGCACTCCGGCCGCCGCGAGCTCCCCCAGGTAGCGCTTGTCGGCGTTCCAGCGGACGACGTCGGCGGGGTTCAGCAGCCGGGTGACCGCGTCGCACCGGCGCACCCACGCCGCGAACTCGGCCGCGCGCCAGCTGTAGTCCCAGGTCGAGCGGATGACGACCAGGTCGAAGTCGCTCCAGTCGACCGCGGGGTCGTCCCAGGGCACGGCGACGGCCTGCGCCCCGGCCGCCCGCAGCGCCTCCACCAGGACCGGGAGGTCGCTGTCCTTGCCCGGCTCCGGGCCGGGGTCGTAGGTGGCGAGTGCGATGCGGGGCACGGCGGATTCCCTCCTGAGGGGCGGACGAACCCACGCAGGCTAACCGGCGGCCTCGGCCGCGGGACAAGGGGTTTGACCTTCACCCTGGGGCAGCCCCCAGCATCGATGGCAGGAAGACCGAGGGGAACCGGACGGGATGTACATGGACCTGCTGACGATCGGCGCCTTCGCGAAGGCGTCCCGGCTGTCTCCGAAGGCGCTGCGGCTCTACGACGAACTGGAGCTGCTGCGGCCCGCGCGGGTCGACCCGGTGACCGGCTACCGCTACTACGCCCACGCGCAGTTGGAGCAGGCGCGACTGGTGGCGTGGCTGCGGCGGCTGGGGATGCCGCTGGCCGGCATCCGCCGGGTGTGCGCCCTCGACCCGGCGGCGGCCGCCGCCGAGATCCGCGCCTACTGGGCGCGGGTCGAGGCGGAGACGGCGGCCCGGCGGGACCTCGCCGTGTTCCTCGCCGACCATCTCGCCGCGACGGCGCCCGCGCCGCCGCCCAGGAAGGACACCGTCATGCTGGAACTGCGTTACTGCGCCCACTCCGACCGCGGCCGCGTCCGCCCCGCCAACCAGGACACCGCCTACGCGGGCGGCCGGCTGCTCGCCGTGGCCGACGGCTTCGGTCCGGCGGGCGGACCGGCCGGCCGTGCCGCCGTCACGGCGCTGGCGGCCCTGGACACCGCGGAGGTGCCCGCCGGAAGCGTGCTCAACCTGCTGGAGGACGCCGTGCAGAGCGCGACCCGCGCCGTGCACGAGGTGTCCTCGACCGACACGACCGGTACGACCCTCACCGCCCTGCTGTGGACCGGCTCCAAGCTGGCCCTGGTGCACATCGGGGACTCGCGCGCCTATCTGCTGCGCGCGGGTGGGCTGTTCCGGATCACCCACGACCACACCCTGGTCCAGTCGATGCTCGACGAGGGCCGGCTGACGCCGGAGGAGGCCGCCGCCCACCCCCAGCGCTCCCTGCTCCTGAAGGCCCTGTCGGGCGGCGCGCCAGCGGTCCCGGACCTGCACCTGAAGGACGCGCTGCCCGGCGACCGCTATCTGCTGTGCTCCGACGGCCTGTCCGGGGTCGTCCCCGACGACCGGATACGGGAGCTGCTGTCCGGCCACACCGACCCCGACGACGCCGTACGGTCCCTGGTGGACGCCGCGAACGACGCGGGCGGCCCGGACAACGTCAGCTGCGTGGTCGCCGATCTGGTGGCGGCCGAAGGCTGAACCGCGGCAGGATCGGCCGCATGTCGATCGCCGGAACGAGCGCCTACGACTCCCACGGCCACCTCCCCCCGCTCGTCGAGCGGGCCGTCGCCGCCGCCCGCGCCCACGGCTTCCCGTACTCCTGCCGGCCCGAACAGGGGCGTCTGCTGCACGCGTTGGCCGGGGGCGCCCGGGGTTTCATCGGGGAGACCGGCACCGGGTTCGGGGTCGGGCTGGCCTGGCTCGCCTCGGGCGCGGGCGACGGCGTACGGCTGGTCGGTGTGGAGCGGGACCCCGAGCGGGCCCGGGTCGCCGCCGGGCTGTTCGCCGGACTGCCCGGGGTCGAGGTGCTCACCGGCGGCTGGGAGCGGATCGGCGAGCGGGGTCCGTACGACCTGCTCGTGCTGGACGGCGGCGGGCAGGGGAAGGGGGACGGTCCGGCGGCGGACGTCGGGCGGCTGCTGACGCCGGGCGGCACGGTCGTCGTCGACGACTTCACCCCCGCGACGACCTGGCCGCCGCTGTACGAGGGCCGCCCCGACCTGCCGCGCCGCTTCTGGCTGGAGCATCCGGCGCTGCGGTCGGTGGAACTGCGTCTCGCACCCGACCTGAGCACGGTGGTGGGCACCCGGACGCCGCCGGCCGCTCCCGGGTGACCGGCGTCGGGCTCCTGCCGTCCGCGAGTGACCGACGTCAAGTCGTGGGCGGGGCCGATCCGGGGGGCCGCTGGTGTAGGAACGGAGGTGTTGTTCCCGGACGTGTTCCCTCACCACCAGGAGTGCACCGCGTGACCTCCCTCTTCCCGGCCCTCACGGACGATCCGGACGGACAGGACGCCCTCCGGTTCGGCGACCGCTCCCTGACGTACGCGCAACTCGCCTCGGCCGCCGGGGCCGTCGGCGGGCGGATCCGCGGGGCGGGCCGGGTGGCCGTGTGGGCGACCCCCTCGCTGGAGACGGCCGTCGCGGTCGTGGGCGTGCTGCTGGCCGGTGCGGCGGCCGTGCCGCTGAACCCCAGGTCCGGCGAGAAGGAGCTCGACCACATCCTGTCCGACAGCGCGCCGGCCCTGGTGCTGGCCGCTCCCGGCGACGAACTCCCGCCCTCCGTGGGCGCCCTGGCGCGGATCGACGTCGATGTGCGCGCGACCGGTGAACCCCTCGTCGCCGCCGAAGCGGACGGCGGCGACCCCGCCCTGATCGTCTACACCTCCGGCACCACCGGCCCGCCCAAGGGCGCCGTCGTCCCGCGCCGCGCGATCGCCGCGACCCTGGACGCGCTCGCCGACGCCTGGCAGTGGACCGGCGCCGACGTGCTGGTGCACGGACTGCCCCTGTTCCATGTGCACGGCCTGGTGCTGGGCGTCCTGGGCCCGCTGCGGCGCGGCGGCTCGCTGCGGCATCTCGGCAGGTTCGACACCGACGGTGTGGCGCGCGAGCTGACCGGCGGCGCGACCATGCTGTTCGGGGTGCCGACGATGTACCACCGGATCGCCGAGGCGCTGCCCGGCGATCCCGCCCTGGCCGGGGCGCTGGCCGGGGCCCGGCTGCTCGTCTCGGGTTCCGCCGCGCTGCCCGTGCACGACCACGAGCGGATCGCGGCGGCGACCGGCCGGCGGGTGATCGAGCGGTACGGCATGACCGAGACGCTGATGAACACCAGCGTGCGGGCGGACGGCGAGGCGCGGGCCGGGACCGTCGGCGTGCCGCTGCCCGGGGTCGAACTGCGGCTCGTCGAGGAGGACGGGACCCCGCTCACCGCGTACGACGGCGAGAGCGTGGGCGAGATCCAGGTGCGCGGCCCGAACCTGTTCACCGCGTACCTCAACCGGCCCGACGCCACCGCGGCCGCCTTCACCGCCGACGGCTGGTTCCGCACCGGCGACATGGCCGTGCGCGAGGCCGACGGGTACGTCCGGATCGTCGGCCGCAAGGCCACCGACCTGATCAAGAGCGGGGGTTACAAGATCGGGGCGGGCGAGATCGAGAACGCGCTGCTGGAGCATCCGGGGGTGCGCGAGGCCGCCGTCACCGGGGAGCCGGACGCCGACCTGGGCGAGCGGGTCGTCGCCTGGATCGTCCCGGCCGACCCCCAGGAGCCGCCCGCCGCCGAGGAGTTGGCGGGTCATGTGGCGGACCGGCTCGCCCCGCACAAGCGGCCGCGCGTGGTCCGCTACCTGGACACCCTGCCCCGCAACGACATGGGGAAGATCATGAAGCGGGCGCTGCCGTCATGACCGACGGCCGCACGGCCCGCGCGACCCTCGCGCTCGTCACCGACGACTTCACCGAACTCCCCTACCCGGAAAGGGAGTCCGGACCGGTCGACGGCCCGCTCGGCTGGCCGGGCTACGACGCCTCCCGGGCCCGCGCCACGGCGCGCACCGGCGAGGGCGAGTCCGTCGTCTGCGGCACCGCGCACGTCGAGGGCACCCGGGCCGTGCTGATCGCGTTCGAGTTCGGCTTCCTCGGCGGCTCGCTGGGCGAGCGCACCGGGGACCGGCTGGTGGCGGCGTACGCCTATGCGCGCGAACACCGCCTGCCCGTCGTGCCGTTGGTCGCCACGGGCGGCAGCCGGATGCAGGAGGGCATGTTCGCGCTGACCCAACTCCAGCGGGTGGCCCGGCAGTCGGCGCTCACCCGGGCGGCCGGTCTGGCGCAGGTCGCCGTGCTGCGGGACCCGACCACGGGCGGCGGCTGGGCCACGCTGGGCGCGGGCGCGGACGTGATCCTCGCGCTGCCCGGCGCCCAGGTCGGCTTCGCGGGGTCCCGGGTGCGGCCGCCGGACGCCGACCCGGCCGCGTACACCGCCGAGGCGCAGGTGGCGGCGGGCGCCGCCGACGCGGTCGTGGCGCCCGAGGAGCTGCGCGGGGTGCTCGGACGGTGGCTGCGACTGCTGACGGCGCCGTCGGCCGAGGCGGCACCCGTGCCGCGGGCGCTGGGCCCGGCGGACCTCCCGGCGACCGGCTGGGAGGCGGTACGGCGGGCCCGCGCGGCCGGGCGTCCGCGCGCCGCGAGCTATCTGGACGCCTACTTCACGCACCGGGTCGCGCTCGGCGGGGACCGCTGCGGCGGCAGGGACGCGGGCATGCTGTGCGGCTTCGGCGAGCACCGGGGGCGGGCGGTCGCCTACGCCGCCCAGGCGGGCACGGCGACCCGTCCGGCCGGTTACCGCACCGCCGCCCGGCTGGTCCGGCTCGCGGACCGGCTCGGCATACCGGTGCTGACCCTGGTGGACACCCCGGGCGCGGCCAACGACGCCGAGGCCGAGGCGCGGGGGGTGGGCGCCGCGATCGCGGACCTGTTCGGCGCGGTGGCCGCCGCCCGTACGCCGGTCACCACGCTGGTGATCGGCGAGGGCGGCTCCGGCGGCGCGCTGGCGCTGGCCGCGCCCGGCAACACCTGGGCGGTGCCGGACAGTTACTTCTCGGTCATCGCACCCGAACCGGCGGCCGCCATCCTCAAACGGCCACCGCAGGAGGCCGAGGCGACCGCGAACCAGCTCCGCATCCGCCCCCAGGACCTGGTGGAGCTGGGCGTGATCCGGGGCGTGGTGGGACCGGAGTAGAGCGGGGCGGAAGGGGGGAGCGCACCGGACACCCGGGCGGGCCGGGCCGGACATTTGGGCAGGCCGGGCCGGGCCGGACACCGGGACGGGCCGGTGCGCCCCCGGACCCGCCGCCCCCACACCCACACCCGCACACCCCCGAGACCTCCCGAAGCCCGCCGACGCGCGGTACGCGTGCCGAGAACCCCCCGTTCGGCGGCACCCCGCCCGGCCCCCTCCAGAAGGCGACCCCCGCCCGGCCCGGAAACGATGCGAGAGAAGGCCCGCCGCCCGGCCGGCCCCCCGGCCCCGCGCTCACGGGAGGATCTGCCATGACCGCCAGTCTGGAGCAGCTGCGCCGCTGCCACTTCGCCGTCGACCTGGGCGCGGCGAGGACGCGGGTGTACGTGAAGGGGGCGGGGCTCGTCGTCGACCAGCCGTCCACCGCCGCCGTGAACACCCGCACCGGCGCACTCATAGCGGTCGGTGAGTTCGCCGAGAAGATGACGGGCCGCACCCCGCACTACATCCGCGTCATGCGCCCGGTGTCCGGCGGCACGGTCGTCGACATCGACATGGCGCAGCGCATGCTGCGTCACCTGCTCGGCGACAAGATCCGCCGCAGTCTGCGCCGCAAGCCCCGGCTACGCGCCGCCGCCTGCACCCCGCACGACGCCGACCCGCTGGCGCAGCGCGCGACGATCGAGACGCTGGTCGGCCTCGGCGCGCGCCGCGTCGAGCTCGTCGACACGCTCATCGCCGCCGCCGTCGGCTGCGGGCTGCCCGTCGAACGGCCGGAAGCCACCATGATCATGGTGTGCGGTGCCGCAGCCACCCAGGTCGCGGTCCTCTCCCTCGGCTCGATCGTGACCGCCGAGCGGATCCCGGTCGGCGGCGAGGCCGTGGACCACGCGATCGTCCAGCACCTGCGGCACGCGCACGAGCTGATGCTGCCCAGCCAGTCCGTACGGCCGCTCCAGCTCGCCCTGTCCGTGGACGGCCTCGACTCTCCGGCGCTCATGTCCACCGAGATCCACGGCCGGGACGTCGCCACCGGGCTCCCCCGCTCCGTACGGGTCGACACCGCCGCGGTCCGCGACGCGATCGAGACCCCGCTGACCGCCGTGCTCGACGGTATCGGGCGGGTGCTGCGGGAGTGCCCGCCCGATCTGGTGGCCGACCTGGCCGAGCGCGGGATCATGATGGTCGGCGGCTCCGCCCTGCTCCCCGGACTCGACCGGATGCTGCGGCAGGCCACCGGTATGCCGGTGAACATCGCCGAGCGGCCCGACGTGTGTGCCGTGCAGGGGCTCGGCGCCATGCTGGAGGGCCGGATCGAACCGCTGACCCTGAACCCGCTGGCCGCCTGACCCGAGGGGCGGCAGCGCCATGGCCGACGCGCGCGTACCGGACCTGCCGCCCCTTCTCGACGCCGTCCTCGGCGTCGGCGCCGACCTCGGACTGCGCACCACGCTCCAGCACATCGTGGACGCCGCCGCCGGGCTGACCGGCGCCCGCCGCGCGGCCGTCGGCACCGCCGGTCCGGGTCCGGAACGGCTCGTCGAGGTCCGTGGCGCGGACCGACCCGGACCCCCGGACGCGGACCGACCCGCACGGCCGGACGGACCCGGCGCCCGGCCCGGCACCCTGGAGGTGCCCATCCGGGTCGGCGAGGAGGTGTTCGGACGGCTGTACGTGGCCGACAAGCGCACCGGGGGCCCGTTCACCGCCGAGGACGAGTTGCTGCTGCGGGCCCTCGCCGCCCAGGCGGGCATCGCGATCGGCAACGCCCGCCTGTACGGGACGGCCCGCCGGCGCGAACGCTGGATCGAGGGCGCGGCGGCCGTGACGAACGCCCTGCTCACCGGCGATCCGGCCGCCGACCCGCTGCTGACGGTCGCCGACCGGGCCCGGGTGCTCGCCGACGCCGCCGCCGGTGTCATCCTCCAGCCCACCGCGCCGGGCGGCATGGAGGTCGTGACCGCCTCGACGCCCGACGACCCGGACGCGTTCGTCGGGAGCACGATCGAGCCGGGCCATCCCGTGCTCGTCCGGCTCCTGGGCGGGGAAGCGGTGTTCGTCGACGACCCGGCGGGCGACCCGTGGACGACGACATCCGTCGGGCGCCGCTTCGGCCCGAGCATGATGCTGCCGCTCCAGGCCGGCGGACGGCTGATCGGCACCCTCGCCCTGCCCCGGCGGCGCGGCGAGCACCCGTACACCCCCGGGGAGCGGCTGCTGGCGACGCAGTTCGCCTCCCAGGCGGCCCTCGCCCTGGTCCTCGCCGACGCCAGGCACGGCCGGGAGCGGCTGGCGGTCTACGAGGACCGCGACCGGATCGCCCGCGACCTGCACGACCTCGTCGTCCAACGGCTGTTCGCCACCGGCATGATGGTCCAGGCCGCCCGGCGCCGGAGCGACGCCGGGGACACCGCGGACGTCGGGGAGGCCCTGGGCCGGGCCGAGGACGAACTGGAGTCGACGATCGAGGAGGTGCGCACGGCCATCCTCGCCCTGCAGCAGCCGCCCGCCGAGGCTCCCGCCACGGTCCGCGGCAGGGTGCTGCGGGAGACGGCGGGCCTCGCCGCCGTGCTCGGCCGCCCGCCGTCCGTCCGCTTCACCGGAGCCGTCGACAGCCGGGTCCCGGACCGGGCCGCCGGCCATCTGCTGGCCGCCCTGCGCCGTGCCCTGGCCGCCACCGCACGCCGTACCGCGGTCTCCCGCGTCGAGATCACCGTCGACGTCACGGCGACGCTGCCGGACGGCCGCGAGGGCGTACGCCTGACGGTTCACGACGACGGCACACCGGCGCAGGACGGCGACGGTGGCGGCCACGGCGGTGGCGACGACGGCGGTACGACGGTGATCTGGCAGTCGCCGCTGTGAGCACCGCCCGTCGGCGATCGCGGACGGCTGTCGGCGGTCGGCCGGCTGTCAGTAGGGCAGGATCCGGCCCGAGGGCGTCCTGCGGTCGATCTGTTCGTCCCGCGGGGAGGCGGGCCGGCGGCTGACACGGACACGAACCCGGGCCTGACGATTCATGACGCCTCCTCGTGCTGCGCATCCGGTACGGAACCCATGCCCCGTACCCGGCTCCTCCACCCTCGCGACCTCGACGGTGAAGCACATCGTGCCCACACAGGCACCGCTCATGCACGGAGAACGGGAATCCCCGACGGCGGCCCGCGCCCGCAGCCCGGAGACCTCCCGCGTCGCGCGCTGACCCGGCCTCAACATCACCGCAGGTGAGGCGACTCCACACAGAATGTCAGCGACTGGACCCGCAGATTTAACGACGTACCCCTTGATACGCCCTTTCTACGCGCGTAACCTCAGCCGACGCATGGCCCCAGACAGCCGTATCGCACCTCATGTGCCGCTAGTGCAGCGGACGTTGAAGGAGAGTCACCCTCGTGCCGATTCACAGACCCAGCGCAACGCGCGTAGCCGGCGCCGCATTCGTGGCCGCGACCGCCACCGCGGCCGTCGTCGTGGCACCGCTGCCCGCCGCCTACGCCACGCCGTCGACGACTGCGGTGATATCGGAGGCGTACGGCGGCGGCGGCAACTCCGGGGCCACGCTCACGAACGACTTCGTGGAGCTGGCCAACCGTTCGACGACCGCGTACCCGCTCGACGGATACAGCGTCCAGTACCTGCCGGCCTCCGCGTCGGCGAGCTCGCTCTGGCAGGTCACCCCCCTCACCGGCTCACTCGCCCCCGGCGGCAGCTACCTGGTCGGCGAGGGCGCGGGCACCGGCGGCACCGCCGCTCTGCCGACCCCGGACGCGACCGGCAGCATCGCCATGGCCGCGGGCAGCGGCACCGTGGCCCTGGTCAAGGGCACCACGGCGCTGACCTGCAAGACGGTCGCCGACTGCACCGCCGACCCTGATGTCGTCGACCTCCTCGGCTACGGCACCGCCGTCGTCCGCGAGGGCTCCGCCGCGCCGGCCGCGACCAACACCGCCTCCGTGTCCCGGTCCGCCTCGCTGGCCGACACCGACGACAACTCCGCGGACTTCACCGCCGGCACGCCCACCCCGACCAACGGCGCGGGCCAGACCGCGGGCGGCGACGGCGGCAGCGGCGGCTCCGGCGGCCCCACCGCGCCCGGCGCGTTCCGCATCCACGACGTCCAGGGCACCACCCGGGTCTCGCCCCTCAAGGGCCAGAGCGTGGTGGGCGTGCCCGGCGTCGTCACCGCCGTGCGCACCACCGGCAGCAAGGGCTACTGGATCCAGGACCCGACCCCGGACGCCGACCCGGCCACCAGCGAGGGCCTGTTCGTCTTCACCGGCTCCGCCGCCCCGACCGTCTCGGTCGGCGACTCGGTGCTGGTCAGCGGCAAGGTCACCGAGTACTACCCGGGCACCGGCACGCAGTCGGTCACCGAGCTCGGCAGCCCGGTCTCCACCACCCTGTCCAGCGGCAACGCCCTGCCGGACGCGGTCGTCCTCGACGACTCGACCGTCCCGGACACGTACACGCCCACCGCGGGCGGCGGCAGCATCGAGGCCCTGCCCCTCCGGCCGGCCGTCTACTCGCAGGACTTCTACGAGTCGATCGAGGGCATGCGCGCCTCGGTCAGCGACGCCCGTGTGGTCGGCGCGACCAACAGCTACGGCGAGATGTTCGTGACCGCCAAGCCCGACGAGCGCCCCACCCCGCGCGGCGGCACCGTCTACGGCGCCTACGACCAGCAGAACACCGGCCGGATCGAGATAGCCGCGGCCGACGGCTCCACCCCGACCCTCAACGTCGGCGACGAGCTGGCCGGCACCACCACCGGACCGGTCGACTACGCCTCCTTCGGCGGCTACCTGCTCGCCCCGACCGCCGCCACCACCGGCACGGCCGTCGACAACGGCCTCAAGCCGGAGGTCACGCGCCGCCAGAAGGGCAACGAACTCGCCCTGGCCACCTACAACGTGGAGAACCTCGACCCGTCCGACAGCGACGACAAGTTCACCCGTCTCGCCAAGGGCGTCGTCACCAACCTCTCCTCGCCCGACATCGTCACCCTGGAGGAGATCCAGGACGACAACGGCGCCACCGACGACGGCACCGTCTCCGCCGAGGCGACGCTGACCAAGTTCACCGCGGCGATCCGGGCGGCCGGCGGCCCGAAGTACTCCTGGCGCTACGTCAACCCCGTCAACGACAAGGACGGCGGCGAGCCCGGCGGCAACATCCGCCAGGTGTTCCTCTTCAACCCCAAGCGGGTCTCCTTCGTGGACCGCGCCTCCGCCACCGACGTCTCCACCACCGCCGTCTCCGTGGTGAAGGACCGGTGGACGCACGAGGCCCACCTCTCCGCCTCGCCCGGCCGCATCGACCCCACCAGCACCGCGTGGAACAGCAGCCGCAAGCCGCTGGTGGGCGAGTTCAGGTTCCAGGGCCGGACGGTCTTCGTGATCGCCAACCACTTCAACTCCAAGGGCGGCGACGACCCGATGCACGGCCGTTTCCAGGAGCCCACCCGCTCCTCGGAGACGCAGCGCACGCTCCAGGCGCAGGAGGAGAACGCCTTCGTCGACTCCCTCCTCGCCGCCGACCCCAGGGCGCGGATCGTGGCCCTCGGCGACCTCAACGACTACGAGTTCTCCGACGCGGTCAAGACCCTGACGGACAACGGGGACGTCCTCACGGACCTCATCAACACCCTGCCCGCGGACCAGCGTTACAGCTACGTCTACGACGGCAACAGCCAGACCCTCGACCACATCCTGACCAGCCCCTCGGTCACGCACTACGACTACGACGTCGTGCACATCAACTCCGAGTTCGCCGACCAGGCGAGCGACCACGACCCCCAGGTGGTCCGGATCGACGTGAACAAGTGCGGCAGCAAGGCCTACGAGCCCAAGCCGGGCACGCACAAGTAGGCCCGGCCGCCTCTTCCTCCCGAGCCCTCCGTCCGCGCCCCACCGCTGGACGGGGGGCTCGGGCGTGTGCGCGCGGTCGCATACCGCACGAGGACGGCGACGATCACGGATTCCCCGGTACCCGCCCCGCCCGTCGCGCCGATTCCTACGTTTGACCCCCGAGGCAGCCGCGCGGGCCGCTCCCGTCGGAGCAGGCCCGCGCGCTCGCACAGACGCTCTGATCAGGGGGGTGTGCCGTGAAGACCTCACGACACGCGTACGACGCCGAAGTGGCGGAGCTGGCAAGGGGGATGCTCGAACGGGCCGCCCTCGTGGCACCGGAACAGGTCGCCGCCGAACGCCGGGCGTTCGCCATGATGTGCATGGCGTACTTCGAGGATCCCCGGCGGGCGCTGGCACCGCGCCCGGCGGCGGAAGGCTCCGGACCCCTGAGGTTCGGCCTGCCCGGCGCGCAGGAACTGCTCACGCCGGTCCTGCTGGCCGCGGCCTCCGCGGTGATGACGTATCTGGCGGACAAGGCGGCCACCGCCTCCCGGGAGCTGATCCGCCGGATGCTCCACCGGACCCCCGGCGAGGCCGAGCCGCCGGCCGCCGCTCCCGCGGCGGAGGAGGCGCCCGCGGCACGGCTCGACGAGGAGCAGTGGCGCGAGGTGCGGCGGATCGTGACCCGCACCCTGATGCACCACGGAGGGATGCCGCGGGACCGGGCGGAACTGATGGCGGCCGCGGTGGTGGGCGACGGACTGACCGGACAGGAACCGGGGTGACCGGCGGCCCCGGGGTCCCGGCCGCCCGGGTGCCCGCGGAGGCGCCGCCCGGACCCGACGCGGTGCCGGGAGCCGCGCTGCGCGCCCGGACGGATCTGCGCTTCGCCACCCTGGTGGCGGCCGTCCTGGCGTCCGGTGTCGTCGCGTTCGGTGTGGTGAGCGCGGCGCTGCCGTCCACGGAGCGTCTGTTCCGGCTCCGGATCCGGCCGTGTTTCGCCGGGATCGACCCGGCGACCGTGTGGATCCCCGACGTGCTCGACCGGCTGAACACACAGCTGGCGATGGCCAACGCCTGCGAGCGGCCGTACTTCTCGCACGAGCTCGGGTGGATCGGAGCCGGGCTGCTCGTGCAGGCGGCCACCGCGGGCGTGCTGTTCGCGCTCCATCCCTGGTGGCCGGAGCTCTCCCGGCGGCGGGCCACGGGCGGCGGTCCGCGCCTGACGGTGCGACGGCCCCGGCGGGTCCGGCTGGCGGGCGCCGAGAACGCCGACCTGCTGGCGGAGCTGGACCGGCTCGCGGAGCGGGCCGGGCTGTCCCGTGCCCCGCTGTGGCTGGTCGATCCGTACGCGACCACGGCCGGCGGCCGCGCGTACGGGCTGCCGGGGCGTCCCCGGATCTGCCTCGACCTGGGTCTGCTGATCCGCCACGACCTGGACCCGGACGGCTTCCGCGCCGTGGTCGGGCACGAACTGGCGCACCATCACAACCGCGATGCCGGACGCACCTATCTGACCATCGCGATCTGGTGGTCGTTCGTCCTGACCGCGCTGGTTCCGTGTGTGCTCCTGTCCCTGTGGCCCGGGGTGCTCCTGGGGTCCGGGGGCGGGCCGGCGGACACCGTCCTGCCCGGTGTCACGGGAAAGCCGCTCTACCGGCTGGCCACGCTGCTGGCGCTGAGCGTCGCCGGTTACCTCGCCAGGAACGCGATCCTGCGCACCCGTGAGCTGCACGCCGACGTGGTCGCGCACTCCTGGGACCTCACCCGCGGCGCGCTGCCCCGCACGGTCGCGGCCCCGGCCACGGCCTCCGGGCAGCCCGCGGGGCGGCGCGTGCGGTCCTGGTGGCGACGGTGGGCCGAGCCGCTCGGCACCCATCCCGGGCCCGAGCGGCGGCTCGCCGCGATGGCCGACCCCGCACCGCTGCTGCGCACCGGGCCCGGGGAGACGGCCGCGCTGGGCCTCCTGACCGGGCTGGCTCTCAACAACCTCTCGCTGCTGACCGGGAACCTGTCCGGGCGCCTGGTCACGTCCGGACTGGCGGTGCTGGCGCTGCCCTTCGGCGCGGTGCTCGCCGGCGCCCTGGCCACCGCGGTGGGACACGGCACCCGGGTCGGCGCGGAGCGGACCCGCTCCTGGCCAGGCCGGTCCGCCGTGGTCCTGGCGGCCGCGACGGCGGCCGGATTCGCCCTCAGCCGGGCGATCTCCGTGGTGGCGGCCGATCTGGCGGTGCTGACCCCGAGCCTCGTCCAGGGCGTCGTCCTCGGCGTCCTGCTGGCCGCCCTGATGCTGCTGGTCGCGCTGTGGGCGTGGTCGGTCCACCGGCACGGGCCGGCCCGGCAGGCGGCCGGCCCGGCACACCGGGCGGGCCCGTCACCGGACCCGCCCTCGCGGACGGTGACGGCCACCGCCGCGGCCCTCTTCGGCTCGCTGCTGGCCCTCTGGCACGTCTGCGCGATGAGCCCGGACAACCTGACCTCGGCGCCGATCGGGGCCCGTCCCGTCTCCGGCGAGACGATCGGCTGGTACGCCGGTCTCACCCGGTGGATCGCCGACGCCTACTTCTCCTTCCCGCTGACACTCCTCCGGGCCACCCCGGCCGTCACGGCCGGAACCGTCCTGCTCTGGGCGGTCCCCCTGGTGCTGTCCGGCCTCCGGCGCCGAGAGGTCGGCCCGGCGAAGGACGGCGGCCCGCGCGAGAACGGCGGCAGGGCGGAGGGCGGCGGCCCGCCGGAGGGTGTGGCCAGGGCGCTGGCCGTGGGCGCGGTCGCCGGGCTGCTCGCGATCGCCACCGGGATCGCGCTGCCGTATGTCGCCCGCGCCGCCCTGCCGCCCGAGGTCCGCCGGCTCTCCGGATCCCCGGTGGACGTGGGACGGCTGTCCTTCGCCCTGGTGCACGCGGACACGTACATGGCGGTCGCCGCCCTGTGCCAGGCCTGCGCGGCGGCGGTCACCGCCGTGCTCTGCCGTCGGCTGCGTCCGGTGCTGGTCCCGCTCGCCGTCACGGTCACCGCCGTCCTCGGCACCCTGGGCTTCTACCCGGCCCGGGGCATGTCCCGGTGCGTCGCCCTCACCGGCGTCCGGCCGGGGGTGTGCGGCGTACGGGCGTTCCTGCCCGACGCCTCCATCGCCTTCCACCTGCATGAGATCGGCGCGTGGGGAGCGGTCGTCGCGGTCCCCGCCGGGCTGCTCGGTGCGGCGGCCGCGGCCCTGCGCCGACGTCGCCCACCGTCGTCGTACCCCACGACGAGGACCGCGCCCGCGGCCGGGGCGACGCCCCCGACCGGGACCGTACGCACGGACGAGGTCCGCACGGCCACCGCGCGCCGGGCCGCGTCCCGGGGCCGTCGGCCGCTCGCCCCGGCGTCGGCGCTGGGGCTGGGGCTGGGGGTGCTCGTCCTCGCGGGAGCGGCGGCGGCCGTACCGGACGACCTCCGGCTGTGGTGGCCCGCCGCGCCCCCGGTCGCGTCCGGAGGCACGGGACACCCGCCGGGCACCGCGTCCGTCCGGAAGAACGATCCCTGCCTCGTCGGACGATGGCGCGAGACCGGCTCCCGGCAGCGCGTCGAGATCGACGGGAGCGCGGTGTGGCTGAGCGGGAGCGGAACGGTCTGGACGTTCCGGCCCGACGGTGTCATGACCGTCGACCACGGCAAGGGCGTCCAGCACACCGGAACCCTGCGCGGCACCCCGCTGACCGTGCGCACCGACGGCGCCGTCACCGGCCACTACCTCACCGGGAACGGCACGATCGGCTACTACGGCGCCGCCGTGCTCCGCCCCGGCACCTTCACCCTCCGGGTGGGCGGGCGGACCGTCGTCCGGCAGGGGATCACCGCGCTGTTCAGCCCGGACCACTACTCCTGCACGGGCGTGACCGTCCGGCTGACCCCCACCCGGCCCGGGACCGGCACACCGTACGAGAAGACGCTCACGCGGCTGCCCGGCTGACGCCCGGACCGTCCCGCCCGGCCCGGTCGGTACCGGCGGCCCTCCACCGGGGTGCGACCCTGGAACCTCGCTGATCACGGGGTTGCCGACAGGCGCTCCTGCCGCTGGAGGACCGCACTGAGTACCACCGTCGTCTTCGAGGCCGTCTCGGTCGTGCTGCTGCTGGCCGTGCTGGCGTTCGCCGTCGTGCGCCCGCGCGGCTGGCCGGAGGCGGCGGCCGCCGTACCCGCGGCCGTGCTGGTCATGCTCGTCGGGGCCGTGTCGCCCCACGACGCCTGGGCGCAGACGCGCAGCCTGCTGCCGGTCGTCGGTTTCCTCGCCCTGATCCTCGTACTGGCGCAACTGTGCGCGGACGAGGGCCTGTTCGAGGCGGCCGGGGCGGCGGTCGCCCGCTGGTGCGGCAGCGGCGCGGGCCGGCTGCTGACCGGGGTGTTCGTGGTCGCCTCCGTGACCACGGCGGTCCTCAGCCTGGACGCGACGGTGGTCCTGCTCACCCCGGTCGTCTTCGCGACCGCGGCCCGGACCGGCGCCCGCGCGCGCCCCCATGTGTTCGCGACCGCCCATCTCGCGAACTCCGCGTCCCTGCTGCTGCCGGTGTCCAACCTGACCAACCTGCTGGCGTTCTCCGCGAGCGGACTGACCTTCACCCGGTTCGCGGCGCTGATGACGCTGCCCTGGCTGGCCGCGATCGCCGTGGAGTACGCCGTCTTCCGCGTCTTCTTCCGCACCGACCTGGCCGCGGGCACCACGCCCGGCACCCCGCAACCGGGCCCCGAACTCCCGGTCCTCACCCTCGTGGTGCTGGCCCTGACCCTGGCGGGCTTCGTGCTGACGTCGTTCGCCGGGCTCGACCCGGCGTGGGCGGCGCTCGGCGGCGTGCTCGTCCTCGGCGGCCGCGCGCTGCTGCGGCGCCGCAGCACCCCCCGGGAACTGGTCGGCGCGGCCGCCCCGTTGTTCTGCCTGTTCGTGCTGGCCCTGGGCGTCGTGGTGCAGGCGGTCGTCGACAACGGCCTGGACACCGGGCTCGGGAAGCTGCTCCCCAGCGGGGACTCCCTGACCGAACTGCTCGTCGTGGCCGTGGTGGCCGCGGTCCTCGCCAACCTGATCAACAACCTGCCCGCCGTCCTGGCCCTGCTGCCCCTCGTGGCACCCCACGGCCCCGGACCGGTCCTCGCGGTCCTGATCGGCGTGAACCTCGGCCCCAACCTGACCTACGTCGGCTCCCTCGCCACGCTGTTGTGGCGGCGCATCCTGCACACCCACGGCACCCGGGCGGAGCTCGGCCCGTTCACCCGGCTCGGCCTGCTGACCGTACCGGCCACGCTTCTTGCCTCCACCCTGGCCCTGTGGGGGATGCTGCACACCATCGGCACCTGAAACCGCCCCTCACGCTCCCGGAGCCGCCCCATGAGCGTCATCGTCTGGATCACCGAGGGCACCTGGCCCGCCTGCGTCGAGGCCGCCCTCGCCCGCACGGTCCCCGACGAGGAGATCGTGCTGCTGTACGTGAACGACGACGCGCTCGCCGAGACCGCCCACGGCGCCTTCGCCGGCCTGCTGGGCCGAGGCCACCGCGAACGCGACCCGGGCACGCGGCTGGAACACCTCGCCGCCGCCTCGGCCCACCGGTTGCTCCGGGACGCCGCCGACCGTCTCGGGCGCGACTGCGTCCGCATGGAGCGCGCCGGACGCGTCGAGCGCGAGGTCGTCCTCGCGGCCCAGGGCGCCGATCTGCTGATCCTGGCCCGTGACGGCGACCGCACCCGGCTCGGTCCGCACAGCCTCGGCCCCGCCACCCGCTTCGTCGTCGACCACGCCCCGTGTCCCGTGCTGCTGGTCTGGCCCGGCGAGGCCCCGCAAGCGACACTGCCGCCCCCGCCCGGGCCCGGCCACCACCACCGACCCGACGCCCCGGGGCGCGACTCGAGTTGACTCGACCGCCGCACGGGCCAAGGATCGGAACCGGGCCGACTCTCGACACACGAGCGGGCCATCCGGACCCGCCCTCGCAGGAGGAGGCAGGTCCATGCGAGGAAGAATCCAGGCAGTCGCAGTCCTGGCAGTGACATCCGCAGCCGCGAGCGTCGTCGCGGTGTCGGCCGCGCCCCCGGCAGCGGCCCACAGTCCGCGAAACCCTGCCGCGCAATCGGCGCTCCGCTGCTATGCCGCGCGCAGTGATCCAGCGGATATCGTGTGTTATCGAATATCCGCGAAGGCCGAATTCCGGCACGGCGAAATGGTTTACATCCCGTTTCTCGTCCAGGTGCCAAGGCCCTCGAATCCACCGGCCACGATCACCGTCGACAGCCTGAACGACATCCACCCGACCTGAGAGGTCACTCGGTGGGCTGGTCCCCCAATACACCGTATTTGAGTGCCAGCCGGGTGAGATCGGCCCTGCGCCGGGAGCCGCTCTTTCTCCGCAGTCGCTCCAAGTGCGTATGAACGGTGTTCTCGGTGATGTTCAGTTCGGCGGCGATCTCGCGGTCCGTCGCGCCGCTCGCGACCAGTTCCAGGATCTGCTTCTCCCGGAGGGTGATGCGCGGGGGCGGCGCGGGCAGGCTGTGGCCCGCCAGGCTGGCGCCGAAGTAGCTGCTGCCCGCGGCGACGGCACGGACGGCCGTCACCAACTCCGTGTCGTCGGTGTGCCGGCTCAGATACCCGCGCGTGCCGGCCTGGATGCACAGGACGGCGTCGGACTGCGTCTCCGAGAGCGACAGCACGATGACCGCGTACCCCTGCCGGTGCAGCCGGGCGACCTGCCCGGACGCCACTTGATCGGACATCTGCAGGTTGATCAGCATGGCGATGTCCGCGACATTCTCCTTGTGGGACAGGTCGTCGACGCTTTTCACGAAGGCCGTGATCTCGAGGTCCGGCTGGGTGTTGATCGCCTGCGCCAGACCGGACCGGAGCAACGACCAGTCGCAGACAACGGCCAAGGACGTCACCGACGGGCTCATCGGAAGCTCCAGCGTAGGCGGGGGGCCACCGGCCGCATGACATGGCGGGGCGGACCGGTCGGCGACTGCCCGCCGTCCGATCCCAGCGTCGGTCCTCGCGCGGGACGCAGCACTCCCGGCGGCCCATACGGGCGGGTGTGCAGGCGGGTGTACGGGCGGTTCCGCGGCGAGCGGGCCGTGCCACCGAGGTGTACCGCCCGGCACCGCCGCACCGCGTGTGCACCACGTGTGGTCAATTCCGCGCTCGGCATGTGGTTAATTCCACCCACAGGACCGGCACCGGTTCGCCTATTTATTACGTCGCCCCCTTGCTTCACGTGTGGTTATTTCCGGTGACAGTCGAGGTGATCGAATATTCTCCGACCCGGGATTCCAGTTGACTCAGCCGACACGCAAGGCGAGCATCGGAATGGGTCGTGTCGTCGACCGTGCGGAGCAGACGAAATATATTCAGGCTCCCTGGAGGAGGAATTCGATGACAAAGGGAATTCTGGCAGCGGCGGTAACCGCGGTGATATCCGCGGGGTCGGTCGTCTGCTCCATTCCAGCCGCCCAGGCCGCCACCGGTCCGACGGCAACCCCGGCGGCGACATGCAAGCTGCAGGGCGGGACGGTGACCGGAACCGGCTTCACCCCCAATCAGACGTACAACGTCATGAGCAACGGAAAGTCCGTTTCGAGGACCTCCGCCGGAGCGACCGGAAACATCAGGACCACGGTTTCCGGCAGCGGCCCGATTTCCCTGGGCACCGTCAGGTGCACGTCGTCGGGGCTCGGATACGGCACGGCAACGAGCGGTGGCGCCGCAGCGGCCACCGCGAAGGGGAACGCCGCCGTACAGCAGGCGGTGCGGGGTGGCGCGTCCGCGGCGCAGGCCGCCGTGATCGGGCGGCAGGCGGCACAGGCAGCGGCGCAGCAGCTCGGCCTGCCGCCCTCCGTGGTGAACCAGGTGACGAACAACGTCACGAACAACGTGACGAACATCGTCAACAACACGATCAACGGCGGCACCGGCAACACCATCGGCGGGACTCAGATCGGCGGCCAGGGGAACACCCAGGGCGGAACCCAGGGCGGTACCGGCAACACCCAGGGCGGGACCCAGGGTGGCACGGGCAACACCCAAGGCGGCACGCAGGGCGGTGGCACGGGCAACACCCAGGGCGGGACCCAGGGCGGCGGCGGCAACACCCAGGGCGGGACCCAGGGTGGCGGGACCGGGAACACCCAGGGCGGGACGCAGGGTGGCGGGACCGGGAATACCCAGGGCGGGACCCAGGGCGGCGGGACCGGGAATACCCAGGGCGGGACCCAGGGCGGCGGCACCGGCAACACCCAGGGCGGAACCCAGGGCGGCGGCACCG
>NZ_JBVJMD010000053.1:0-53232 GCF_055584385.1 Streptomyces sp. NPDC104096
GGGTGCCGGGCCCGGAGTGGTGCGTGGCGAGGTCAGGCGCGGTAGCCGCCGTACGGAGCGCTGTAGTACGTGCCCAGCTCGTCCCGGTACCCCGGGTCGCCGAGGTGCTTGTCCCGGTGGAACTCGGGAGCGTTCTTGATCTGTTCCTTGGTGAGGTCGACCAGGACCTTCTCCTCGTCGGGGTCGATGCTGACCACGGTGCTCGCCGGCAGCATGACCTCCTTGCCGAAGATCCACACGCCGGTGTCGACGACCAGGTAGGCGTCACCGACCTCGTCGGAGTGCTTGTCGACCTTTCCGATGCCTCCGTCGGTCGCCTCGACCTTGTAGCCCGTCAGGTCCGCACCCGCCAGACGGCCGGCGGTCGGCTGGTAGCTCCACACATGCTCAGTCACGCGAAAAACAACTCCTCCGGTCAACGGGGGACGGCAGAAAAGGCTTCTGCCGAACCCTCCTCGGCTCGTACGTCGCACGCGACGGGCCTTGCGTCCTCCTGGACTTCGTCCATCCCGCATTCACCGCGTCACGCGTATCGGATCGAATCCGGAACCGGGACGTCGGTCGATCATCCGTCCCGGCCGTCCGGCGGGTACCCCCGATGGCGGCGGTATACCGGTCACCGGAAAATCGGGCCCGTGCGCGGTGACATGACGGTGGCCCGCCACTCCGAGGAACGGAGTGGCGGGCCACCGCCGGTGAGGCTCTCAAGTGCGGGGTGGGAAAAGGGCTACCAGCGATACCAGCGGCCGCTGCCACCGCTCGGACGGGCGACGAAGCCGATCAGCCAGAGGACCAGGACCGCGAGAGCCACCCACCAGAGAATCTTCACCGCGAAACCCGCGCCGAAGAGGATCACGGCCAACAGAAGAACCAGAAGCAGGGGAACCATAGATATCAACCTCCGAGGCGCCGTCTGCCCGGCCGTCCCACGGACATGCATGCGAATCATCTTCGATTCCCGTTCCGCGATGAGGCGGCAGGTGTGCCGCTCTCCGGTGCGGTCCGGACCTGTCCGTGCGTCACTCCCGGTCGCGGGGGCCGAGGATGGGCTGTTCCGAGGAGGCCCACGGCGGCCGACGGATGAGTCCGGTGTACGCCGCACGGCCCAGTCGACCGCTGGGCGGGGCACCTCCCGGGCAGAGGATCACCATGGAGAACGATCGCGAGCTGGGCCAGGCCCATCAAGTGCCCCACGGTGTCGACGAGAAGACGGTGCGCGCCTTGGGCGCGCTGTCGAAGGCGCTGGAGACCACGGAGCGGGCCCGCGGCCATCTGTACGGGTTCCACCAGTTGACCGGGACGGCGGACTTCGAACTCGACTACGCGGTCCGGCTCCTGCGCGAGGCGGGCCACGAGGAGCGGGCCGCACAGGTCGAACGGGAACTCGTCGGCCGGAACGTCGTCCCGGGTTGCTGGACCTTCCAGATCGTCGAGGCCTACAACTCCACCTACTACCGGCCCTTCGCCGAGCTGGAACACCAGATCGTCGAGGACCTGGCCGAGGGGCGCGACCACCTCCTGGAGGCCCATTTCAAGACGGTCCGCCGCACCCCGGGCCACCCGGACCACACCGCGACGCCCCCCGGCCCATGAGGCGGGCCGAGGGCGCAGGTGTACCCAGGCTGCTGTCAGCCGACCATGGAGGTCTTACGGCGGAACATTCGGGGTACTCGTCCGGTGCGTGAGGAGCGACGGGCCGACCGGCGGGCGCCGATCACGACCAGGGCCAGGCCCAGGACGCCCACGGCTCCCACGATGATTCCACTCAGAAAGAGGGACCCGGTCGAGGAAGTCGCGTGGTAGCCGAAAATCGAGAAGTCGCCGCCGGTTGCGAGAGAGTGTCCGGCGCCGATATTTCCGAATACTCCCGCCAGTCCGACGACGACGGCCAGAACCAGAATGACGAGGCCAAGGATGAGAATCATGGAGATACTCCTTTGAGCTGCGGCCGAACAGGTCGCGGACCTTCATCACCACCTACCCCTGTTGTGCAACCCCAAGCGAAAGGGAGGACGCCATGCTCATCCTCGGCATCATTCTCCTCGTCGTCGGTTTCCTGACGGGAATTTCGATCCTGTGGACGATCGGGATCATTCTCCTCGTCGTGGGTGTCATTCTCTGGATTCTCGGAGCGGCCGGTCACGCCGTCGGCGGCCGTCGGCATTATTGGTAGCCCCGCTCAGGAGGCGGTGCTCCCGCTCAGTGGTGGGCGCAGGTGTTCCGGAAGGGCGGACCGTCCGTGCAGCGTGACGATTCCTGCCTGTCGAGCCCCCGCCCGGCAAGGTCGCACGCCCGCTCGACGGGGTGCGTGACCACGGCGGCCATCCGGCTCACGTCCCACACGACGTCCCGGCCGGCCGTCACCTCGGCGCCCCACTGCGTGGCCGCGAGGTGACGGTCGGCTCCGGCGAACGTGAGCCCGGTGACCGTCGACCGGAGGCCCGACAGTCGCGTCAGCCGACGTGGAGCGGTGCGCTCCGAGGTGCCCCACAGGGCGACCGTGCCGCTCGAAAGAGTTGTTCCGGCTGAACATCGATGCGCGGGACGCAGGCGGCACCCGAGGCGTAGAACGGTGACATGACAACGCCAGCATCGATGCCGGACCGGACCGATGTCGCCCGTGACCTGTGGCGGCTGCTCGAACCGATCCACGCCGTCGTGTACTTCGCCCCGGAGTCGGTGGAGGAGTTCAGGACGACGGGTTACCGCGGCTACTGGATGGGTTACTTCGCCGGCCGGGCCGCCCCGCTGGGCCGGGCAGGCGCCGACGTCGTGCACGCGCTGTTCTACAACTTCACCTACGAGCGGGTGAGCCGGGCCGTGCCCGCCGCGTGGAGTTTCGCCCCGCCGGACCAGGCGCTGAGCGCTCGGCTACGGGGATCCGTGCGAGCGCTCGCCCGGGCGCTCGGGCCCGCGGCCGACAGCGCGGAGGTGGCCCGTGCGGCACAGCTCGCGACGCGCGCCGCCCGGTCGGCGCCGCTCGAGGGCCGGGCGCTCTTCGCGGCCAACCGCTCCCTGCCGGTGCCCGAGGAACCCCTCGCCCGGCTGTGGCAGGCCGCGACACTCCTTCGGGAACACCGCGGCGACGGCCATGTCGCGGCCCTGGCCGCCGCCGGGATCGGCGGCCGCGAATCGCACGTCCTGCAAGCCACCGCGCGGGGGATCCCCCGCGCGGTCTACACGGTCGCCCGCGACTTCGACGAGGCCGAGTGGGACGCGAGACGCGACACGCTGGCCGAGAGAGGTCTGATCGAGGACGGTCGGCTGTCCCGGCGCGGACGACAGCTCACCGCCGAGGTCGAGGCACGCACCGACCGGCTGGCGGCGACCGCCTACGACGCGCTCGGCGCCGAGGAGACCGACGAACTCCTGCGGCTGCTGCGCCCCCTGACCCGTGCCGTACTACAGGCGGGTGACATCCCGCTCGACAACCCCATGGGACTCGACCTGCGCGCGGACCCCGGCCGGCCGTGACACGGCGGCGGTCGGGGCACGCCTGATCAGGAGGCACACCGCGGGTGCGTCCAGCGTGCCCTCACCGCCCCCGCGTCGCCTCACAACGAGGCGGTGGTCTGCTGCCCGGACGCGCTGCCCACGAGCCACTGGTCCCACGGCAGGTTGAAGGAGGCGTAGCCGTTGTCGGCCGGGGCCTTGGCGCGGGGCGAGCCGGTGATGGTGATCGGGTCGCCCTGCTTGACCTGGCCGTAGAACCACTTGGCGTCCGACAGGGACAGGTGGACGCAGCCGTGCGAGCCACGAGCGCTGCCGCTGCCCGGGTTGGGGTCGCCGGTGGAGTAGTGCACGTACGTACCGGACTGGGTCAGGTGGACGTCCCAGGGCAGTGTCAGGTCGTAGTAGTTGGAACTGCCCTTGTCGCAGCTGATGTGGACGCTGCAGGAGGTCATGTGGACCTTCTCCTGCTTGTCGATGACGGCCATCGTGCCGTTCCACGTCGGGTACTGGGCGCTGCCCGCGTTGATCGACAGGGTGCGCACCGGCTTGCTGTTCCGGGTCACCTTCATGGTGTGGCCGGTCACCGAGACGTCCGCGCGTACGTCGTCGCCGATGGTGAAGGAGTGCGTGTAGCTGCGTACGCCGTAGCGTCCGTTGCCGTTGCTGACGCCCTTCATGTCGACGTCGATCTTCACCTTCGTACCCGAGGGCCAGTAGTTCTGCGGCCGCCAGTCGGCGCGCTGGTCGCCGAACCAGTGCCAGGCGCCGACCACCGGCTGCGAGGCGCTCACCCGCATGTGCTTCTCCACCGTGGCCCGTGCCTTGGCCGCCACCGGGTTCGTGAAGACCACCGAGACCGGCATGGCCACACCGACCGTGGCGCCCGTCTGCGGGGTGATCGTCTCCAGCAGCATGGGCGGACCCGCGGGTTTCGTCGGGGACGCGCTGGCACTCGCGCGCGGCGTGCCCGACGCCTTCGCGTCGTCCCCGCCGGCCTTGTCGCTGCCGCCCCCGCCCCCGCCCCCGCCGCAGGCACTCGTGCCCACCAGCACGGCAGCGGTGACGAGTGCGATGCCTATGCCGCTCTTACGCCGTCGCACGACCTGCCCCGCTCTCTCTCGCTTCGGCCCTCACGGGCCCGTCTTCCGGTCAGACAGCGAGTGCCCACGCCGCAGTTGCATGAGTCACGTAAAACGTGTCCCAAGAAACGGTGGGGCTCAGCCGCCGCTCTTGCGCCGGAACGAACGCTGGCTCGATGCCGGGCCGTGCGCGCCGCGCACCTTCGACGCCGCGGGGTTCGCGGCGAGTTCGGCGGCATCCGCCTGCTGGGCGCGCTTGCGCGCCAGCGCCTCGCGGAACTTGCGCTTCAGGTCGTCCTGACCGCCCTCGTCGGGCGCCAGGTCAGGAGATTCGGTCTCGGCCGGCTCCGCACCTTCTCGGGATGAGGACTCTGCAGTCACGGGGACCTCCTGTGGTCTGGCGGTGGAATGCACAGCTTGGCATGGAGGGACCCGGATGAGGCATCCGTTTTTCGGTGACGCGGGCGGCGACCATGATTCGACGGCGGACCGCGGGGCGCCTCGGCGCGTCGCGGGACGAGCCGGTCCGGCCTGCGGACAAAATCTGATCATGACCGATACCACGAAAGCAGTTCTTGAGGGCGGCCCCGACGGTCTCACGGAACGGATCGTCTCGGTTCCCGCGTCGGGGCTCGACATCAAGGTCCCGTTCAACGGGGGATACGAGCACTTCAGGGTCACGACACGTCAGGAGACCACCGATCACGGCAGGTTGCCCGTGTACGAATGGTGGGAGCGTACGGAGCTCCCGGGGTAGCCAGGGTCCAGGGAGGGGCGGTCGAGGCGTCGGTGCCGGCCCGGACGGACGGTCCGGGCCGGGTGGAGGCCCTTCGTCAGGACTGGGTGACCGGACGCATGGCGAGACCCTCGGTGCCCGCCCAGTACGTGACCCGCTGGCCGTCGTCGGCCGGGAAGGAGGCGACGGGCATGCGTACGACGACCGGCTCGCCCGCTTCGCTCTCGCCGCCGGGGCTGCCGAGGCCGAGGGTCATGGACCGCACGTCGTAGGTGGCCAGGTGGCCGCCGGTGGCGAGCAGGCCGGCGTACGCCTTCCCGCCGGGAGCGAGGGTGAGCACCTCGCCGGGGTCGGTCCCCTTCATGACCGGGGCCGGTCCCCGGGCGTTGCCGAGCGTGACCTCGGGGGCGCCCTGGACGTCGCACTTCTTGCGGCCGGTGTTGGTGGCGACGAGGAGGAGGTGGCGAACCGGCTCACCCTTCGCGTCGTAGTTCGTGGCGGAGACCGACAGGTCCTGCAAGGTGCACAGGGGAACGCTGGAGCTGCCGTCGCCGCCGGTGGCCCTGCCGGTGCTCCCGCCCTGTTCGCTCTCGTCGCTGCCGCCGCCGGGCTGCGTCGAGGTCTTCGCGCTCGGCGTCGTCGCACTCGATGTCGTGGCGCTCGGCGTCGTCGCGCTCGACGGTGTGCTGCTCGTCGCGCTGGGCCGGGCGGAGGACTTGGACGCGTCCGCGGTGTCGTGCGATCCGGACTGGCACGCCGTGGTCGCCAGGAGCGCGGCGACCGCCGCGGCGCCCAGGGCGTAGGACCGCCGGCCGTTGAGGCTCTTGGGTTTCTTGCGGGCAGCGGTGTTCATGAGGTCCCCCTGTGGTCGGTCGTACGTGGTCGGCCGTCGATGGGACGGCGGACCGATTCTGCACCGGGGATCGCCCCCGACTCACAAGCCGGGAAGTCCTGTTACCGATCAAGGACAGGTTCGCCGCAAGGTCACAGGCGTCGGTTGCGGACCCCTGCCGGGAGGGCCGACCCGGCTGTCACGCGGTGGTGCCGGCGGGTGATGCCGGTGAGGCGTGGACGCCCGCGCGGTAGGCGCCGGGGGTCGTGCCCATGGTCTGGGCGAAGGCGTGGACGAACGCGCTGGTCGTCGCCCATCCACAGGCGTGCGCGGTGTCGGTGACGGAGGCGCCCTCGGCGAGCATGACCATCGCGTTGAAGACGCGGGCGCGAGTGCGCCACTGGGGGAACGTCATGCCGAATTCGTCGCGGTACAGGCGCGAGAGGGTGCGTTCACCCGCGTGTACCTGGTCGGCGACCTGGGCGAGGGTGTAGGGGTGGCGCAGGTTCTCCTCGATCAGGCGGCAGGCGTCGGCAAGACGCCGGTCGCGGGCGGAGGGCAGGGCGACGGGCTGGGCCGTGACGCGGCGCAGCCGGTCGCGCAGCACCGTTTCCATGTGGCGGCTCTCGGTCTGCGTGAGGGTGGTGCTGGTCAGTGCGATGAGGAGTTCGCGTACGAGGGCGTCGACGGCGATGACCGTGGGACGTTCGGTGTCGAGCAGCGCCGTCGTGCCCCGGGCGGGGAAACCGATGGCGTGGAAGCGGCTCCGGCCGTAGAAGCGGTGTTCGTGCCAGACGTTCGCCGGGATCCACAGGGCTCGGTCGTTGGAGGCGATCCAGGACCCGTGTTCCGTGGAGATGGCGAGGACCCCGGAGCTGACGTAGATGAGCTGGTGGTCGTCGTGGCGGTGCCGGTCGATCGTGTCGCCGCCGCCGTGGGCCTCGGTCTTGGTGGGCGCGACGGGCATGTGGCGGATCTTCGACATGCGTAGGCAGAATACGGGAAGCGCGCCCGGGGTGCCGTTGAGCATCGTGGAGCCCGTGACAGCGATACAGGAAACGAGCACGGCGCGTGACGTCGGTGACGGGCCGGAGCGAGGACACTGGCGTCGGATGCGGATCTGGGCCGGCGCCCACGCGGTCGACGACTTCTACCAGGGACTGGTGCCCGCCGCCGTCCCCTACTTCGTACTGCAACGCGATTTCAGCTATGTCCAGGCCTCCGGGCTGGCCCTTGCCGCCACCCTGGGCAGCGCGTTGCCGCAGGTGCCGATCGGGCTGCTGGCCGACCGGTACCGGCTGCGGTGGATGTCACCGCTGGGGGTGAGCCTCGCGGGGATCGGGGCAGGCCTGTCGGGGCTCGCGCCCTCCTATCCGCTGGTGTTCGCGCTGCTGTTGACGGCCGGTGTCGGCATCGCGATGTTCCATCCGCCGGCGGGGCGGGACGCGCGCCGGGCGGCCGGGGGCAGTGCCACCGCGATGAGCTACTTCGCCGCGGGCGGCAGCGTGGGCTTCTTCGTGGGACCGGCGCTGGTGACCCCGGCCCTCGACAACCTCGGCGTCGGTGCGACAGCGCTGTTCATCCCCCCTGCCGTGCTCATGGGCTTCGTCCTGCTGCGCCATCACCAGCGCACGGCGGGCGCGGACGCCAAGAAGGCGCAGCGTCAGGGCGCGGACCGGCCGTGGCTGTTCGCTGCGCTGACCGCGGTCGAGGTCGTGCGCTCCACGATCTCGACCGGGCTGAACACGTTCATCTCGCTGTACTGGATCCGGAGTCTGGAGGCGAGCAGCGGACTGGGCGGTACGGCGCTGACGCTGGAGCTCGGTGGAGGTGTGCTCGGCACGCTGCTCGGTGGCCGGCTCGCCGACCGGGTCGGCATGGTGCGCACGGTGCAGATCGGGAACGCCGCCATGCTGCCCGCCCTGTGGCTCATGCTGGTGTGCGACGACAAGTACCTGGCGCTGCCGCTGGCGTTGCTGGTGGGGCTCGTGTCGAACATCCCGTTCGCGGTGCTCATCAAGCTCGGCCAGGACTATCTGCCCAGCCGTCCCGGGACCGCGGCCGGCGTCACCCTCGGCCTCGCGGTGAGCGCCGGCGGACTGTTCATGCCGCTGCTGGGCGTCGTCGCCACCCACTACGGCCCCCGAGGCGCGCTCATGGTGCTCGCCGTCATTCCGGTGCTGGCCGTCGTGCTCTCCACCGCCCTGCGCGAGCCTGTCCACCAGGAGCCCGAGCCCGTCCCGGCCGAGTCCACCTGATCCGTCCGCAGACCCAGGCTCGGCGGGCCCGATTTCGCCAGGCCCGTCAGCGCGGCTGATGCCGCTGCTCCGGGTCGGGATCCGGGGTGCTGTGGGGGACGGTGTCCCAGGCGGCGCTGACGGAGGGCGCGCCCGCCAGGCCGAGGCTGCCCGCGCCGATGAGCAGGATGCCGATGATCTCGGGTACGAGGCGCACACCGAGTCCGATGTGTTCCGCGAACAGCGCCCATCCCAGGGCGACACTCGTGACGGCGTCGCCCAGGGTGAGGGCGGGCTGCGACGCCGTCAGCGATCCGGCGCGGAAAGCGGCCTGGAGCAGCACGAAGCTGAGCAACCCGATGACGGCCGTCCCCCACAGCGACCAGTGGGTGAACACGCCCGCCGGCCCTTGGTCCCGCCGTCCCACGACTTCCTTGATCAGCGCGGCGGTCAGCGCGAACGACATCGCGGCGGCCAGACCGAGCAGCGCCGCCCGCGGGCCGCCGCGCGTCGGACGGCTTGCCAGCACGAGGGCGATCACCACGGCCAGTACGACACCGCCGGCCATCAGCCAGGCGCTGTCGGATGCCGTCCCGAGGCCGGCGGAAGGGGAGGCCGCGGTGAGGAAGAGGGCCAGCCCGACGCCGAGCGAGAGGAACGCGAACCACGTACGCCGATCAGGGCGGCGGTGGAACACCATGCTGCCCACGACCAGGGTGAACAGGAGCTCACTGGCCAGCAGCGGTTGGACGACGGACAGACTGCCCACGGCGAGGGCCCAGGCCTGGAACAGGGTGGACAGGATCAGCAGACCGAAGCCCGCGAGCCAGTGCGGCCGTTGCAGAACGCGTGTCAGCCAGCGTACGGCGTGCCGCGCGCCGCTCCGGCTGTCGGACTCCTCGGCGGCGGCTCGGCGTTGCAGGACCGAGGCCGAGGCGTTGCACAGTGCCGCGAGCAGGGCGAGGACGACCGTGAGCGTTCCCACGGGCTCCTCATCCGAATCTGGTGGCGAGGCGCCGGTACAGCCCAGGGGCCCCGCCCCGCACCCGGGCGGGCAGTCGGAGCCAGCCCGGCACGTACACCTCGTCGCGGCCGTGTCGTACGGCGCTCCAGACGGCGTCGGCCACTTGCTCCGGCGCCACCGGCCGGGGATGGGACCGCAGGTAGGGGACGCCGCGGCGGGCGAAGAAGGGCGTGTCCACCACACCCGGGATCACATGGCTGACGCCGACGCCGGTGGCCCGCAGTTCGTACCGCAGGGCGTCGGCGAAGACGCCGAGCGCGGCCTTGACCGCGGAGTACACGGCCTCTCCGCGTACGGCGACGCTGCCCGCCACGGAGCCGATCAGCACGATGCGTCCGGAGTTCGCCTCCGCCATGTGGGGGACGAGTTGCCGTACGACATGGAGGGTGGAGAGCAGGTCCACGGCGACGACCTCCTCGATGGCGGACGCGGGCATGGCCGTGAAGTCTCCCGCCCAGCCCACACCGGCACACGCCACCAGCAGGTCGGGTCTGCCGACCCGGTCGAGGACGAAGTCGCACAGGAGCCGGTCGGTGTGCGGGCGGGCGAGGTCCGCGGGGAACGCCGCGGCCGACACCTGTGCGGCCACCCGGTCGAGCCGGGTGGGGTCGCGTCCGTTGAGGACCATGTGCCAGCCGCCCTCGGCGGCCAGCCGGCGGGCGACGGCCGCACCGATACCGGAAGAGGCTCCGGTCACGAGGGCCGTGCCGCGGAAGCGGGTTGCCCCGTTCGTGGTGCGCTCGTGCGCTGCCGGGGCCGCGGCGGCTGTGGGCACAGCCATGGCCGCCCTGTCTGCATGGTGAGGGGGGTGGGACATGAGCGGACCTCGCTGCACTGGTGGACAGGTCGGAGGGCCTGACTGCGACCGCTCCCGGATCTGGGCCGATGGGGGAAGCGCATCCCGGCCTCCCGCACCCTCGCTCCAGCTCATGGGCGTCCTTTCACCTTTGCACACCGGCATGGGCAAGGCGGACTTCACCGACGGTCGACCGGCGGTCGGCGCAGAGTGCCGCCGGGCGCGGGCAGGCTCGTGACCTCGGCGATCGCCTCGGGCGAGGGGTGGAAGCAGCGCCGTACGTCCGCCGGATCGCGGTGCCGCGACCCCGCCACGGGCATCGCCGGGCTGGCCGCGGCCCCACCGCGGGGTGAAACTGGGGTGCAGGTACTCGTGCGGGTGCCGGCCCGCGCCGATCTCCGAGGATCCATGGCTGTTCACCCGTCCGCTCGCCATGAGGCCGCTTCGGCGCCGGAGGCCGAACGGGTGCTGCTGGTCAGCGCCGGCATGGGTGCCGGACATGACAGCGTGGCGGCCGAGCTGGCCCGTCGTGTCCGGGCGGAGGGGAAGCAGGCGGGCGTCGTCGATGTGCTCGCGCTGCTGCCCCGCGGACTGGGAGCGGGACTGCGCGGGTTCTACGAGGCCTGCGTCCGAGGCGCCCCCTGGGCCTACGGGGGCATCTACGAGCTGTTCTTCAGACTCGGCGCCGGTCGTCGCCCGGCCGGCGCCCCCCTGGCCCGGCTCGCCGCCGACGCCTTCATGACCTCCGTGCGCCGGTCGCGCCCCGACGTGGTGGTGCCGGTCTTCCATCTGGCAGCACAGCTGACGGGGGAGCTGCGGGCCGCCGGCGTGCTGCGCGTGCCCAGCACCGTGATGATCGTCGACTTCGCGGTGCACCGGCAGTGGCTGCATCCCGGCAACGATCTCCATCTGTGCGTCTCGGACGACGGCGCCCGTCAGGTGCGCCGGTGGCTGGGCGGACGGGCGGAGGCGGTCGGCCCGGTGGTGGACCCGCGTTTCTTCGACGGCGCGGCAGACGCGGGGGAGCCCACCTGGCGCGGACGCCTGGAAAGCCGTGGGCGCGGACGTCCCGCGGTGCTGGTGTCGGGCGGCGCCTGGGGCGTGGGCTCGCACCTGCTCGACACGGCTCGGCTGCTCGCCGGGCGAGGTTTTCTGCCGGTCGTGCTCAGCGGACGCAACGAGCGGTTGCGGCGGGCGCTGTCCGGTGCGCCGGGGGTGTTCGCGCCCGGCTGGGTGACGGACATGCCCGAGCTGCTGCGCGCCTGTGCCGCGCTGGTGGACAACGCGGCCGGGCAGACCGCCGTCCAGGCGCTGGCGGCCGGTGTGCCCGTGGTCGGGTACCGGCCGCTGCCCGGGCACGGGGCGGACGGGGTACGGCGGATGGCCGCCCTCGGGCTGTGCGACCTCGCGGCCGACGCGACCGGCCTGCTGGGATCGCTCGACCGCCTGACCGAACCGGGCCCGGAGCGGGCTCGGCGCGTCGCGGCGGGGCGGGCGGTGTTCCGGGACGACGTGCTCGCGCGAGTGCTGGGGCGTGTCTGACGATTCCCGTCGTCCGCCCGGAGGGCGGGGCCGGCGGGAATCGTCGGCCACGCCCTGGCCCGGCCGGGTCCGCACCGGTCATCCTGAGCTTCTGCCGGAAGCCCCGGCGACGGCACCGCCGCTCCGTCCCACCGGGCAGTGCTCGGCGAGGGGTCCCACCGTCAGCCCCGCCGCGTGACAGCCGTTCACGATGTCCGGGAGCGCCGCGAGGGTGGAGCGCCAGCAGTCCGGCGCCGCGACGCGGTCGGAATCGTGCAGGAGGACCGTGCCGCCGGCCCGTAGATCGGCGCCGATCCGCGCCCGTACCGATACGGGCGTGGCGTCGTCCGTCCAGTCCTTGCCCCAGGCCGTCCACAGGACCGTCCTCAGCCCCGCGCGGTGTGCGGCCGCCCAGCGTCCGGAGGTCAGAATCCCGTAGGGCGGGCGGTACCAGCGCGGGCGTCGCCCCGCCAGGTCGTGCAACGCCTCCACGGAGCGCATGACCTCGCGTCGGTCGCGGGCGGGCGTAGGCAGCCAGGGGCGGTCGTGCGTCCAGCCGTGGACGGCGAGCTCGTGGCCGCGCTCGGCCATCTCGCGGACGAGCGCCGGATACCGCACCGCGCTCTCACCGAGCAGGAAGAAGGTGGCCCGGACACCGAGGTCGTCCAGAGCCTTCAGGAAAGACGGGGTGGAGCCGGGGTCGGGTCCGTCGTCGAAGGTCAGGGCGATGTGGTTCGGGCGTCCGAGGCCGGCCAGTCCGGGGAAGCACCGGTGCCGCAGGCCGGGGAGCCATGTGGCGGCAGGGCCGATGTGGGCCGCGGCCACGGTCATCAGGGGGAGCAGCACGCCCGCGGACATGCCGCGGACGGGCGTGGGGCGGATCGGCCGGGCCATTGACGACGTGCCTCCTCGAACGGAACGGTGGCGGGCTGCGGCCCTCGTCGACCAGGGCCGCAGCCCGGGTCCCCGGCTCACGGTGGGGTTCGCCTCCGGCGGGGACGGTCCTGACGGTCCCGAGGTAACCAGGACGCTCGACGCCAAACCACGCTCCCGCCGGAAGGCCCCAGCGTGTCGCGCCGGTGGGGCCGCGGCGCACGGCTCTGGACTTTTAAGGTCAATCGCGTTGTCATAAGAGTCCCCATGAAGGCCACGAGCCCCCAGGAGGGCCACGAGTGGGCCTGCCGCACGTCCCCTCAGAGATCGGAGCCCGGGTGAGCACCTTCGGCGACACGGACGGCCCGGCCTCCGCCGACCGGCTCGCGGCCGGACGGCGGCGCCGTACGACGCGGACCGGCACCGTGCTCAGCCAGGAGCTGATCGTGCGGACGGCGATCCGCCTGCTGGGCCAGCCCGGCAACGACGCACTGAGCGTGCGACGTCTGGGGATCGCGCTGGGCGCCGACCCCTCCGCGCTGTACCGCTACTTCCGCAGCACCGACGACCTCGTCCTCGCGGTCGCGGACGAACTGATCGGGATGAGCCTCAAGGACGTGCGGATCACCGGCGACTGGCGCGACGACCTGCGCCGGCTCGGGACGGACCTGCATCGCACGTACACCGCCCATCCCCAGGTCGCGGTGCTCGCGGCCTCCCGTGTCACCCGCCGTCCCAACGAGATGCAAGGGATCGAGATCGGCCTGGGCATCCTGCGCGACGCCGGCTTCGGGCCACAGGACGCGGCCCGGTACTACCACCGGTTCATCGACTTCACCCTGGGCCTCGCCGCCATCGACGCGGCCGCCAACGCGCTCCCCACGGAGGCCGGCGCGGCCGACCGCGCGGCCTGGCAGGGGACGTATGCCTGCCTGCCCCCCGACCGGTATCCCCGCATCGCCGAATCCGCGCACACCCTGGCGCGGACCATGAGCACCAGCGCCTACCCGGGTGCGCTGGAGGTCTTCCTCGACGGAGTGCAGGCGGCACTCGACCGGCACGGACGGTGAGGGTGCCCGATACGCCGGGGAGGGCGGCGAACTCCCCGCGCGCGGGCCGAATGTGATGAGGGCTACGGGAACCGCCCCGAGGAGGCCGCCGCCTACGAATACCCCCGCCACATCCGGATCGTGGACGCGCTGCCGACCGGCCCCGGCGGAAAAATCCCCAAGCGGCAGATCGCTCTGCCCACCGACTGAGCACGCCCCACGCCTGTTCCGGCGAAATTCGGCCACTTGCGTCGCGAGGCATTGTGCGTACGGAGGCGAGCTGTCACCGTCGTGCGCGGAATGGAAAGTCGATCATGAAATTCCATGAACGGCAAAACCGGCACCACCGACAATCCGTAGACCCGTTGAAGGGGATATCGCGCATCCATGAGAAGTGCCATGTTTTTATCGGCTGATACATCCCGTGTCCGGAATCGCGGCAGGATAGGGACTTTCCTCGCCGCCGCGGCGGTCCTTTCGGCGGCCACGCTCTTCGGCGCCGGTCCGGCCGTGGCCGCGCCCACGGCGATCAAGCTGACCTCCTCGTCCTGCCCCACCGAGATCGTGCAGGGCCAGGTGAGCGGCTGTGTCACCGAGTTGCAGAACCTGCTCAACGCCCACGGCGCCGGTCTGACGGTGGACGGCGAGTTCGGACTGAACACGCTGTACGCGGTGCGTGAGTACCAGGCCGCCACCGCGATCGCCGTGGACGGCCGGGTGGGCCCCCAGACCAAGAGCAAGCTGTACACGACGGCCGGTTCGGCGCCCGCTCCGATCAATCTGAACTCCGCCTCCTGCCCTGCGGACATCGTCCAGGGCCAGAAGAGCGGCTGCGTCACCGAACTCCAGCGCCTGCTCCGCCACCACGGCTACGCGGTCGAGGCGGACGGCGATTTCGGGGCGGGGACGGCCACCGCGGTCCGCAGCTTCCAGACCGCGCACGGCCTGACGGCCGACGGGTCGGTCGGGACGAACACCAAGGCCGCGCTCTACAGCACCGACGAGCTGCCGCCGACCGGTGTGGACCTGCGGTCCGCGGCCTGTCCGTCGGAGATCGTGGAGGGGGAGAGCGGCGGCTGCGTCGCGACCCTTCAGGCCCTGCTGAACGGCAAGGGCCAGTCCGTCGACATCGACGGCGGGTTCGGCCCCCAGACCCTGGCGGCCGTGAAGGCCTTCCAGTCCGCGAACGGCCTGACGGCCGACGGCCGCGTCGGCCCGGCCACCAAGGCCGCGCTGTACTCCAACATCGGAGGTGGCGGCGGCACCGGCGCACCGGCGCCGATCGTCCTGACCTCCGCCTCGTGCCCGAGCGAGATCGTGCAGGGCCAGAAGAGCGGCTGCGTCACCGAGCTGCAGAGTCTGCTCAACCACCACGGGGCCGACCTCGCCGTGGACGGCGACTTCGGGCCGATGACCGCCAGCGCGGTGCGCGACTTCCAGGCCGAGAAGGGCCTGTCGGTCGACGGCAAGGTGGGGTCGAACACCAAGGCCGCCCTGTACGGCGCGGTCACCCCGCCGTCGTCGCCCCCGCCCGGCGGCGGGTACGGCAAGATGCTCGATGTGGCCGAGGCCGAGGTCGGCACGGTCGCGGGCAGCGCCCGGGCGAACAGCTACGGCACGGCCGTGGGCGTCTCGCTGTCCACCAGCAACTACGCCTGGTGCGCGACCTTCGTGAGCTGGGTGGCCCAGCAGACGGGCGCCACGTCCTACCGTCACACCTACGTCGACCACTGGGTCAAGCAGGCGCGGGCGGGCAACTACCACCTCTCGGTGACGACGGATCCGCAGCCGGGCGACATCGTGGCCTACGACTGGGACGGCGGCAGTGACTTCACCGGCGGCAACGAGCACATCGGCATCGTCCGGTCGGTGAGCGGCGGGGCGAGCTTCACCGCCGTCGAGGGCAACACCAGCAATCCCGACACCGGTTCGGGATCGGGCGTCTACATCAAGAACCGCAGCACGAACAGCGGGTACGACGTCGTCTTCATCCGGGTCCGCTGACACCGGGTACGGCCCGATGCGACGTCCGATCGCGCCACGACGCGGCGGAGGGCCGTTACCCACTTTCGGGTGACGGCCTGCTCGGCCCCGGCCTGGCGTGGAGCGGCGGTCGGGCGGTGCTCCTCAAGGCCCGTACGGGACGAGCGGCCTGGCGGGGTGCCAGGGGCGGGCGCCGCCGGCATGAGTGGGTGATGCATCCAAGGGTCACGGAAATATGGGCAAGCTGTAACAGGGGCGAGTTTCCATCTCAAAGGTGGCGCATTACGGACAGAGTGTGCGTGCGGCCGCAAAAGGGGGCCGTTACCTCGTACACCGCGTCGGTGCCGCGACGGCTCGCAAGGCCGCTTCCACACCGACGCCCGCACCGTCAGGGGGACATCTTGTCCACTTCTGTCTCTGTCACCGCCCATCGTCTCTCCCCTCGCCGTCTGGCCGCCGCCGCGCTGGCGGCCGGCGCCCTGGTGGGTGTGGTGACGCTTCCGGCGTCCGCGGCCGGAATGGCCCGTCCGTACCAGCCGCTGGTGGAGATCACGGCCGTGCAGGCCGATTCCCCCGGGCGTGACGAGCGTTTCAACCACTCGCTGAACAAGGAGTGGGTCGAGCTGACCAACAGCACGCGTCAGACCGTCAACCTCGACGGCTGGACCCTGCGCGACGACGCCGGCCGCACCTACACCTTCCGCCACTACCGTCTGGGCGGCCGCGACACGGTCCGTATCCACACCGGTGAGGGCCGTGACACCCGCACCGACCTGTACCAGGACCGCCGCTACCACGTCTGGGACAACGACCGCGGCACCATCACCCTGCGCGACAACCGCGGCCGCTTCATCGACGACGAGTCCTGGGGCCGTTACCGCCACCACGGTGACGACTGGCGCCACGGCGACCACCGCGGACACGGTGACGACTGGCGTCACGGCGACCACCGCCGTCACGGTGACGACCGCCGTCACGGCGACCACCGCGGTCACGGCGACCACCGCGGTCACGGCGACCACCGTCACTGACCTCGCACGCCGTGTCCGGGCGGCTGTCTGCGCCACCCGGACACGGCGGTGACGACATGGCGGCGTGTCCGGGCCCCGCACGGGCCCGGGCGCGCCGCTGACCTGCTACTCTTCATCCAGAGCTGATCGGCGGAAGGCGCGCTGGTCCGCGATGCGTTGGTGGTCCAAGGAAAGACGTCCCGCTTCCTGCGGGGAGATGCAGGTGCAAGGCCTGCCCGGCGCTCTGTGAAGACCCTGTCCCGTGTTCCGCGGGGCGGGGTCTTCTGCTGTTCGCAGTGGGCCCGCCATGGCGGAATGCCGTACTTTCGTGTGCACCGGCCCGAACGCGCGGGAGGGTACCTCTTGTGGCAAGCCCCCTGATCGAGACCAAGCTGTACCGCCCCCGGATACGCCCGGGCGTGGTGGCGCGCCCCCGCCTGGGCGAATTCCTCAGCCGCGGGGCGAAGTCGAGGATGACCCTCGTGTCGGCCCCGGCCGGCTTCGGGAAGACGACGGCGGTCGCCGAGTGGCTGGCGGGCGCGGCCGCAGACCGGCGGAGCGCGGCCTGGCTGTCCCTCGACGCCCGTGACGGCCAACCCGCCTCGTTCTGGACGTACTTGATCACCGCCCTGCAGCGGGCCGCGCCCGGTGTGGGCGCCAGTACCCTGCCGCTGTTGCAGTCGGCCCAGCCGGCGATCGAGACCGTCCTGGCCACCGTGCTCAACGAACTCGGTGCCCTGGCGAACCCGCTCGACCTGATCCTCGACGACTACCATCTCGCCGACACTCCGGACATCCGGACGGGCATGACGTTCCTGCTCGAACACCTCCCGCCGCAGGTGCATCTGGTGATCTGCACCCGCGCCGACCCGGCGCTGCCGCTCGCCCGGCTTCGGGCCCGTGGCGAACTGGTCGAACTGCGCGCCACGGACCTCCGCTTCACCGCCGAGGAGGCGGCGGCCTATCTCGACGAGGCCGTCGGGCTGAAGCTGATCGCGGCGGACGTCGAAGCGCTGGAGCAACGTACCGAAGGCTGGATCGCCGCGCTCCAGTTGGCGGCGCTCTCGCTCCGCGGGCGCGAGGACGTCTCGCATTTCGTGGCGGGCTTCGCGGGGGACGACCGGTACGTCGTCGACTACCTGGTCGAAGAGGTGCTCGGACGCCAGAGCGACGACGTACGCGACTTCCTGCTGCGCACGTCCGTCCTGACCCGTCTCCACGGCCCGCTGTGCGACGCCGTCACCGGGCGGCGGGACGGCAAGTCCATGCTCGAAGTCCTCGACCGGGCCAATCTGTTCGTCGACCGACTCGACGACAGGCGCCGCTGGTACCGCTATCACCAGCTCTTCGCGGACGTCCTGCGCACGCATCTGGCCGACGAGCACCCCGACGAGGTCGCGGACCTGCACCGCCGGGCCGGCCAGTGGTACGCCGACGCCGACGAGCCGGTGCCGGCGGTCAGCCACGCACTCGAGGCGGGAGACGTCGACCGGGCGGCCGACCTCGTCGAGCGCGCGATCCCGGCGTTGCAGCGAGACAGACAGGAAGCCACCATCTGCGGCTGGATCAAGGACCTCCCGGACGACATCGTGCGCGTCCGCCCGGTGCTCGCCGTGGGCCTGGTCGGCGCGCTCATGACCCGCGGTGAGTTCGAGGGGGTCGAGGATCGTCTGGACGGGGCCGAGCGGCTCCTCGGCGAATCCGAACAGGGGTGCCCGGCAGCCGAGTCGGTCGTGGCCGACCGCAGCGCGCTGGACCGGCTGCCCGGCGCGATCGAGATGTACCGCTCCGCCCTCGCCGTGGCGCACGGCGACCCGTCCGCGACCGTGCGCCACGCACAGCGGGCCATCGACCGGGCAGCCGCGGACGACCATGTGGTCCGGGCCGCGGCATCGGCCCTGTCGGGGCTCGCCAGTTGGGGCGGCGGCGACCTGGACGCCGCCCACGCCTCCTACTCCGCAGCCGTCGAGGGCCTGCTACGGGCCGGGTATGTCGCGGACGTCCTGGGCTGCTCGATCACGCTCGCCGACATCCGCATCACCCAGGGCCGACTGACCGACGCGCAACGCACCTACGAGCGGGCCCTGCGGCTGGCCGCCGAGGCACCGGACATCCTGCGGGGCACCTCGGACATGCACCTCGGGCTGAGCCAGATCGCCTGGGAACGAGGAGACACCGCGGCCGCGACCGGACATCTGGAGCGAGCGCGGGAACTCGGCGAGCTCGCCGGACTGCCGCAGCACCCCTACCGGTGGCGGGTCGCGAAGGCCCGGATCCTGGACGCCGAGGGCGATCGGGCCGGAGCCCTGGAACTGCTGGAGGAAGCGGAGCGCGTCTACACCGGCGACCTCTCCCCGAACGTGCGGCCGGTCCCGGCCACCCGGGCCCGGCTGCTGCTCACCCACGGCAACCTCGGCGAGGCCCTCGACTGGGTCCGCCGACAGGGCCTGACCACCGACGACGAGCTGTCCTACGTACACGAGTACGAGCACCTCACCCTGGCCCGGATCCTGCTCGCCGCGCGCACGGCCGACCCTTCCGGTTCCGCGCTCGGCACCGTCGCCCCCTTCCTCCAACGGCTCCTCACGGCCGCCGAGGCGGGCGGACGCACGGCCGGGGTCATCGAGATCCTCGTACTGCAGGCACTGGTCCATGACGCCCGCGGCGACTCCGGCGCCGCCTTCGCCGCCCTGGAGCGGGCGCTGGCCCTGGCCGAACCGCAGGGCCATGTCCGCGTCTTCGTCGACGACGGACCGCCGGTCACCGCGCTTCTCACCACCGTCGTGCGACAACGGCCCGGTTGGGCGTACCCGCGCCGGCTCCTGGCCGCGGCCCACCGGACCGGCGGCGCCTCCGGCGAGGAGAAGGGCACGACGTCCGCGGTCACGCGGCACGAACTCGTCGAGCCGCTGAGCGAACGCGAGTCGGAGGTGCTGCGGCTGCTCGCCGGCGACCTCGGCGGCCCGGACATCGCGCGTCGGCTCCACGTGTCCTTGAACACCCTGCGCACTCACACCAAGCACATCTACGCGAAGCTCGGAGTCAACAACCGGCGGGACGCGGTCCGTGCGGCCGTACGCCTCGACCTGCTCCCCCGCGCACCCGGCCGTTGAGAGTGGGCTTCCTGAAGGCCCGGCCGCACAATCACCACCCCGCTCACCACATGTGGTGACGACCGCTCACCACACTGCTTGAGACCTTGGGGCCGGCTTCCCGACCCGCAAGGCCCAAGGAGCGTCATGAACACTCCGACGACCGGCTCACAGGACCGTCGTCCCCACTGGTACGAGATCCGCCTCCAGGGCCGTCTCGACCCCCGCTGGGCGACCCGGTTCGACGGCATGACCCTCACCACCGACGGCGACGGGACGACCCTCCTCCAGGGGCCCGTCGTGGACCAGGCGGCCCTGCACGGCCTGCTGCACGGGCTGCGCGACATCGGCCTCCCCCTGGTCTCGGTCGCCCGGGTGGAGACGGGCCCACGGGAGGTCGACCCGAAGACGCCCCCACCCCGCCCGTCCGAGAACTCAGAACCCGGAGACTGACATGACCAGCACCATGCCGACGGCCTCGGCCACGCAGGCACGGACCGACCGGACGAGGAACCACGCCCGCGCGGCCGGAGCGTTCTACCTGATCACCTTCGTGGCATCCATCCCCGCACTCCTGCTGATCGCCCCTGTCCTGGACCACGCCGACTACATCGTCGGCGCCGGCGACGACACCCGGGTGCTGTGGGGGTGTCTCCTCGACCTGATCAGCGCCCTGGCCTGCATCGGCACCGCCGTCGCGGTCTTCCCCGTCGTCAAGCGGACCGGCGAGGCACTGGCACTGGGCTTCGTCACCGCGCGCCTGGTCGAGGCCGCGGTCATCCTGATCGGCGTGGTGAGCCTGCTGTCCGTGATCACCCTGCGCCGGGACCTCGCCGACGCGACCGGTCAGGACGCGGCGGCGCTGGTCACCACCGGGAAGACGCTCGTGGCCGTCCGCGACTGGACCTTCCTGCTCGGCCCCGGCTTCATGCCCTGCCTCAACGCCCTGCTGTTCGGCACGCTGCTGTACCGGTCCAGGCTGGTGCCCCGCTTCATCCCCGTCCTGGGCTTCGTCGGCGCCCCGCTGCTCCTGACGGCCGGCCTCGCGACCTTCTTCGGCCACAACGACCAGCTCTCCGCTTGGTCGTTCCTCGCCACCCTGCCCATCGCCGCCTGGGAACTCGCCGTCGGCACCTACATGCTCGTCAAGGGTTTCAGGCCCGCGGCCCCCACCGCCGCACAGGCTTGAGCAGCCCGGCCCACGCCGGGATCCCCCCGACGGTGAGGGGAGCGGTCCGTGACGTCAGGCAGTGGGACCTGGCGCGCCGGGCCGCTTGGCGGTGTCCCGCCGCGAGATGGCCCCGGCGACCTCCTCGACGATGCCTCGGATCATGTCCCCGTAGGGATCCAGAGGAAGACCGGGGGCGTGTGCTCGGGCCGCGTCGATGTGTGTGGTGGCGGCCTCGAAGGAACCCAGGCGGCGGTAGTTGTCGGCCAGGTTGAGGTGCAGCGACGGGTAGAAGCCGGCGATGTGGAGGTCGGCGTGGTGCTCCTGGACGCGCCGCTCGGTCACGGCGTCGGCGGCGTCCAGGGCCCGCACGTCCCAGGCGAGTGCCTGGGCGGGATCCTCGTGGAGATCCGCCAGGTAGTGGGCGAGGGAGCAGCGGTGCAGTGGGTCGCCGGTGACGCCGATCTGCGACCACAGACTCAGGAGCTTCCGGCGGGCGGAGGCGACGTCGCCGGTACGGCCTTCGACGACGGCGTGGCCTATGGCTTCCATGGTCGGGTCGGAGGCGGCGGATGCGGTGGTCATGGATGGTCCTGTTCTCTGTTCTCTGTCGGCTGTTCTCAGGTCGAGTGGTCAGGGGCTGGTCTCAGGCCGCGTCGTCGGCTCTGACGGGCATGGCCAGCGTGGTGAGATCGCCGCGGTCGGCGGAGCGGATCGTGACGGGCTGGTCGTCTCCCCTCAGGTCGAGCATCACGTCGGGGCCGATCGCCGTGCTCACGGCCGGGTAGAGCGTGGTCAGCTCGAACCGGATCCGGAGGGCGTCGCCCGTCGTGGCGGCGGGGAGCAGGATGCCGGGGTGCTCGTCGTCCACCGACCGGACGTCCACCGTGTGCTCGGCGACGCGCAGCGCGACGCGTTCGCCGGGGTGTTCTTCCAGGGCGCGCAGGAGCAGGTCCTTCGAGACCGTCGCGCGGGTGGTGACCTCGCGCAGTGACGCGAGCAGCAGGCGGTGGTCGGGGAATTCCTCGGACAGCAGCCGGCAGTGCCGGTCCTCCCGCCCGGCCAGGCGGAGCAGGATCCCGTGCGGCACCGCTTCGAGCCGCACCAGCGCGCTGCGGCGGACCTCGGCGGCCGCGGCCCGCAGATCGTCGCCGTCGACCGTGCCGGTCCAGGTCTGTCCGGGCGGTCGCGCCGGGACCAGGGTCCGGGTGGCGAGCCGGTAGCGGTCGGTCGCGGTCAGCACGACCGCTTCATGACTCGCCTCGATGTGCAGGCCGGCGAGTACCGGCAGCCCCGGCTCATGCGCGGTCGCGGTCAGGACCTGCTCGACCGCGTCCGCCAGCACCGGACCCTTCAGCACCGCGACCGGCAGCCCGGGCGCGTCGCCGACCAGCGCCGACTTGATGACGGCGGCCTTCCGCAGTGCCGCCGCCGCATCCCCGACGATCTTCCAGACATGCTCGTCGAGCAGCCGGGACGCTTCCCGCGCCTCGGCGTCGAGGACCGCCTCGACGGCGGCGAGGGGCATGGCGATCTCGCGGAGCCGACGCAGCGCGGTCGCCCGCGCCACCTGGTCGGCGGTGTAGTAGCGGTAGCCCGAGACCGGATCGACCTCGGCGGGGGACAGCAGCCCGGAGTCGGCGTAGAACCGCAACGCGCTGGAGGTCAGACCAGTGCGCCGGGCGAAGACCCCGATGGGCATCAACTCGGAATTCGGCACCTCGCCATCATTGGGCTTCAACCAACTCGAAGGTCAACATCGACGTGCGGCGACACCGGCCAGGGGACGGTGCCACCTCAACACCGCAGATGCCCCAGCACGGACCGAACCGCGCGTTCCACGGCCCGCCGCGCCTGCTCGGTGCGGTCGATCGTCTCGAAACCGTGGTGACCCAGCGGTACGTCGATCACCTCGACCTCGGCGTCGCACTCCTCGGCGGCCGTCAGGAACTCCTCGACCGTCGCCGCGATCGCGGCGCGGTCGAGTTCCACCCGGGTCAGCACGACGGGCAGCCGCCCGGCCGTCCGCACCGCGACCGCCGGGCGGAACCGGGAATCGACGAACCCCCAGTTCGGCAGCGGCGCGAGGATCGGATAGTTCGCTGCCACACACCGCAGCCACGGCGGGGGTGCCGTGAGCAGGTCCGCCGACAGCAGCCCGCCCGCCGAGAAGTACCACAGCGCCACCCGCTCCTCGTCCACGCGCGGATCGGCCCGTACGAGCTCGACCGTTTCGGCCACGTCCTCGGCGGCCCGCCCGTAGTCGGCGAGACCGTGCAGCCGGTGGTCCACTGTCACGCCGACCGCTCCCAGCCCCGCCACATACCGCCCGTAGCCGACGAAGCCCGGCCAGTCCCGTGGAGTGGGCCGCGCGTCGGGTGGGACCGGGCCGCCGTGGACGAACACCACCGCAGGCCACCGGCCGTCGTCTCCGGCGAGGGCGTCGGAGCAGTCGTCGGGGAAATACATGTCGACCCGTCCCACCCGCTCGCGTTCCCGCTCCGGTACATCCATCAGGAAGGGACGAAGGTGCACCGGCCGTTCGTCCCCGGCCTCGGACAGCCGGTGCCCCCCTCCCGCGGCCGCCCGGAGGAGGACCTCGGCCACGTCGTCCGGGCGGGACAGCATCGGCCAGTGCCCGGTGTCGAGTTCGAAGAACGTCACACGAGGGTCGATGAGCGCCTTCAGGCGCGGGTCGCCCCAGCGCACCAGCTCCTCGACCATGGCGATGCTCGAACCGTTCGCGGTGCACAGGACGCCGGTCGCGGGCAGCCGGGAGACCGCTCCCGACAGGCGGAGCGGCTGGGTGAGCGTGCCCGCCGGCTGCGGGACCGCGTTCCGCGCCAGCTCGGCCAGCACGGCGGTGGAGAGCCCGGCGACGCTGCCCCAGCGCCGCCACTCGTCGAGCGCCGGCGGCGGGATCCGCCAGTCGTCCCCGGACGCCTCGGCCCGGTGCGACAGCCGGTCGTGGACCGCGGGGTCGGGCACCAGGGACAGGGCCCGGTCGCCGTGCCCGGGCATGCCCGCGTCCAGATGGACGATCCGGGCGATCCGCTCCGGACGCCGGTCGGCGGCGCCGAGCACCGGATGGATTCCGTAGCAGTGACCGACCAGCACCACCTCCCGCGCCGCGTCCACCTGGTCGATCACCCGCAGCAGGTCGTGGACATGCGTCTCCAGGTCCGTGCCGGGCCCCGCCGCACCGCCGTGCTCCTCCATGCCGGTGAGCGTCACCGGATACACCTGCGCCGCCGCCTCCCGCAGCCGAGCGGCCACGTCCCGCCAGATCCAGCCGCCGGTGTGGGCGCCCGCCACGAGGATGAATGCCGTCATCGCCGTCTCCTCTCACGCTGCCGTACGCGCGGCCGGACGTACCGGCGCGCGGCGTTCGCCGGTACCGTAGGAACTCCCCCTGAGGGAGGTTCAATTCGTGCCGCCCGACAGCATGTGGAGCATCGGAGAGCTCGCCGAGCGCGCGGGCGTCACCGTCAAGACCGTCCGCTTCTACTCGGACCGCGGACTGCTGCCTGAAGCCACGCGGAGCACCGGCGGCCACCGCAGGTACGGCCCCGAAGCGCTCGACCGGCTCCACCTGATCCGCTCCCTGCGCACCCTCGACCTGCCGGTTCCCGAAGTGGGCCGGGTCCTCGACCGGGAGGACACGCTGGAGGACATCGTCGCGGGGCAGCTCCGGCGGATCGGCTCCCGACTGACCGCCCTGCGCTGGCAGGAAGCGGCCCTCCGACTGCTCCAGGACTGCGCCCCCGAGGAACGCGCCGAGCGACTGCGTCTGGTCGGCGCCGTGGCCGTCCCGCCCAGCACGGCCCCGCTGGCACGCTTCTGGCGGCGCTGGCTGCCGCCGCGGCTCCCGGCCCGGCTGGTCTCCACGATCGTCGAGCACGCGGTTCCGCAGCTCCCCGAGCAGCCGACCCCGGCCCAGGTACTGGCCCTCACCCGACTGCACGCTCTCGTCTCCGCGCCCTGTCCCGGCACCGATCGCGGCCAGCCGGCAGCCCACCGGCGCGACGGGGGGCGCCCGGCCGTGCTCTACGACGGTCTCGTCGAGGCGTACGCGCTGGCCGCGCGGCAACTGCGGGCCGAGCGGCCACCGCACGTGGGCGAGGCTCTCGACTGCTTCGTCTCCGCCTACGCCCGGTCACGCAGTGCCCAGGACACCCCTGCCTTCCGTCGCTTCCTCGGCGGGCTGCTGGCCGCGGACCCGCGTATCGACCACTACTGGAGACTCACCGCCGAACTCACCGGCCCGTCGCAACCGACCCCCGGCGCCACCCACGACTGGCTCTGCGCCGCGCTCGACGAGCAGATCGCCCACGCGACCGGCTGAACGGCGTAGGCGTAAGGGGCTCACCGTCACCGAATCCTCCGTCTACGAGGTGACGGCCGAGCGTTCCTGGAAGTGCGCGTAGGCCATGAGGCCGAGCAGGACGACCAGCAGGACGGCCGAGGAGCCGGCGGTGCCGAGGTCCAGCCCGCCCTTGGCGGCCGGCTTGGTGAGGAGGTCGCCCGCCGTCGCGCCGAGCGGGCGGGTGAGGACGAACGCGATCCAGAACAGCAGCACGTTCGGCACCACGGGCACCTTCATCAGCGCCACCAGTAAGGCGAGCGCCCCGGTCACCAGCAGCGCGCCGCCGGCGTAGCCGAGGCCGGAGCTGTCCGAGAGGAAGTCGCCCATCGAGGTGCCGAGCGTGTTGGAGACGAGGATCGCCGACCAGAACAGGGCCTCACCGCGGAGAGTGACGATGTCGCGGATCTGGAAGGTCATCCCGCTCAGCCGCCAGATCGCGAAGATGACCACCAGGATCGACAGCAGGACCGCAGCGCCGGACGGGTAGCCGAGGCCCAGGCCCTGCGGCCCCCAGCCGAGTGAAGTGGCGCCCACGGACAGGTACTTGGAGCTGGCGTCGCGGTTCATGAAGTCGGACATGGTGGTGCCGGCCATGCTGGTCGACAGGATCACCGTCCAGTAGAAGAACGGGTTGTAGCGGCTGGAGCGGAGCTGGACGACGAGCGTCACCACGAAGATCAGGAACAGTGCGATCGTGGTGAGGAAGTAACCGAGCTTCAGGGTCTGGGAGAAGAGGTCTCCGGCGGTCTCGCCCAGTGTCGTCGCGGCGACTTTCATGATCCAGAACGCGAGGGTGACTTCGGGCAGTTTCTTCATCACCGATTTGGTCGGGCTCGCGACGTCGAGGTCGGTGAGGACTTCCGGCTGCTGCAAGGTGGGGGGCTCCTTGTGCGTCGTACGGCAGGGTGCTCGCCCCGCGAGGGGAGCGAGCGCCCTGCCCAGTGAGCGACCGTGCCGAGACGATCGCGGTCGACGACCATCGCAGCGTCAGCCTGAACACATCCTGAACGCCTGCCTCGTGCCTGTTCGGGCAGCGTGGCGCGTCGGCTGCCGCGGTGGGCCGGGGGCCGTCGCGACCACCGGCCCCGCCGTCGAGCTCCGGGAGCCTGACCTCAGGCGTCGGGCCCGGACTCGGGGAGGTCGGCGGAGATGCTGTCGATGCTGCCGTCCGAGAGGACCGTCGTGTGGACGTGGACGGGCCGGATCGGGTTCGGCGGGACGAACGAACCAGGCGGGGAGATCTTGAGGAAGCGCGGGAAGACGGTCAGCGGGCTGATCGGGTCCGGTGGCCAGGCGACGACGTTGCGGTCGCTGCCGACGAAGCGGTAGAAGCCGCCGGTGTTCCGTCCGATGCCGGTGGTGTTGCGGAGCTGACTGGTGATGGTGGCGGTCCCGCCGCCGCCCCGGTTGGCCACCGTGACCACGGTGACGCGGATACGCCCGATGATGTCGACCGGCTCCGGAGTGGTCGACAGGGTGCCGCTCAGGGCCAGCTCCAGGGTGCGCTGGTGGACGATCGGGGCGGCGGTCGAGGCAGGCGCCGCGGCGGAGGCCGTCGCCGTGGGGACGGTGAGCCCGAGCAGGGACACGAGCAGGAAGATCTTGCTGAGGGCACGCCGGGAGTGGCCGCGCATAGGTGCTCCAATCAGTGCGGCGGGACCGCTTGGCCGCCCCCTCCCGCCGAGTACGTCCAGCCTGACCAGGCAGCCGAACCGATGTCCTGCCGGACCGGGCGGACGGGTGATCCCGACGCCCACGCGCCGCAGCTTTCGGGGACACGGAACGGACATCGGCGCCCGGGAACGCGGCAGACGCAGGTCGTCTCCGCCTCGTCCGTCACGCCGGCCGGTTCTGGAGTCATGCCCCCGCCCCAGACACCGCGGCCCCTAGTGAGCCCGAACTGCCGTCGCACAGAAGTCACTTGAGTGGGCGGCGTCACTGGGAGCGTCCCGGCGATCCCGTTCGCGGCACCGGTGGCACGGGTATGCCAGGCCGTGTGGCGCGCAGGTCGGGCGCGCTGAGCTGGCTTCGGGCAAGGGGTGGCAGTGCGAGACAGAGTGGCTGGTCCGGGGCTCGGCGAGATCCGCGGCGATCACGCGCTCATGACCCCGGCGATAGGCACCATGATGCAGGTGCTGCGGGGGTTTCTGCTGCTGGCCTGGATCGCCATGCTCGTCACCACGGTCGTCAACCCGTCCGCGGTCGACGGCAACGCCGTTCCCACGACGGCCGTGGTGGTCGCGGTGTACGCCCTGAGGTTCGGCTGGCGTCGGCTGTCCGCCCGGCTGGGGGTGAACAGGTGCTACCTGTGCACGGACGGGGTGGCCGTCACCAACCGGTTCGGGCGGATACGGGACTCGGTGGCCTGGAGCGAGGTGACCGGGGTGCAGCAGACGGTGATCGTGGGGTACGTCGTGGCCGGTCACCGCATCGAGATCTTCAGAAGCTCTTCCGCCGCACCCCTCTGGTTCGTGGCGCCGGGAGCGAAGTCGGCTCTGGTGGAGGCTCTGCTCCAGGAAGGCAGGCGCAGCGGCGCTCTCCAGTGATCGCGTGCCCTCGCCGTCGCGATCGACGGCGAGTGGCCGTCGCTCCGGCGGGCGAAGGACGGCCCGCGTCCGTCGCCGGCGTGGAGCGCGGCGGCGTCGCGGGCCGTCCTGGGGGGCCGGTACGGGTGTGCCGTCCGTGCGGGCGTCGGGGCGTCAGCTCTTCTTGGCGGCGTCGTCCATGCTCTTCAGCGCCTCGTCGACGCTCTCGCTGCCGGAGAACAGCTTCTGCACCGCGGTGAAGTGGGTCGCCTGGACCTCGGGGTTCGGCCACCGCTGGTCCATGAACGGCACGGTCCTGCCGTTCTTCTGCATGTCGATCAGGCTGGTCAGGGCCGGGTCGGCCTCGAAGGAGTCGTTGGGCAGGGCGGGCAGGGTGCTGCCCTTCTCCGCGTAGATCTTCTGGCCCTCGCTCGAGGCGAGGTACTCGACGAACTTCTTGCCCTCGGCCGCGTGCTTGCTCGCGGCGTTCAGACCGTACGCGGCGGAGACGGCGGCGGGTATGCGGGTCTCGCCCGCGGTGTTGGTCGACGGCAGTGCGAACATGCCCAGTTCGGCGTCGGCGCCCGCCTCCTTCTGCACCTGCGGGATGCTCGTGGTCACCTGGACCACGCCGACGGCCTTGCCCTGGGCGACGTCCGAGATGGACGTCTCGTAGCTGGTGCCGTTGGGGTTCTTGCTGAAGCAGCCCGCCTTGTTCAGGTCGAGGTACTTCTGCATGGTCTGCTTCCACCGGGAGCCCGCGAACGTGGCCTTGCCGGCGCTGAGGTTCGCGTCGAACCCGGGGTCCTTGGCGTAGACGGTCGTCGCGGCGAGGGAGTAGTCGACCAGCTGGGTCACCCAGTTGGTCTGGTTGCCGAGGGCCAGCAGCACCTTGCCGTGGTCCTTCGCCCTGGTGCACAGGGCGAGCACGTCGTCCCAGGTCCGGGGCTCGGTGCCGCCGATCTCCTTGAGCGTCGCCTTGTCGTAGATGGCGCCGATGCCGTTGAAGGTGACGGGGACGATGTAGGTCTTGCCGTCGACCTGGGTGACGCTCTTGTCGCCGTCGGCGATCTTCGAGGCGAAGGAGTAGCCGCTGAGGTCGGCGAGGTAGCCGCCCTTCTGGAGGACCTGGAGCGCTCCGGGGTTGCCGTTGCCGGGCCAGACCGTGAAGACGTCCGGAGCGGTGCCGGAGGACAACTGGGTGCGCAGGGTGGACTGGAGCTGGTCCGTGTCGGCGTAGGTGACGCTGACCTTGATGTCGGGGTTCGCCTTCTGGAAGGCCGCGACGACGGCGTCCATGGGCTCGCGGTCGGTGGAGTTGGCGGCGACGCGCAGGGTGTCGCCGCCGCCGCTGCCCGCGGTGTCGGAGCTGCAGGCGGCGGTGAACGCGGCGAGGCTGAAGGCGGCCAGCGTGGCGGCGACGGGACGGCTTGCTCTCATGACGGCTCCAGGGTGTTCAACGGGATGGAGTTGGTGCGGCACAGCCGACGCCGGGCGTGGGGGACCACGAAGGCGGCTCAGGAGGGGCGAGCGGTGGGCTCGGAAGGGAGCCGGGGGCTCGGAAGGGAGCCGGGGGCTCGGAAGGGAGCCGGGGGCTCGGAAGGGACGAGCGGTGGGCTCGGTGAGGAAGGCGGCGGGCGGTCAGCCCTTCAGGCCGCCGGCGAAGCCTTGGATGATGCGCTTCTGCATCATGAAGTAGGCGGCGAGGACCGGCAGGATGCCGATGATCAGGCCGGCGAAGACCATGGGCCACTGGGAGACGTACTGACCGACGAACCCGAACAGTGCCACGGGGATGGTCTGGCGGCCCGAACCGCTGAGGTAGAGCAGGGGGGTGAGGAAGTCGTTCCAGACGAAGATGACGTTGAGGATGACCACCGTGCCGGTGATGGGCCGCATCAGCGGGAACACCACCCGGACGAAGGCGCGTACCGGACCGCATCCGTCCATCAGCGCGGCTTCCTCGTAGCCGGGGTCCAGGGACCGCAGGAACCCGGTGTACATGAAGATGGAGAACGGCAGTTGCAGGCCGGTGTAGAAGATGATCAGGGCCAGCGGGTTGCCCAGCAGTCCCAGGTCGCGCATGGTCTGGTAGAGCGGGATGAGGGCGAGCTGGAAGGGCAGCAGCAGCCCCAGCATGAAGACCGCGAAGCCCCATCGCGACCAGTGCCGGGTGGAGCGGGCCAGCGGATACGCGGCTGCGGCGGCCAGGGCGACGATCAGTACGACACTGCCGGCGGTGACCAGGAAGCTGTTGCCGATGGCCGCGCCCAGCCCGGCCTTCTGCCAGGCGTCGCCGAAGTTGGCCAGCGTCGGGTGCGAGGGCGGCGCGATCGGTGAGGAGGTGTCGCCCTCGTTGCGCAGGGCGATGGAGACCAGCACGTAGACGGGGAAGGCGAAGACCAGCGCGACGAGGACCATGGCCGCTTCGAGAAGCCCGGTACGCCATGTGTAGCGGTTCATGAGTTCTTCTTCTCCTGGCGGCTGAGGTAGCCGTACTGGAGGCCGCTGACCACGATCACGAAGAGGGTCAGCACCAGGCCCATGGCGATGCTGTAGCCGTACTTGTTGAACTGGAACGCCTGCTTGTAGATGACCGTGGAGAGGGTGTCGGTGGCACCGCCGGGGCCGCCCTGGGTCATCACCCAGACCTGGTCGAACAGTTTCAGTCCGCCGATGATCGACAGCATCAGGTTGATGGTGATGGCAGGGGCCAGCATGGGGCGGATGACCGACCAGAAGCGCCGGACGGGTCCCGCGCCGTCCACCGCCGCGGCCTCGTAGATCTCCTGGGGGATCGACTGGAGTCCGGCCAGGAAGATGACCATGGAGTAGCCGGCGAACTGCCAGACGACCACGGCGACGACCGACCACAGGGCCACGTCGGGGTCGCCCAGCCAGTCCTGGCGCAGGAAGCCGAGACCGATCGCCTTCAGCAGGGCGTTGATCGCGCCTTCCGGGGCGTAGAGGTACTTCCACAGATAGGCGGTCACCACGGGGGTGATCACGGCCGGCGCGAAGAAGAGGACGCGCAGGACGTTGCGGCTCTTGAGGTGGGCGTTGACGCCGAGGGCGAGCAGGAGGCCGATCGCGTTCTGCACGATCGTGATGCTGAGCGCGGCGAGCAGCGTGGTGCCCACCGCGTCCCGTGCCGCCTGGTCGTGCCACAGGGCGCGGAACTGGTCGAGGCCGACGAAGTGCTTGACCGGGCTGATCCCGTCCCAGTCGGTGAAGGCCCACCAGCCGCCCTGCACGCTGGGCACCAGGACCACGAAGGCGAAGAAGGCCAGGGCCGGCAGGACGAACCACCAGGGAGCGCGCTGACGGGACAGACGCCGCCTGCCCCCGTGCGGTGCGGGCGGCTTGTCGGGTGGACCGTCCCGGTGCTTCTGGAAGGAACTGGTCGCCACTGTGGCCATGTCGGCTCTCCATCGAGTCGTGCAGCGTGCCGTTCAGCCGCCACGATGGTGCTTCGTCGAAGCTGAAACGCTTCAAATCACTGGCCAGAAGCTAGGTTCACCACAGAGCGCTGTCAAGGGTCGTGTCGGGATTCCTCGTCCCTCCCCGGCCTTCGCCCGGAGTGTGAGATCCCGTTGCCCCGTGTGGCTCCGCGCTGTTGCGCACCGCATTTCAGCAGCTCAGAGAATCCTGTGAAGGTGTTCGAGGGTGGCTGACGAGGGCGGATGAGACCCGAAGACGTGCTTGACGTGATCGCGAGGACGTCCTTACGGTGTGCTCGATCCGGTGATTGAAGCGTTTCACCAATTTTATCGACTGGCTGCACCTCCTACGGAGAGCCGGCGCGGAGACCCGCCTGTGTCCCGGTCAGCAGAGAACAGGAGCCGACTCATGCCCGACAACCCGCCGGCCGACGCGTCCGTGGTGGTGGCCGCGCCGACCGCCGAACACCGCGGCAGCGGCCTCGGCCTCGGCGAGGCCCGTCCGCGGTTCTCCTGGGTGGTCGACACCGCGCCCGACGGATGGCTCCAGAAGGCCTACGAACTGGAGATCTCGCCGGAGACCGGCCCGTCCTGGACCAGCGGGCGCACCGAGAGCGCCGACTCCGTCCTCGTGGCCTGGCCCGACGACGTGCCCGCGCTCACCTCCCGGGAGCGTCGCACCGTGCGCGTGCGGGTATGGGGCGAGGACGGCACCCGCTCGCCGTGGAGCCCGGCCCTGACCGTGGAGGCCGGGCTGCTGTCGGCCGACGAGTTCACCGCCGTCATGATCACGCCCGCCGTTCCCGAACTCACCCGGCCCGCCCTGCTGCGCACCACCTTCTTCCTGCCCGCCCCGGCCGTCCGCGCCCGCCTGTACGTCAGCGCGCACGGGCTGTACGAGGCCGAGCTGAACGGGGCCCGGGTCGGCGACGAGGTGCTCGCCCCCGGCTGGAGCAGCTACCACCACCGCCTGCGCTACGCCACCCACGACGTCACCGCCCTCGTCGACGAGGGGCCCAACGCGCTGGGCGCCTGGCTGGGCGAGGGGTGGTTCAGCGGGCGCTTCGGCATCCACGGCGGCCGTACCAACCACTACGGAGGCCACACCGGTCTGCTGGCCCAGCTGGAGGTCGACTGCGCGGACGGCAGCCGGGTGGTGGTCGGCACCGGCGAAGACTGGCGCTACGCCTACGGGCCGATCACCTTCGCCGGCCTGTACGAGGGCGAACGTTACGACGCCCGGGCGGAGTCGACCGGCTGGTCGCGCCCGGAGCACGATGCCTCCCGCTGGCAGCCGGTCCAGCAGGTCCCCTTCGACGCCCGCACGTTGTGCGCCCCGCCCGGCCCCCCGGTGCGCCGGACCGAGAGCCGGGCGCCCGAGGAGGTCCTCACCTCGCCCAGCGGGCGCAGGATCCTCGACTTCGGCCAGAACCTGGCCGGCCGGGTGCGCATCCGCGTCCGGGGCGAGGCCGGCACGACCATCACGCTGCGCCACGCCGAGGTCCTCCAGGACGGCGAGCTCTACACCCGCCCGCTGCGCCACGCCACCTCCACCGACACCTACGTCCTCAAGGGCGGCGGTCCGGAGGAGTGGGAGCCCCGCTTCACCGTCCACGGCTTCCGCTACGTCGAGGTCACCGGCTGGCCCGAGGACCGCTCGCCCCTCGATGTCACCGCGCAGGTGCTGCACACCGACATGCGCCGCACGGGCTGGTTCTCCTCCTCGGACGCGCTGCTGAACCGGCTCCACGACAACATCCGCTGGAGCATGCGCGGCAACTTCCTCGACGTGCCCACCGACTGCCCGCAGCGCGACGAACGGCTCGGCTGGACGGGCGACATCCAGGTCTTCGCGCCCACCGCGTCCTTCCTCTACGACTGCGCGGGCATGCTCACCTCGTGGCTGGCCGACCTCGCGCACGACCAGTACGCGGACGGCACGGTTCCGTTCATCGTCCCGGCGATCTCGGTGCCCGAGTGGACGCCGGCCTGGGCGGCCGCGCTGTGGGGCGACGCCGCCGTGCTGGTGCCGTGGACGCTGTTCCAGCGCTTCGGCGACCGTGGCGTGCTGCGCGCCCAGTACGCCAGTGCCCGCGCCTGGGTCGACCTGATGGACTCCCAGCGCGGCGAGGACGGCGTGTGGCGCCAGGGCAAGCAGCTCGGGGACTGGCTCGACCCCGCCTCGCCCCCCGAGGATCCCTGGCAGTCGCGCACCGACGCCCATCTGGTCGCCCAGGCCTATCTGGCGCACTCCGCGCGGATCCTCTCGCTCACCGCGGCCGAACTCGGCGAGAGCGCCGACGAACGACGCTACCTGGACCTCGCGGACCAGGCCCGCGAAGCCTTTCTGTATGCCTTCCGCACCCCCGACGGACGGATGACGTCCGACACCCAGACGGCTTACGCGCTGGCCCTGCGCTTCGACCTGCTGCCCGACGCGGAGAGCCGCGCGAGGGCGGGGGAGCGGCTGGCGGAGCTGGTCGCCAAGGACGGACACCGCATCGCCACCGGGTTCGCCGGCACCCCCGAGGTCTGCGACGCGCTCGGCGACACCGGCCACCACGAGGCCGCGTACCGGCTGCTCCTGCAACGCGAACGGCCGTCCTGGCTGTACCCGGTCACCCAGGGCGCGACGACCGTCTGGGAACGCTGGGACAGCATGCTGCCCGACGGCACCGTCAACCCGGGCGAGATGACCTCGTTCAACCACTACGCCCTGGGCGCCGTCGCCGACTACCTCCACCGCGTCGTCGCCGGTCTGGCCCCCGCCGCCCCCGGCTACCGGCGGCTGCGGATCGCACCGCGCCCCGGCGGCGGCCTCTCCCGCGCCGGCGCCCGCCTGCTGACTCCGTACGGACCCGCCGAGGTCGACTGGCGGGTGGCCGGCGGCACGCTGAGCGTGCGGGCCAAGGTGCCGCCGAACACCACGGCGGAGGTCGATCTGCCGGGCTGGTCCACCACCGTCGGCAGCGGGACCCACAGCTTCGACCTGCCCTGGCCCGAAACGCCTGTCGGCCACGATGATTGATCCGGCTAGCATGGCCACACTCAATTGAAGCGTTACAACCGACCGTCCCGGGGCGGCCGTTCGAAGGGCTCACGGAGATGAACACCATCGGGATCAAGGACGTGGCGCTGCGCGCCGGAGTCTCGATCGCCACCGTCTCCAATGTGCTCAACAGGCCCGAGAAGGTGGCCCGGGGCACGCGGCAACGGGTCGAGGACGCCATCGACGTCCTCGGCTACGTGCCCAACCTGGCCGCCCGGCAACTGTCGGGCAGCCGGGGCAGCATGGTCGGACTGGTCGTCTTCGACGTGCGCAACCCCTTCCTCACCGATGTCGCCCGCGGCGCCGAGGACCTGCTGCACGCCGAGGGCCGGACGGTGATGCTGTGCAACACCGACGTCCTCGCGGACAAGGAGGAGCGTTACCTGCAACTGCTCGCCCAGCAGAACGCGGCGGGCGTGCTGATCACCCCCGCGGACCTCAACAGCCACTGGCTGGAGGGCCTGCGTGCCCGCGGGCTGCGGGTGGTCCTCCTCGACAACGCCGAGACCTACCCGGACGTCTGCTCCGTCGCGGTCGACGACGTGGCCGGTGCCGACTCGGCGATCACCCACCTGCTGGCCCGCGGCCATGAGCGCATCGCCTTCATCACCGGCCCGATGCACATGCGCCAGTCGAAGGACCGCCTCGCGGGCAGCCGTCAGGCGCTGGAGCGGGCCGGCCGCCCGGGCGAGGTCCTGCACATCGTCGAGGCCGGCGCGTTCACCGTCGACCAGGGGCGGCGCGCCGGGGAACAGCTGCTGACGGCGAGCGAGCGGGTCACGGCGGTCTTCTGCGCCAACGACCTGCTCGCGCTGGGTGTCATGCAGACCGCCTTCCGGGCGAAGCTGCGGGTACCCGACGACCTCGCGATCGTGGGGTACGACGACATCCACTCGGCCGCGACCGCGGGCGTGCCGCTCACCTCGGTGCACGTCGGCGGGTACGACCTCGGCAAGGCCGCCGCGGAACTCCTGCTCGACGAGGACCGCCCCGGCCACACCCACCGCCGGCTGGTCTTCCCGCCCCGGCTGGTCGAACGCAACTCGACCTGACTCGGGGTCCGTTCGGGCCGTTCCGTACGCTCCGACCCCCTGCCGTGAAATGGGCGGCGGGGGGGCCGGAGCGTAGCTGTGGGACCCTCCGAGGGCGGTCGGTCAGCTCCGGGGCCCGGTCCGGATACGGTCCGCGTCCGAGGGCTGTTGACCGGCCTTGTCGACGACGGCGAGTTCCAGCTCGGCCTCACTGGACAGCAGCGTGCCCGACTTCCCGTACGAGGTGTCCTTGATCAGGTAGCTGCGGGAGCCGAGATAGGAGTAGTCCTTGGCGTCGAAGACCCACTCGGTCCGTACCCCGTAGCCCGTGTCGTCGCGGGCGATGCCGAGCCCCCGGCGGCCGATCGCGTCGTGTGCCCGCGGGGCCGCGGTGACGCCGGGGATCTTCGCCGCGGCCCGGTAGAGCGCGGCGGCCGTGTCGGGCGGCATCATTCCGCCGACCAGAGCCCCGATCTGCTCGAACACCGCCTGGTCCCGTCCCCGGCCCTCGGCGTGCGGGGTGTTCGCGTACAGATAGGCCAGCAGCTTGTCGGGGTCGGTGGGCAGCGAGCCGAGCCAGCGGTAGGTGGCCCGGCCGAGGCCGGCCGGGGTGCCGTCGGTGTCACCGAGTTCTGCGTTGATCGGCAGCGTCTCACCGCCCTCCCGCACCAGGCCGAGCCTGCGCAGGGGCCCCTGTTCCTGAGCGGCCCACACCTCCCGGTCCTCCAGCGGGCCGAGGACGGCCTTCCCGCTGGTCAGGTCGGCACCGCGGGCCTTCTCCCGGGTGTAGACGAACTGGTCGTCCCGTACTTCGGGCCCGGTGCGTTCCCCGGCGGCGGCGGAGATCCGGCCCAGGAGCGCCGCGGCGGGCCGCATGTCCGCGGCCGCACCACGGTGCGAAGCGGTGCCGGGCGACGTCCCGCCGTCGCCGTTCAGGGCGACTCCCGCGGCCAGCGCGCCGGCCAGGGTCAGGGCGGTCACCGGGGCCAGGAGCGCGGGCCGCAGCAGCCGGCGGGCCGGGCGGGTACGGGTCGCCCGCTCCTGGTCGTTGTCTCGGTCGATGCGCTGCATCAGCAGTTCCTTGTGACGAAGGTGCTGCTCGCGCGGAAGGTCCCAGTCGGCCGGGGCCGGCAGCAGGCGCGCGATCTCCTCGCGGTCGCCGTCGTTCATGTGAGCTCCTCCCGTACGGGCAGGGCCGCGATCGCGGCCGCACTTGTCATCTCTCCGCGGGTGACGGGTGGTTCCCGGTCCTCCTCCGCGAGGCGGGCCAGCTTCTTGCGGGCCCGCGAAAGGCGGGAACGTACGGTGCCTACGGCGATGCCCAGCGCCTCGGCCGTCTGCTGGTAGTCCAGGCCGGACCACACGCACAGGGCCAGGACCTCGCGTTCCTGGCGCCGCAGCCGGCCCAGGGCGGCGTGCACGGCACGCAGGCGCCGTGCGTCGTCGATGCGCCCGACCGTCCGGGGCGCGAAGTCCTCCTCCGCGGGCGGCTGCGGCTGACGCGCCAGGAACAGCTGACGTCTGCGCTGACCCCGGCGGGCGTTGTCCGCCTTGTGGGTGGCGATGCCCAGCAGCCAGGGCAGCAGCGAACCGCCGTCCTTGTGCACCTGCGCGCGGGTGCGCCAGGCGGTCAGGAACGTCTCGGACATGATCTCTTCGGCTGTCGACCAGTCGCCGGTCAACCGCAGACCGTGGTTGTACACGGCACGGGCGAACTCCTCGTACAACTGGGCGAACGCCTCGCGGTCCCCTTCGCGCACGCGGCGGCGCACATCGTCTTCTGCGTCTCTCACGACCACTTCTCTCCGCAACACCGGAGGAGTTCCTGTGGCCTGTGTCACGCAGCCCGGTACGGGTCCCTCAAGAGTCGGCAGGTTCAGGGGCGTCCGTCCAGGCAGCGCCGACCAACCAGGGGATGATCTCACCGGTCGCCGAGGTCGATTCGAGCGGTCGCGCCGTCACCGGTCCTCGACGGGCACGGTGAGTGCGTGCGAGGCCGCGGCTGCTCCGTAGGCACCCGGCCGGACCCTGCGGTGGCGGGCACGAACCGCCAGGACCGACAGCAGCAGGCCCGCCCCGGTCGCGACCGCGAGCAGCAGACACGCGCTGGACAGGCCCGCCGCCAGGGCGTCCGCAGCCCCGGCCCCCGCCGAGCGCTGCGACTCGCCCACCGTCGCGTCGACCGTCGCCACGGCGGCCGTGAAGGCCGCCGCGCCGATGTACCGCGCCATGTTCGAGATGCCCGATGCCGCTCCGACATCGTCCTCGGACACCGACGACGTGGACGCCGAACTCGCCGGACCGTTGACGAGTCCCAGCCCCGCGGCCAGGAGCACGAGCGGCAGGACGAACGCCGCGTGGCGTACCGCGCCGTGAGCGCGGGCGGCTCAGCCGGCCGGTGGCGGGCCGCTGGAGCGGCGGACGGTCAGCGAGGGGGTGATGACGTGATGTTGGGCCTCGTCCCGGCCCGCGATGCGTTCGAGCAGCATGGCGATCGCCCGCCGTCCCATCTCGGTGCCGTGCTGGTCGACGGAGCTGAGCGAGATCGCGGGGTGGGCGGCGAGATCCGTGTTGTCGTACCCGATCAGGGAGATCTCACCGAGGGCGTCGCGTTCCACCAGCGCGGCCAGGGCGCCGAGGGCGAGCTGGTCGTGTCCGGCGAACACGGCCGTGGGCCAGGGCCGGGTGTCGAGCAGTTCGTCGACGGTGGCGCGCGCGTGCTCCTCGGTCTGCCCGGTGCGCACGACCCGGATGTGGTCCTTCAGGCCCGCCGCGGTCATGGCCTCCTCGTAGCCCTGCAGCCGCAGGGCGTGCGGGACTCCGCTGCCGGGTGTGGTCACCGCGAAGTCCTCGGTCAGATGGACGATGCTGCGGTGGCCGAGCCCGAGCAGGTAGGCCATCACCTGACCGGTGCCCGCGAGGTCGTCGCCGACCACGGTGTCGTAGTGGACGGATCGGTGGTGCCGGCCGAGCATGACCACCGGGACGGAGCCCGCCAGTCGCTCCAGCCAGGAGGCGTCCACCCGGGGTGAGACGACCACGATCCCGTCGACCTGGCGGTCGGCCAGCGCCTCGATCGCGCCGTACCCTTCCCTGCCGTCGGCCGGCGCGATGATGGTCTGGTAGCGGGTGCCCTCCAGGGCCGCCAGGGCGCCGTCCACGATCTGGGTCAGGAAGCGGTTGCCCAGGTGCGGGACCTCCAGACCGAGTGTGTAACTCGCCCCGCGCAGCGCCCGGGCGGCCACACTGGGCCGGTAGTTGAGCTCCTCGATGGCGGCGTTGACCCGTGCGCGCATCGCGGGGCTGACGCCGGCGGCGTCGCGGATCACCTTGGACACCGCCGCTCGGGACACACCGGCCGCCCGCGCGACGTCCTGGATGGTGACGGCCTGGCGCCGCCTGCCGGCCACTGACACACAGCCTCCCCGTGATCACCGTTGCGCGCAGCGTCCCCCGGCGCATCGGCCGGGCGCAAGACCCTCCCGCCGTCGGACGCGGACCCGGGGGCCGGTCCGGCGGGGCCCGGGCACCCGCGGGCACGCTCGCGTGCGAGCGGGTGCCCACCGGGGGACGAGCCGTCGGACCCGCGCGCCGGTCGGTCCTTCACCGGCCGGTCGCGCGGGTCAGCGTCTCACAGTCCGTGTCCCGGTGTGTCAGTGCCCCTTGCCGGAGACGGTCCGCTCGGCATGAGGCCTGACGGCGACGGGACCGACGAGACCGTACGGCTGCCCGGCGTTGTACGCGGCGTTGCCGAGCAGGGTCGCCACACGCACCTCCACGAGATTGCGGCCGGGCTCGACGAACCCGGTGACGTCGATCGAGGAGGCGTCGATCAGGTCGGACTCGGGCAGCGCCCTTCCGTTGATCTCGACGGTGTACGTGCCCTTGACCTGGCCGAGGTCGAGGTACGCGCCCGCGTCCTCGGCGAACGAGGAGTCGAGGTCGAGGGTGCTGCGGTAGGTCGAGGTGCCCGACCGGTTCTCCAGACCGGCGATGTGCTGCCAGTCGGGCAGGGTGCCGTCCGGCCCCGCGGTCACGGTGAACGTGCCCAGATCCTCCGTGCGCGTCCGGCTCGGGGTGTCGCCCTTGACGTAGGCCCGTACGTCGAGGTCCCAGTCGGTGAGCGGGCGGGCGGCGGTGACCGAAGTGACCCTGGAGACGACGGTACGGCCGTCGCTCAGGCGGGTGGTGCAGGTGCCGGGGGCGGAGGCCCGCACCCGCACCTCGCCGTCGTCCGCGACCACCGCGGTGTCCGCGGTCGTGGAGAGCACCGAGACGTCGGCCTTCGGCAGCTTGGGGGTGTCCTCGTTGCCCCTGGTCAGGGCGAGAAGGACACCGTCCCCGCTTGCGGCGGAGATCGTGACGCGGACCCCGTCGGCCGTGCGGGTGTACGCGGCGATCGGGGTGACCTTGCCGGTCCACGGGTCGTATCGGTACGGCCGGCCCGAGCCGGTCAGGGTGACCGTGGTCGTCTCGCGGTCCTTGCCGGAGTTCCAGAAGTAGTAGTGATCGGTGTCGCCGGTCTCGCGGCGGATGTTCAGGAAGTCCGAGGTCTGCGGGTAGGAGGCGGCGGGCTCGACCTCGGCCGTGCGCAGGGCGGACAGGACGTCGGATTCGGCGGCGACCTGCTGGACGCCGCTCTGCCGAAGCAGTTCGGCCAGCACCTTGCGCGGCTCGGCGTCGGAACCCCGGTTCAGTCCGCGGGTGCGCCGGACGGGGTCGCCGACGACGACGATCGGCAGTCCGGCCTTCGCCCACGACAGGATCCGCCGGGCGGAGTCGAGGTCGAGGGCCGTCTCGTGGTCGACGTTCTCGGTGTTGTTCAGGACGAACGCCTTGTACGACAGGCTGCTCGACAGCAGCCGACCGTGGCTGACCCCCGGCGTTCTTGTCGGTGACCAGGTCCTGGTTCATGAAGCCGTAGGTATAGCCGGCCCGCGCGAGGCTCTGGTCGGTGAAGTAGGCGTCGCCGGTGGCGCCGTCCTTGCTGTGGCCGCCGCCCTGGCGGTAGACGGCCACGTCGTCGCGGAGTTCACCGCGCCGCATCACCGTCTGGAGCCTGGCCGTGTAGTCGTTGAGGGTGGCGTCGTCCGACCAGGTCGGGCTCTGCGGCCCGTAGGCGTCGCCGACACCGCCGCCGAACAGGGAGGAGCCGGGCCAGGAGGAGGCCGCGCCCTCGGTGCTGTCGCCCCAGCCGTGCCAGACGAACATGTTGACCCCGTTGACGACCTGCTGGTCGACCCGGGAGACCAGGGTCGAACGGGCCACCCGCTGGGCCTGGCCCTCCGCGCAGCACTCGGTGGAGACCCGGTCGCGGCCCGACTGGGCGACGGCGCTGGCGAGCGAACGCCAGACGTCGGCGCTGCGGTTGAGCAGCGGGTCCACGTCGCTGCCGGAGTCGAAGGAGCGGTCCTCGCCCTCGGTGACGTCCAGCAGGGTCGCCATCTCCTGCGTGTCGATCGCCGTGGGACCCCAGGAGCTGTACGGCTGGCCGCGGACCGTCAGATGGCGCTGGTGGGCCCACTTCAGCAGCGGCTTGAGGTGGTTGTCGCGGAACAGCTCGCTCAGCGTGGTGCGGTAGTCCTCGCGGACCCGTCGGCCCACGTCACCGTCGAACTCGTAGGCGGGATCGGTGACACCGACCGCGGCGATGTAGGGGACGAGGGAGTAGCCCCGCCGCTTCTGGAACTCCTCGAGGAAGTCGCCGGTCCAGGCTCGGACCTGGTTGCCGTTGCTGTTGAGTTCGAGCGAGTCGAAGAAGATCGAGCCGCCGGACTTCTCGATGGACTTCGCCAGCTCGGGCGTGAGGACCTCGTCCTGCCAGTAGTCCTCGATCGCGTCGAAGCCCTCGGTGCTGAAGTGGTCCACCAGGTAGGTGGTCTTCGCGGTGCCCGCCAGTCCGACGCTGTGCCCGGTGTCCGTCATCCAGCCGGCCACCAGCATCCAGGTGCCGCCGTCCGGGGCGGTCCAGGTGAGCTTGCCGTCGGCGACCTTCGACGTGAGGTCGACGGCGCTCCGCTGCTCCAGCACCGGTGTCTTCTCCGAGCAGTCGTCGGCGCACCGGTAGGCGACGGCCGCCTGGAGCTCGCGCTTGGTGACTCCCTTGGGCAGACCGGACGTCGGGAGATCACCGGAGTGAGTCTCCCCGGCCTTCAACACCGTGCTTGCGAAGGTGAGTTGCTTGTCGGAGCCCGCGCCGTCGGGGGAGACGGTGGTGGTTCCGGCCGACCAGCCGGGGGTGTAGATGTGGTCGACCTGGAGGCCGGCCGCCCTGCCCGCGTCGTAGACCGACTTCAGGCGGCGGACCAGGCGTCCGTCCCCCAACCCTGGCCGGCCGCGTTGTACTTGGCCCCGCCGCTGATCGGGTTGAACTCCACCCCGCCGGCGCCCGCGGCGGCCATCTGCTGGATCTGCTGCCGGGCGGAGGCGTCGGTGAGCATGCCACCGGTGGTCCAGAAGCGGTAGAACGGCCGGTCCGCGGCGCCGGGATCGGCGAACGACCCCGAGGAGGAGACGTCGCCTGCGGGCGCCGGAGTACCGGCGGCGGCCTGTGGAGCGCTGCCGAGACCGGCGCCGAGCGCCAGCGAGGTCAGCAGGGCCACGGCCGATCGAGGGTGTCGGCGGCCGAGTGGTCGTGCCGAGGAGGATCTCACGCTGTCTCTCCGTCCCGTGCGATGAGCCGCGCCCGCCCGTGCCCGAGGACACGGGCGGGCGCGTGGTGGGCGACCGTCAGTGCTTGTCGAGCGTGAACTTCGCCGCCAGGGCGGTGTCCGAGGACGTCCCCACGTGGGCGGTGAAGGTGCCCGACGGGGTGCGCCAGGCGTGGCGGGAGGTGTCCCAGTACTGCGTCAGGTGCTGCTCGTCGAGCTGATCGACCGTCAGGTGGACGGTGACCGTGCGGCTCTGACCGGCTTTCAGGGTCACGCGCTCCCAGCTGACCAGGCGCGCCGACGGCTCGTTCGCCGCGGCCGGCAGCTCCAGGTACACCTGCGGGACCTCGGTACCGGTCCGCTTGCCGGTGTTGGTCACCTTGAACCGCACCCGCAGTCCGTCCCGGCCGGCGCCGCCGGAGGTGGACACCTTCAGCCCGGACAGCTCGAAGCTCGTGTACGACAGCCCGTATCCGAACGAGAACAGCGGCTTCTGGTTCTCCGCCTGGTAGTAGCGGTAGCCGACCTTCATGCCCTCGCCGTAGTCGACCTGGCGGATCGACTGACCGGCGGCCTTCACGCCCGGGTACTGCTCCGGGGTGTGCGCGGGCTGCTGCGACTCCGACTTCGGGAAGGTGAGCGGCAGCTTGCCCGACGGGTCGACGTCACCGAACAGCAGCCCGCTGACGGCCGGGCCCGCCTGCTCGCCCGGGTACCAGGTCTCCAGCACCGAGTCGACCTTGGACAGCCACGGCATCGTGGTCGCGGTACCGGTCTCCAGCACCACCACGGTGGACCTGCCCTTGCCCGCGACCGCGTCGATCAGCGCGTCGCCGCCGGCGTCCAGGCTCAGGTCCTTCGGGTCGGAGAACTCACCGACCTGCTTGTAGCCGAACACGATGGTGGCGTCCGCACCGGCGGCGACCTGCGCGGCCCGGGCCGGGTCGCCGCCGTCGTCGTAGACCACGTCGGCGCCGGCCGCGGCGGCCCGCTCACGGATCGAGTCCAGCGGCGCGACCATGTCCTCGCAGGACATGGTGTTGCGGCCGGACGCGGTCCCGCCGAAGTTCAGCGGCAGGCTGCACAGTTGCCTGGCGTTCAGGCCGGCGGCCGGGGTGTTCGAGGCGGCCGAGCCGATCACCGCGATCCTCTTGTGCCGGTTGCCGAGCGGCAGGGTGTCGCCGCTGTTCTTCAGCAGCACCGAGCCCTCCTCGGCGATCTGCCGGGCCAGGGCCTTGTGGGCGGGCGTCGAGGCGTCCGTCACCGGCTGCGAGGGCAACGGGTGGTCGAACAGCCCGCCGCGGATGTACGAGCGCACCACGCGGAAGGCCGCGTCGTCGACGTCCTTCCGCGTGATCTCACCGGCGGCGAGGGCGGCGTCCAGCTTGTCCGGGGTGAAGTGGATGGGACGGTTCAACTCCTGGTCCAGACCGGCCTTGAGAGAGGCGGCCGTGGAGTGGACGGAGCCGAAGTCGCTCATCACATAGCCGTCCAGGCCCAGTTCGCCCTTGAGGCTGTTCCTCAGCAGCGGGTTCTCGCACGCGTAGACGCCGTTGACCTGGTTGTACGAGCACATGACACTCTCGGCCCCGCCCTGCTTCAGGGCGATCCCGTACGGCAGTTCGTAGATCTCCTTCAGGGTCCGCTCGTCCACGTTGGAGGAACTGGTCTGTCGGTCGGTCTCCTGCTCGTTGGCGACGTAGTGCTTGAGGTCGGCCAGCACCGGCTTGTCCTCGTTGCCCTGGATGCCGCGGGTCTGGGCGCCCGCGAGGACGCCGTTGACGACCGGGTCCTCGCCGAAGTACTCCGGCGTCCGGCCCGCGAGGGGCGTGCGGCCCGCGCTGACGCCGGGGCCGAGGATGACGTTCTTGCCCTTGTCGAAGGCTTCGCTGCCCTCCGCCCGGCCCTTGGCGTAGGCGGTGTCCTCGTTGAAGCCGGCGGCCAGGGAGAGCTGTGCCGGGAAGGTCGTCACGCCTTCTCCGGCACGTACGCCCTCGGGGCCGTCGGTGTAGACGACGGTGGGCGTGCAGTCGACCTGGACCGGATAGGTCACCCCGCTGAAGGTGGTCTGGGCGGGGCTGTTGGCCGGCTGCTCCACGAGCCAGCGGTACTCCTGGTGCAGGGTGCTCGCCGCGAGCAGGGCCCTGGCCCGCCGGTCGGCCGACTTGTGGGTGTCCATCCACGGGACCGTCGAGCAGTCGGCCGCGGATCCGCTGTCGGCCGACGCGGTGACGACGGTGGTGGGACCCATGGTCAGCAGTGCGGCGGCCACGAGCGTCGCGCCGGTGCGCAGATTGCTGCTCGCTGCTCTCGCGGTTCTCTGTTCAGACAACACTCTCTCCTTGAAACGTTTCAATTCTTGGGAGTGGTCGCTGCCGCGCATGGCGGAGCCACGGGGGTGATCGGACTGTCCGGGAGCTTCGTCGGCCTCCGTCGAGACGCCGGAACGCGGTCCGTCCGCTGTTCGCGGCGTCGCGTAGATCGATCCACTCGGCGACGGCCCTCACCGTAGGGTGTTTGCTGTGCCTCGGCAATGCCTGGGACAAAAAACAATTCACGAACCAACTGGGGCAACCGCGGGCATGGTTGGCCGCTACGCGGAGCCCGAGTCGTCTCCTGGGGCAGGGAAAGCCGCACGGCCGACCCGCGAACGGCGCCGCGGGCCGCACGCGTCGGGTCGGTGGCGCCCGCGCGTGCAGCCGGCGCGTGTGATCGCAGGCGGAGGGCGGGCCGGGCGGTGTGGCGCGCCGGTCCGTCTGACCCAAGGGGCCTGCGGTGGAGGGGAGTCGGCAGGCAGGCCGTCTCGCACCGCGCGAATGAATCGTTTGCGCGCGCCATTGCCACGCGGCCGGGGACCCCCTACTGTGAGGTCCGCCGCGATATGGATCGATCTACACCAGGTCGCGGACTGTTGGACACGTATCTCTGGACACTTATCTCTGGACACGTATCGCTGGACTCGGATCTCCCTGGACTCAGGATCGGACGCGCAGTACGGCCTTCCCCGTGTTCTCGCCCGATTCCAGCACTGGGTGGGCCTCCGCCGCGTCGGCCAGGTCGCACTCGGCCGTGATGTCGATCCGCACGGCGCCCGACGCGGCCCGACGCGGCCCGACCCGGCGCGGCGAGGGCGCGCCGGCGAGGCGTCCCGGGGACCCGGCTCTGGCAGGGGGAGGGCGAAAGGCGCCGGCGCGAGGGCGTACTGCGCGTATCCGCCGCCGTCCGGGAGGTAAGCGGCGACTTCGTCGCCGACTGCGAGGCCCGTCACACCCTCGCCCGTCGCCGCCACCGTCCCGGACGCCTCCGGACCGGTCACCGTCTCGCCTTCGGGGCGCGCATCGGCGGTGGGGGGCGAGGGCCGGGCGTCGTCGGCGGGGCCGGCGTCGTGCCGGTCGTGACACCGGAGGGGCCGGCCCGGTACGAGAGGGCGGGACGGCGGGTGCTGGCCCCGTCGGTCGGCGCCGTGCGACACTATGGCCCGCTCGATTTCTGATCGAGGTTCGGAAGTCCTCCACGCAACCACCTGGCACCAGCGGGCCGGGAGCCTTCATGGCTCCGGCCCCCGTCGGCCACGTCCCTGCGTGTCAGCTTCAGAAGCAGCCGTCGCGGCCGTCGCGGAGATGCCCCGTCGTCGGGAGTGTCGCGATCTATCAGCAGATCGACCGTTTGCCCGGTCCGTAAGAGTTTCTTCCTATGACACCGTTTCGCTGCTATAGTCATTACCGATCGAACCCGATCGCAGGATTGTTACTCCCTATGGACGCCATCGTCGTCGCCTCCCGTGAGGTGACGACGGCGGACCGGCCCGGTGGGAGGCAAGGCCTGGGTGGCGCCCCTGTGCGCTGCCCGGGCCTTTTTTGCTGCCCCGGTCCGGGCGGGAGAGATCGAAGACCGACGCAGGATCACAAGAACCAGGGATGTTAGGACGCACCCATGAGCACACGCACACCCGTTGCGCTGGCGGAGATGATCCTCCGCGGCGTCGGCGGCCCCGAGAACATCGAGAGCCTCACGCACTGCGCGACGCGACTGCGCTTCCAGCTCCACGACGGGAAGAAGGTCGACCAGGCCGCGCTCGACGCCCTCGACGGGGTCATGGGCACCGTGCCGCAGTCCGGCGACCGCTTCCAGATCGTCATCGGCGGAGCCGTGGCCGGCGTCTACTCCGACATCATGAACCTGCCGTCGATGAAGAGCGGCGCCACCCCCCGCCCGCAGTCCGACGCGGACGTCAAGGCCGAGGTCCGTGCCAAGGGTCGCGGGCGCTACGCCTGGCTCGACAACTTCTTCGAGTACCTCTCGGACTCGTTCCGCCCGCTCCTGGGCGTGCTGCTCGGCGCCTCGCTGATCATCGCGATCGCCTCCATGCTCGACGCCTTCGGCGTGGTCGACTTCCGCTCCGCCGACAAGTCCGCCACCTGGGTGTTCGTCGACGCGATGTGGCGCTCGGTGCTGTACTTCCTGCCGATCATGGTCGCCTACAACGCGGCCAAGAAGCTGAAGATCGACCCATGGGTCGGCGCCACCGTCATGGCCGCGGTCATGACCCCGAACTTCACGGGCATGATCGGCTCCAAGACCCCCGGCGTGGTCACCCACGTCAACTCGACGCTGGGCACCTCGGAGTCCGTGGCGCACGTCTTCGGGCTGCCGATGCAGCTCAACGACTACGGCGGCCAGGTGTTCGTGCCGCTCCTGATGGTCGCCCTGCTCGCCCTGGTCTACAAGGGCCTGAAGCGGATCTTCCCCGAGAACGTGCAGATGGTCTTCGTGCCGTTCTTCAGCATGCTGATCATGATCCCGCTGACCGCCTTCCTCATCGGCCCCATGGGCGTCTGGGCCGGCAACGGTCTCGGCACGGGTCTGTCCTGGCTGAACGGCCACGCCCCGATCGTCTTCGCCATCGTCATCCCGATGCTGTACCCGTTCCTGGTGCCGCTGGGTCTGCACTGGCCGCTGAACGCGCTCATGCTCGTCAACATCAACACCCTCGGGTACGACTTCATCCAGGGCCCCATGGGCACGTGGAACTTCGCCTGCTTCGGCGCGACCGCCGGTGTCCTGCTGCTCTCGATCCGTCACCGCGAGACGATGATGCGCCAGACCGCGACCGGTGCCCTGGCCGCGGGTCTGCTCGGCGGTATCTCCGAGCCCTCGCTGTACGGCATCCACCTGCGCTTCAAGCGGATCTACCCGCGCATGCTGGTCGGCTGTCTCGTGGGCGGTGTGATCATCGGCCTCCTCGGCGGCGTGAACACCGAGGCCTTCGCCTTCACCTCCCTGCTGACCATCCCGGTCTTCGACCCGATGATCAAGTACATCATCGCGATCTCGGCGGCCTTCTTCACCTCGATGGCTCTCGTGTACTTCTCCGACTACCGCACCAAGGAAGAGCGCGTCGAGGCCAACGCCGAGCGTGACGCGGCCGAGGCCGCCGCCCGCGGTGAGGTCGCCGCTCCCGCCGAGGCCGCAGTGGCCGAGGACCGTGAGCTCGTCACCGTCGGCGCCCCCGCGGCGGCCGCCGAGCGTGAGCTCGTGACCGTCGGTGCCACCGGTGCCTCCGCCGGCACCGTCACGGCGGACGCTCCCGCCGCTGCCGGTGCGGACCTCGAGCTCGCGGCGCCGGTCTCCGGGCACGTGATCGGCCTCGGCGGAGTCGAGGACCCGGTCTTCGCCTCCCGCGCGCTCGGTGAGGGCGTGGGCATCGAACCGGCCCACGGCCACGTCGTCGCCCCGGTCGACGGCGAGCTGATCACCGTCGCCAACACGGGCCACGCGTTCGGAATCCGCACCGCGGACGGTGTCGAGGTGCTCGTCCACATCGGCATCGACACGGTGAAGATGAAGGGCGAAGGCTTCGACGTCCGCGTCGAGCCCGGCCAGAAGGTCTCGGCCGGTGACCTCCTCGCCGAGGTCGACCTCGGCGCCGTGCACGCCGCGGGACACCCGACCGTCGTCCTCATGACCGTCCTGAACACCGCGGACATGGCCTCGGTCGTGCCCCACACCGGGCAGGACGTCACCGCCGGCGCCCGGGTGGTGACCGTGCGGCGGTGATCACCCGCCGTCGGACCGGCGCGCGCACGCCTCCCTCACGGGAGGCGTGCGCGCGCCGCGTCGGTTCGGGAGAGGATGGAGACGGACAGAAGGGAGGGCCTGCGGTGAAGGCTCTGCGTGTCCTCAACAACAACGTGGTCCTCGCGAGCGACGACAAGGGCCGGCCGGTCATCCTCACCGGGCGTGGCATCGGCTTCAGCTCCCACCAGGGCAAGCCCGTCGACTCCGCGCTGATCGAGCGCGTCTTCGTCCCCACCGACAGCCCCGACCACCAGTCCGACCACGAGTCCGACCACGACCCCGAATGCCTCGGCGAGGCCCTCGCCCTCATCAGCGAAGAGGTCCTCCAGGCCGTCGTGAGCGCCCTGGAGGAAGTCGGCATCGAGGGGCGCGAGTCCACTCGCCCCACCCTCGCCATCGCCGTCGCCGACCATGTCGCCGGCGCGCTGGAACGGGCCAGGCAAGGCACCGTCATCGAGTACCCGCTGCGCGCCGAGGTCCAGACCCTGTACGCCACCGAGTACGCCCAGGCACAGCGCCTGCTGCGGGCCATCAACAAGCGCGTGGAGCCGCAACTGGGCGCCTCCGAGGCGATCGCGCTCGCGTTGCACCTGGTCAACGCGGGATTCGTCTCGGGCGACCTGTCGTTCACGTACACGATGACCGGGGTCATCCAGCAGATGCTCGCCGTCGTTCGCGAGCGGTACGGGGTGGACGTCTCCCACGAGTCGATGAACGTGGCGCGGTTCGTCACCCACGTGCGCTACCTCTTCGTGCGGATCCAGCAGCGTCAGCAGCTGACGGGCCAGGAGTCCACGATCGGTAAGGGCATCCGCCAGTACTACCCGGACGCGACGCACACCGCCGAGCAGCTGGCGACGATCGTCGAACTGCGTCTGGGGCGGCGGCTGAGCGAGGACGAGGTCTCCTACCTGGCACTCCATGTGGCCCGCATGACCATGGAGGCCGACAGCTCCGCCGCGTGAGAGCACGACGCGGAGCGGGACCGGCCGCGGCCCGTGCCCCGGCGGGCGGGTGACCCCGGCGGGCCACCCGCCCGCCGGGGTCATTCGCCGCCGGTGCTCACCTCGGCACGTCAGCCGAGGACCCGGACCGGGGCGTCGTCGAGGTAGGCCCGGATGTTCTCCACGGCCTGGCCGTAGTAGCGCTCGTAGTTGGCGCGGGACACATAGCCCAGGTGCGGGGTGGCGAGCAGGTTCGGCGCGGTGCGCATCGGGTGGTCGGCGGGCAGCGGTTCCACGTCGAAGACGTCGACACCCGCGCCGGCGATACGGCCCTCGCGCAGCGCGGCGAGCAGCGCGTCCTGATCGACGATGGCGGCCCGAGAGGTGTTGACCAGATAGGCGGTCGGCCGGAGCAGGGCGAGTTCGGCGGCCCCGAGCAGACCGCGGGTACGGTCGCTCGACGCGAGGTGCACGGACACGAAGTCGCTGCTCGCGAGCAGCGCCTCCTTGGAAGGGGCGAGGCGTACGCCGACTTCCTCGGCGCGCTCCGCGGTGAGGTGTTGACTCCAGGCGGTGACGTCCATGCCGAAGGCGAGCCCCACCTGGGCCACCCGGCTGCCGATCCTGCCCAGGCCGAGCAGCCCGAGCGTGCGGCCGGCCAGGTCGGCCCCGACGGTGGACTGCCAGGGGCCGCCCTCGCGCAGGGCGTTGTTCTCCTGGACGATGCCGCGGGCGAGCCCGAGGAGCAGTGCCCAGGTGAGTTCGAGCGGCGGGGTGGAGGAGCTCTCGGTGCCGCACACGGTGACGCCGTTGGCCTTCGCCGCCGCGTAGTCGATCACCGAGTTGCGCATTCCGGAGGCGATCAGCAGCTTCAGGCGGGGCAGGCGGTCGAGCAGGGTGGCCGGAAACGGCACTCGCTCGCGCAGGGTGACCGCGCAGTCGAAGTCGGCGAGGGCCGCGGCGAGATCGTCCTCGTCGGTGAAGTGCTCCGTGAAGGAGACGACTTCCACGCGGTCGCCCGGTGCCGTCCAGTCGGCGTACGCGGTCGCCACGTTCTGGAAGTCGTCGAGTACGGCGCAACGGAACGGCATGTCGTTCCTCCCAGGGAATCTCGCGGTCGGGACAGGGCCGGGCACCCGGTCCGGGGTCACCCGGCAGCACGATCCTGCCCTGTTCGATCGAGACCGCGACGGACGGGTCGTCCCTGCGCTCCTTGTCCCAGGGGGTGGCGGTCCCAGGGTGTGGTGTCGAGGTGGATGACGACCTCGCCCACGGCCGTCTCGATCGCCGTGGTGATGGAGGCGACGAGCGCGGCGGGGTCGATGGTCTTGTCGAACGTCGCGATGGCGGTGGCGAGTTGGCTGATGGCCGCGCTCTGGCGGGGTACGCGGACGCGCCGCCTGCCATGGGCGGGCGGCGGCGCATCAGCGTAGTGGTGGGTCCAGTGGGTCTACTTGAACCAGTACCGGACGCCGCTGTGGTGCGAGCAGGTGCCCTGGGAGTGCCGCGAGTACGAGACGGAGGCGTCCTTGCACTTCGCCGTCTCGTACTTGTCCTTCGGCTTCTGGCGATGGGTCCAGCCGCACTGTCCGGTGGTGTGGTGGACGCAGCGGTGGGCCGTGTTGGTGGACGGCAGTGTCGCCGCCGATGCGGCCGGTGCGCTGAAGAAGACGCCTGCGAGGGCGATGGTGACGGCTGAAGCGGCAAGACGCGTGCGCAAGGGGATCCCCCCGGGTGAAGTGAACAAGTGCAGCCGGAGCTTATATCGGTTTGAACGACTTACCGGCTGGTACGGGAGCTTCGCGGTGTTCGCGGTCATTCGTGTAGACCCGTCAGTTCATGGAAGCCGCTTCCTGCACAAGGGCGTTCAGGTGTTTTGGAGTTGGGCGCCGACCGGGGCGTCGCCTCCGTCGAGCACGAGGCCCGCCGCGAAGAGGACGGGATCAGAACGCGGCCGCATTCCGCAGGGCCCGGACGAGCCAGGGATACACCGGGAGCAGGCTCGGTACCACCTGCCAGCCGTTGACGATCCACACCAGCCGCCAGTAGCGGTCCACCCGGGGATCGTGCGCCTCTTCGAACTCCCGCGCCATCCAGTCGCGGAATTCCGTGTCGGGGGTGCGCGCGAACACCTCGGCGAAGCGGTGCACGAGGTCGTCGACGACGGAGGCGGCCCTGTCACCGAGCGGGTCCATGCCCGACTCCACGGCCTCGGCAACCGTCCGGCGGGTGAACGTCATCAGTTCCTCGCCGGCGGCGCTCTCGATGCCGAGAGCGCGCCCCGAGGCCTGGAACATGGCCGTCCGTCGCATCCGGGTACGGAAATCCTCGTCACCGACCAACTCGGCGAGCTCCACCCACGCGGCGACCTGCTCGGCGGTCGCGTCACCGGGCAGGTCGGGAGCGGCGGCGCGAACCATGGCCACCGCGGCCGGGTCGGCGTCCTCCGTGCCGAACGTGCCCTCCAGGAAATCGTCGATCAGACGTCGGCGTTCCTCGCCGGACAACTGAGTGAGTCTGTGCATGAGTTCGGTCTCCTCGGGACTGGACCCCCGTCCGGCCACGACGCGCAGCACGCTCCGACGCAGGAGCAGCGTCCGGATCTGGACGTCGATGGCGTCCGCGTGTGCCGCGGCGACTTCCGCCATCGACAGCTCGCGGTCCAGTACCCGTTGAATCGTGGGCAGGTCCAATCCCAACTCGCGCAGGGTGCGGACGAGTTCCAGGCGAGCCAGGGCGTCGAGGTCGTAGAGGCGATAGCCGGCGGGACTTCGGGTGGTCGGCGCCACTACCCCCGAATCGGCGTAGAACCGGATCGTCCGCACGGACAGGCCGGTCCGACGGGAGAGTTCCCCGATCGAGTGGAGGGTCGTCGCGTCCATGTCCCGAACTCTGCCGTCTCCAGTCACCGGAGACTCAAGGCTTTTCCCCGGCCGGGCGAGCGACGACGGCTCGCGGTGCGCCGGCCTGCCTGCCCGGACGCGAACGCCTTCGATTGCGATGTCGTCATCCGCCGGTTCGGGGTACCCGTGTGCTCACTGGACCCCGCTCCGGCGCAGTCGGGTGCGGAGCGACAGAGACAGGAGGTGACAGCCATGGCGTACGGCACCGAACCGGAGCCCGGCTACGGTCCGCGGCCGGCCGGGACCGAGCCGGTGGGCGAACTCGTGCAGCGTGCCTCGCAGCAGCTGACGGAGCTCGTACGGGGTGAACTCCGCCTTGCCCAGGCGGAGATGCAGGAGAAGGGCAGGCGCTACGGCCGGGGCGGTGGGCTGTTCGGAGGTGCCGGCGTCGTCGGTTTCCTGATGCTTCAGGCTCTGGTGGCCACGGCGATCGGCGCGCTGGCCGTGCCACTGCCGGTGTGGGCCGCAGGCCTGATCGTGACCGCGGTCCTCGGCGCGGTCGCGGCGGTGCTGGCGCTGCGCGGCAAGAGGCAGATCGCACAGGCCGCCCCACCCGCGCCGGTGCAGGCGATCGAGGACGTGAAGGCCGATGTGGCCGAGATCAAGGAGAGGGCGCGCCGATGACCCGACCGACTGAGGAAGGGGCCCCCGCTCGAACTCCGGAGGAACTGCGCGAGCAGGTCGAGCGGACGCGGCACGAACTGGGAGCCACGGTGGCGGCGCTCGCCGCCAAGACCGACGTCAAGGCCCGTGCCCAGGAAAAGGCCGTCCGGATCGGGCAGCAAGCCGCGACCAGGGCCGCGGTGCTGAGAGAGCGGCTTGTCCTGAGGGCCAGGCGGGCGCGGGTGAAGTCCGCCGCGGTCGCCTCCCGGGCGCGGCAGCCGTTGTCCGCGTCGGAGCGCGGTGGCGGGCGACCCGGTACGAGCGCCGCACCCATGCACCGGCGGTGGGCCGAGAAGGCACCCGGGCCGGTACGGGACGGGGCCGCCTTGGGCCTGCGCCTGTCGCGGGACTACCGGGGCGTGCTGGTGACCGCCACCGCGGTGGCAGGTGCCGGATGGCTGCTGTGGCGGCGGAAGGGCTGAGCCATGAAAGCATCCAAGATCGCTTACAAGCCGGTCGGACTCTGTCTGGGAGTCCTCGCCGGCATGATCGCGGCAGGTCTCTTCAAGCAGACGTGGAAAGTCGTCGGACAGGACACGGACGCCCCCGACGCCACCGACGAGGAACGGGCCTGGGGCGAGATCCTCGCCGCCGCCGTGTTGCAGGGCGCCATCTTCGGGGGCGTGAAGGCGGCCGTCCAACGGGGCGGCGCGACGGCCACCCGCCGACTGACCGGCACCTGGCCGGGGTGACCGAGGCGGGGGAGGGGCCGGTACGAGCTCGTACCGGC